>JAKFDL010000123.1:0-1721 GCA_036676175.1 Methylotenera sp. | reverse complement strand
AGGCAAAGTTCGAGGCTGTTCACCCCACCGTCCGGCGGGTCTGCCAGCCCTATTGGTTATTGCCGTACTGAACCACCGCGCCCGCCGCAAGGCAACCGCTATCTGGCACGCCAGTACGGATTGAAGGTGGTGGTGGGGCTGCGATAACCATCAGTCGGCATACCGACTTCGCACAGGGCAGGAGAGAGGCGGATTGCCGCCTATACGGCAAATGCTATAAGGTCGAAACACCTTAGCTGGCCTGGCGCCATCTTGCGCACCCGCCGTTACCAAAGGGAGTTTGGTATGCGTTGCACATCACCCGAATGGCCTAGGCTTTCCACGCCAGTACCCCGCCATAACGCCCCTCTTCGTCGTTGCGCACTTGTTTCGCTGCACGTCAGCGGGAAACTGGCCAGGCAGCGCTTATCCACACCCTATCGGTTGCGTGAAGACACGCGACCACGCGATTACTCACTGCTTACTGCCCCTACAGGCAATACCTTGATTTGCAGGATTTTTATGATAGGCGTCGCTGGCTTGCGGGTGGACTTATCTAGAATTCTGCACTATTCAATAACGAAGAATTCCGTCTAATTACTGTTAAGCCTCAATACCAACCTTTGAGAATTATTTATGGACGAAACAAACTCGATAACTCACAAGCTATTAAATAGCAGAGGCCCCGTTCTGATAATCGCATCGGGGTTAGGGCTGCTATTCTTGGGAACCCAGTTTGTACGATATGAACTCCATGCAAATATTGTTGTTACAGCTGGTGTCATGCTTGTTGTTGTTGGAGCTTTTGTGTCTGCCTTAACTTATCTGAGAGGCAATAAAGCAAGCTTTCAAGACAGAAGCGTTACAATTCATGAAAAAATCGGCGATGAGCAAATAGCATTAATCGTCAACGCGCTAAAAGAAACAATTTCCAACTCAGGAACAGCAACGCCGCCTTCATTTGAGTTAACAGCACCTGAAAGAGCAGAGTTACTTAATTCTTGGAAGGAATCAATTAGCGGCGAAACATACAAAGAATCCAGCCGAATAAAAGATTTCCTCAGCCCCACCAGTTTCGAGCCGCTTAAGCAAGAACTAAAAGCCACTAAACTTAGATTACTTGATGAGGTTGCTGCGCTGACTAGGCGTGGAAATTTGAATTTAGTCATTGGCGGTTTCACCACGATACTCGCAGTGGTGCTACTTGGATACGTCGTTTTAACAGCAGAAATCACACCTCTAACCCTTGACAGCTTTCTTTGGCATTATGCACCAAGAATCACCATATCTATCTTCATACAAATATTTTCATTCTTTTTCCTCAAGCTATACCGAAACAGCTTAGAAGACATTAAATACTTCCAAAATGAATTAACGAATTTGGACTCAAAATTCATCGCCCTGGAAGCTGCAATGTCTGTTGGGAATTTAGAAATCACTGCTAATGCCATTGAAAAATTATCTTCAACCGATAGAAATGCGCGCCTCCAAAAAGGTGAAAGCACTGTTGCGCTGGAAATTTTGAGAGAAGAAAATCGCAGCCTTAGCAATATGCTGAATAGCGCAAAAGAACTTATAAATCTAAGTAAAAACAAAGCCTAACCACTTGCAAAGCCCCAAAAGCCTAACAACTGTATATGGACTCTCCCCACAAGTAGTGAGAAATAGCTTTTCCAACCCTGTCGTCAGCGCGGTTGCATTCGTATATCCGGCCTGTGCTGGACGCTTGCGCCCTGGCCATT
>JAKFDL010000122.1:0-3901 GCA_036676175.1 Methylotenera sp. | reverse complement strand
TACATGTTCCTGCAGGTTTAACCACTGGCTTTAGTAATGTACGATCACTTACCGCTAGCGGTTTTGCATCGGCCAACAATGCCGCTTTATCAATGTTAATTTGTTCAGGCGCAACTGCTTGGCAAACGTTAGCTGCATCCATATAAGCTGCACGGTTGACTTCTGGCAAACCTTGGCGTTGACTACCAAGCTTATTCAACAATTCGCCTTGCGAGGCATAGAGTTCCGCATAAGCAGTTTGAATATCATAATCAGTATTTGTAAAGGCGCGTCTTGCTTGAAAATACTCATTTTCGGTATCTAGCAAATCTAGCAAAGTACGCTGACCAATATCAAATTGCTTGCGGTAGGCCTCACGCGCGCTTTCAATGGATTTTTGATGGGTATCACGATACGTAAGCTGTTCTTTCAATTGAATAATATCGTTATAAGCAATCGTCACTAATTGACGCGTGTCAATACAAGCTTTATCACGCGCATCGTTTGCAGAGTTTAACTTCTCTATGGTTTGACTCACGGCCGCTTTATCCGAGAAACCATTAAATAAGTTAAAGTTCATGGTGAGCTCCAGCACATCAGCCGCACTGGTGCTATTACGACCGTCACTGCTGGTACCCAGATTTTTACGTGCTTGCAAATCCAAACGCGGTAAGTACTTCGCCTCTTTGGTTTTGACTTCGTCTTTAGTAGCTTGAATATCTTCGCTAGTAGCCAAAATACTCGGGTTTTGTAAATAAGCCAGGCGTAGAGCATCCGCAGCCGTAGCCTCTACACCAGTTTTATAAAAATCTGGTTGCTCTAAAGTGCTTGGTGGTAGTTCGCCCAGTAAACGCTGAATGCGCGCTGTCACGTCATGAAGATTCGTCGCTTCTGTCAATAAATTAGCTTCTGATAAAGCTAATCGACCTGTTGCCTGCTCTAAATCGACACGCCTCGCTACGCCAGCATCTGCACGTTCTTTAATTTTATCAAACAACTGCTTATGGGCAACATAGTTACTTTTAGCGTATTCGGTTAATTGGCGAAACCGCAAAATGTCCATGTACGCGCGCATGAATTCTAATGTGGTATTTTGCATCACATCTTGCAGTTCGTAATAGCGTACTCGCTTAGCGTGGCCAAGGCGATTGACTTCATTTGGCGTGGCCAAGCCATCAAAAATCATTTGACGCAATATCAATTCATTATTAAAACGAGGAATCTCTGTACCGCCGAGGTTACGTATACTATCCATCTCTTCTTGTTTACGATAAGTCGATTGAATATCGACTTTAGGCAGGTAACCGCCCTTCACTACATCTTGCTCGTAACCTGCCCCTAAGTATGCATGGTAACGTGACTGCACTTCTGGATTGGATGAGATGACTTTTTCAACGAGTTGCTTGAGTGGAATGATAGCTTCAGCACTTGCTAAAGGATTAAACCCTAATAGCACCAAACTCATTACAATCGGTTTTAAATCTCGCTTAGTTACACTTAACTTAATAAAACTCAACCCTTTATTCATTATGCTGTTAAATCTCATAATTTTTTAATATTCAAAGTTTTACCTTCTATTTCGCATAAATTACATCAAAAAATTTGCAAGGGTTAAACTAATCCAACTATATACGTTAGATATATATTAATTTTTACTTGCAGCTGTATTGTACAGCTACAGAGCAAATTTAATGCCAACTTAAAATTTTTGATTTTATTATGTGAAAGAAGGGTTTAACTTTTGCAAGTTAACCCCTTACAGTTACATAAATTTACACTAATTTACAATTGCTGTCGAATATTAGTCAGTGATTAACTTCTGTTGCGTAATCAGGTTCTGAATCACCTGCTGATCGGAAGTTAAGCCGCCAATCAAATCCACGCCGGTAAATACAATCTGTTGCACATCATTGGCCGAGACAGTGGCATTGGGCGCACCAACATTATTGCCATCCCCAAAACTGCCATTACTGCTGATGTAGACAATAGTATCGCTACCGGATTTCTGGAAATGCAGATAATTGTCTAGGCTACCACCAGTACTGGTTTCGCCCGTCAACAAATCGCGCAGGTTAATCACATCACCACCGCTCGCAGCAGTGCCGGTATCAAAAGTGTTGATGGTATCTACCGCCGGTGTCGCTAACGTACCAGCATCGGCTAGGTTCCAAGCAAATACATCGGTAGTGAAATCATTGACTCCAGCAGTGCCGCCGGTCATAGTGTCGTTACCTGCCCCGCCCCTCAGCACATCTGCGCCGGTGCCACCCACCAGTGAATCATTGCCGCTACCACCCATCAATATATCGTCCCCTGCGCCACCATCCAAAGTGTCGCTTCCTGCTCCTCCATTGAGGTAGTCGTTGCCACTGCCTCCCGCGTGGGATGAACTGGCACTACCACCAATAGTAGTAATTGAAGTTGTAGATCCATCCACAGTTTCAAGACTCATTGTTGGAGAATATCCAGCTGTCAAGGCTGAACTGGTAGTTATATAGATCTTATCTGTTCCAGTTGTACCTGTAGTGCTACTTAATAAACCGGTATAAGCGCTTAAATCGTATATCCCTCCTACTGGGTTGATTTCAACATAAGTACCATCAGCAAGCACCACTGTGAGCGATAACGTATCTGCTGGCAGATCACTTAGTTTAAGGCTGGTAATAGTTTCTGATGGATCAGGGTTCAATGCATACAGGTCGATTGGATAAGTATACCCAGTACCCGTTATAGAAGCGTTTGCAACAACAGCTGCAATTTGGAAGCCATTATTATTTTCGCCATTTGAAAATGTATTTGCAGTATCTTGTGCAATGGTATAACTCTTCATATCAGTGCTGATAGTGAACGTGGTCAGACCAGCGTCACCACCCCCCTGACTAAACAAGCTGCCATCCACAAGTGCGACAACATTAGCACTGGCAATCGTTTTGCCACCAGTGTTATAAGTTAATGTCCAAGCACCGCCTGAAGAAACCGTAGCAGTAGTAGTAGCACTGGTACCATCTGTGAATTGAAGAACTAAACTAACTTGCATGCTTGTTGCCGAGGGCGTACCCAGCGACGAACTAACTTGCCCGGTAATAGTGCCACTACTACTCAAATCCGGCACTTCCAAGCCAGCCGTGAGTTTAAGTGTGTCATCCCCAGCATTTTTAACGTTCATAGCAAAATACTGCATGCCGGATGGGAAGCTAAATATAACGGACTCCGCGCCTTCTATTCGGTTACTGTGTCCACCACCACTGACACCAAGCGTATTACCAGAAGTGGCAGTGAAGTTTGCTCCACTACCACTGGACATGACCACACCATTTGGGAAAGTATAAGTGTTTACGCCATTTGCGGTATTACTAGCCAAATCAATAGTGTTGTTAATAGCCGCACCGACCACAACGGATACACTACTTGAGTCAGAGATTGGGTCAGAAATCGGAGTGATCGTGATGTTGATCGTGTCGCTATCAGTGAGCGTTCCGCCTGAGCCTGTATTGCCTAAGTCACTAGTTAACATTGTTAGGGCAACCGTGCCGCTCGCGTTCGCCACAGGTGTATAGGTTGGTTGATTGGTTGTATTGGCTAAGTATGCGTTGATATTAGTCACGCTACCCGTCAGTACGATACTGCCAGTGCCTGAACCTGCGACAGTGACACTGCCAGCGGTGGCAGCGGTCAGCGTACCGCTGGCAACACTGAGTGTGACTGTGATGTTGCTTCCCGCTGCATCTACATCCGCGACCGACAAACCACTCAATTTAAGCGCTGTATCTTCGTTAGTGGTGTAACTCGGCAGTGTGTTTACCGGCGCATCGTTGACCGCTGTCACGGTGATGACCTGGTTAGCCGTTGAGGTGAGCGTGCCGTCCGTAATGACGTACGGGAAGGTCACCGTGCCGTTGAAGTTCAAGGTCGGCGTGAAGGT
>JAKFDL010000121.1:0-3325 GCA_036676175.1 Methylotenera sp. | reverse complement strand
TTGACCCCAGCTCGCTCGGTTTTTTCATCCTTGAACTGCTCAAAGGCTACTGCCTGCAGCTGCTCAAAAGCCGCCTCAATATTTTGCGTAATGGGGCGTGGTTGCAACTGTCGCTTATCAATAAAGGACTGTAGATAACCGTTCAAGTCGGCCAAAAGCTCGTGCTGGTTAGGATGAGTTATGGCGTCGGAATAGACCTGCCAGAGTGGGCGCTTTACCTCACCCTTTTGCAAAACCTCCAACGCAGAGAGCATGGGAAAAAGCCACTCGCACGCACTGGCAAATATTTTGTAACCATAATTCTTTACCATAGCCCGTTCAGAGCTGGCCTTTTCGGTATCGAGAATAAAGAAAAGTTGTCTACTCCCAGGCTCACCAGCCCTCCAATTGCGGATATTCAACGCCAACTGAGCGCAGTATGTGAAGGCATAAAGTTTCAAGGTATTCCCCAATTCCTGCAGTAGGTACTGGGGGTGTGTTGTCAGAAAAGCCATATCTTTCTGAAATGCTTGTGCCATGTAAGGAAGGTAAGGCTGTTCTTGACTGAAAGTATTTTTTGCTGATTGCTCAAGTTTACCACTCAGCACTCCCAGCATTTCCTGCTCAATGAAGTTAAGCTTTTCCTCGAGCGCACCCTGAAAGTAATAGCATTCCATTAGACTGGCAAAAAGCGTACCCATACGCCAGTTAGCAGCCCCCAACTCAGTCTTGCCATTGCCCTTGATCTGGGCTCTAAACAACAGAAACAGAGGAGATATTTTGTAGATATCCTGGCTGGCAAAATACATTCGATCGAGTACAGCCCAAAACTCTGGTTCATCTAGCAGAGTAAGTAAACGTGCCTGACAGTCTTCCCTAAATTTATTGAACTCATACTGCGGAATCTGCTGCCTCAAGGTATGACTCAGCACTAATCCGGTTATCAGATCCCAGTCAAAATCATTACCCTTATTGCGCAAAGGCAGATAACTGTCGAGTTTGTTTTTATCCGCAGGACTCAGCCCTTGTGGAATAGGATACATTCAAGCCACCCCACTGACTGCAATCATGCCGTCGTCTAACTTGACCATATAAGTTTGACGCCCTTCGTAAAATTTGAGCGACGCACTTGATTTAGCTACTTCAGTAACCTGCTCGACAATTTCATCGAGCAGCACTATGGCATTCTTGTCATATTTGTTAGGACGATAGCCTCGATTCAACTTATAGATAAGCTCAAACAAGTTGAGGCTAATTGCAATCGGCTCCAAGGGCTTATCAAACGCCTTGAGATAGGCAAGAAACTGGGCGTTATTGAGATCGTGTCTTTTTTGAATGGATTCATAGTCCCCTTTTAACTCAACAGGCGCGACGAGCTTGACCGTACCAAACTCACCCAAAAACAGTTCATCCTTGACCATAACAAGCTCAGGGGCATTACGGTTGGCGTAGCGTTGTACGGCAGCGATAAATTCATTGTTATAGAAATTCCTCAGGGCTACCTTACATTCGATGCTGCCGTTGTATTCCTTGTGCAAGGTCCAGACCTTAGCATAGGCCTCTAACAAATCTTCATTGAACTCAGACCGATATCCGTGATGGTAGTCATTACCAAGAGCCTCGTGACGAATTAAACTAAAAAGACGGATCAATGAAGCTGCCTCGCCGCCTTTGATATCTTGTCGATCAAACAGGATATGCACCCTAGCCAGCGCCTCGATAAATTCGTCCAGCTCGGGATCTGGAAGAGCTAACTCATAGCGCAGTACAAACTGATCTAACTTCTGAGTATGCATCCGCACCGGATCAAAGTCAGCAAGGCGTTGTACCAACTCATTTTCGTCCCCTACATAGAGATTATCAAATAGATGACCTGGCCTCAGCAGCAGATGATGCAGAAAATCGAGCAAGGCTCTAGTGGTAATAAACTGATCCTTGATGAGGCGCGCCTTGAACAGCTGGGTAATAATGACCTCTTGCACACTCTCGCGACTAAGCAGTTTGAAGTTGGCAATTAGCTGTAAATCCCGCCCAGCAGCTTCATCCTGGCAAGCATACTGGTAAAACAAATTTTTATCGTCCTGACGTGTCAGCTTTACCATTAACTCTTTGGCAAATGTTGAATACGTGGCTTCCTCTTTACAAAATTGAAATTTTGGATACTGCTCAAAATCTAAAAAATGAAACCCATCCACTGAACGCGAACCTTGCGAAAGAAAACATTCAATTATTTCTCTAATTTCAGCATGATGCTCCGCACCTTCCTTAGCATAGTTTGCCAACATGCCTATATTGATGCCAAGAATGAGCGGCCGGCAATTTTCTTGCCGCCTGTCAAATAATTCGTCTAATGCCTCAATGGCGGATTGGTGAGGGGAAAAACTGTGGGTCGCGTCTAGATGAAAAGAATACTTCCCGCCAAACGCTTGATAGTGACGCGTTAGGATTTCTGACTTACCATCACCACTACTACCACACAAGAAGACAATTTCATTATCACGTAATGACGAAAGCAATTTAGTAAAATCACGCTCAATATCCTGCTCTATAAATAACTGCTCTTTCAGGATATCAAAATCATCCATACTTCTCTGAGTCACAGTCTTCACCGAAAAAGGTGAAGACTTAGCCAGCACACTTAACGCAATTCGAAGAGTCATCGTCGTCATTGCAATTATTATCCCTTGCTATATGAGAAGCACTTACAAATCCACACTTCATTGTGCTCTGCCGACGGAACCGTGGATTTCAATACGATCGATGTAACGGCAAAAATCAGCATATTTTAGGCTCGCACAGAGGATTATGTTTCTTCTGGGCACGGAAAACTTCCCCAAGCAAAGCAAAGGAGACGCTCAGAATTTGTTTTCTAACTCTAATAGAGCGCTTGCGCAGCACCATACTTAAGATACCTCTGTCTGTCTTAGCCCGGTACCAGTCACCTTATCCAGCCAGGGATTAACGGTAAAGGCAAAGTGCCTTGATACTGGATATTTTGTTTTCAGACTGATCAATTTGTAACCACCCAGCTCGCCACATTGCCTACCCGAGTGCACGCGCTACCTGCCCCACAACCCGCTAGCGCCGGGCCACCTGATCCGCCTCGCTCAACACCGCCTGCAGCAGCTCAACCTTCCTCTGCAACTGCGCCACCTGCGCCCGCTCGGCGCGGATGGCCGAGCGCAGCTCTCGCTCATCGCGCTCGAGCCGCTGCAGGCAGTCACGCTGCCTGGCGTTGTGCCGACACTGCGCGACCAGCAGCGCTTGCAGGTGCTGGCCGTGCACCAGCAGCAGCGCGGCGAGCAGGCCCAGTACCAGCAGGCCGCAGGCGGCGCCCCCCATAAGT
>JAKFDL010000120.1:0-37070 GCA_036676175.1 Methylotenera sp. | reverse complement strand
GGTCAACCAAAATATAATCAAAAAGTGGCTTACTGTTTAATTCACCCATGCTACCCGCGTAACCTAGCCAGTTAATGCTAATAGGTGCGGGCTTAAGCGCAACGATGCCGGTGCGACTGGTTTGCGTAAAACCAGTTAAGTCCACCAGAATATCGATGCTATCTTGCTGGATTTTTTGCGCGGCCTGGATGTCATTCAAATTACGAATATCGTTAAACTGGTCAAACGCTTTAATCAATCGCTTCCTAGTGGGTGTATTATCAACCGCGCCATAAGAGTAGGCTATAACCCTGAATTTATCTCTATTGTGTTTTTCGATGATTTCCGTGATTAAAAACGCTAGTGGATGTAGCCTAAAGTCTGCTGATAGATAGCCGATATTGATTTTTTCTTTTCCATCTTTCTCTTTGTTTGGCGGGTTCTGCGCGCTATTCTGAACCATATGTCCAAATTGATTATTAGCCCAATTGCTAGCGCATTGCTTTTGCTCTGCCGCGGTGGCGCCAGGCAGTGCCAAAAACGCAAATGGTGAAATTTGTGCACTCGGTTCATCACGCACCAATCGACGAATTTCTGTGATTTGGACATCCAAATCAGTCCACTCGCATATATGCTGTTTTTGGTGTACCAAATGCGCTAGCGTGTGATGTAAATTTGGGTTTAGCTGTAAAGCGCGCTCATAGCTGGCAATGGCTGCATCTAGCCTGCCCAATTCGCGCTGTACATTGCCCAAATTGTTGTGCGCATCTGCGTCATTGGGGTCAAATTTGATGGATAACTTAAAGCTCTCTAATGCAGCCTGTGGCTTGCCGAGTTCTCGCTGAGCGTTGCCCAGGTTATACCAATATGCTGCATTGCCCGGCTGGTGTAGTGTGGCCTCCTCAAAGCAGGCTTCGGCTTGCAAAAATTTAGCATTATTGTGTGCTTGGTTGCCCAGCGCAGCCAAGCAGTAGCAAAGCGCGTTGCGTGTGTCGTCACTCTTTTTATTGGCGTGTAATAGTCGCCTAAAATAACCCGCAGCTTCTTCAAACCGCTGCAGTTGTGCACATAAATTGCCACAGCGCGCATGTAAACCAAGCTCTGTTGGGTGCAACCGCAATATTTGCTGATAAAGCTGTAGCGCTTCAAGATTATTGCCTTGCAGTTCAGCTTGTTGCGCTTGGTTAAGGAGTTGATTCGTGTTTTGCATGCTCAATTTTAATCTATAAAAGAGAGTTGGCTAACTGTTTTAAGCCAAGCTCACGCAACAAAAAACGGCTAGGATTCAGCTTGCTAGCCAACTGCGAGTCGATAATTAGACGACTAGTGGTGGCTAAGCCTGCAATCAGCTCGCCGCATAAAGGCGCGGTTATCATGCCTTTAGAGCCGTGCCCTGCATTCACGTATAGGCCTTTTAACCATGGTAGGCTTTCGGGTTTAGCATTGTAACGCGGTGGATATTTACGCAGTCTGTCTTCATCCAGCAGCTGTCCTGCAAGCGGCATATAGTCTAGTGTTTGGCTGCGCCAACCAACCCGTGCCTGCACACTTCCCGCATGAAGATACTTGTAAATTTCTGGTGATATTTTTTGCAAGGCAGCTAAGTTTTGCTGCGTATCCTTCGGACTAATATCTGCACGCAGGTCATTAGCGGCATAGCTGGTGCCAACACAGTGCCAGCCGTCTACAGCAGGGCTTAGGTGGTGATCGCTGCAAATAATCGCCTTAATTTTTTCGCTTTCAGCACTAGATTTAAACCAGTTTAGTTGTCCGCGGACTGGGGTGATGGCAGCGCTGGCGCATTGATGAAATTGTTTGATGTCGTTGGCGTTGCAAATCACGACTATGTCCGCCTCGTATGATGGGTGATTAACGCCTGTAACTTGCCAAAAATCACCTTGTCTTTGGATGCTTAAGGCTACCATTGACGTAACTATTGAGATTAATGGACTGCTACAAAGCGCTCTACATAAGGCTTGCGGTTTAACCCAGCCTGCTTGTGGTAAATATAACCCACCTGTTTTTAAGAGGATGCCTGCGATTGTGCTGACTTCTTTTGCGCTTAACGACTGAATTTTTAAAAATGAAGTTTCTACTTTATCTATCAAGGCTAGTTGTTTGGTTTGCTCACGTGCATTAAACGCTAGTTGAATTTGCCCGCAAGCATCAAAATAATCGCCAGAATCAGGCAACTGGTTTAACAAAGTCAAGGTAAACGCAAAGCCTTGCAAAGCCAGTTGGTTAGCAGGCGTTGGCTTAATGTTGAGCTTAGGGTAGAGCATTGCAAGGGGGTTGCCGGAAGCTTCCTGCGCCAGCTTTGCATGCCGCTCAATCAGTGTCACGGCAATGCCGCGCTGAGATAAAGCAAAGGCAGTGCTGCAACCTGCTATGCCGCCACCAATCACAATTGCGCTAACCATTAGTCTTTGCCCGTAAATATGCCACTTAACATTTCACGCTTTTTGCCAAAGCCTTTATGCTTGCTGACTTTAAAACCTACACTCTGCAAGCCGCGTTTAACTTGGCCTGCGCTGGTAAAAGTGGCGAAGGTGGTGCCTGTTTTTGAGAATCGTGCCACCTGTGCAAATACTTCGCTCGACCACATGGTCGCGTTTTTGGCTGGGGCAAAGCCATCTAGCAGCCAAGCATCGGCGATATGTGATAGCTGCGGTAGCGTCAGCGCAATGTCATTGATTTGCAAGTCAAGCTGGATGCGACCAGCAGCGACACTAAATGCATTAGCACCTGCATTAATGCTGGAATATTGTGGAATAAATGATTGCGAAACTTCTGTAAATTGCGGCCACAATGCGTGTGCACGGGTTAAATCGGCTGGTGAAAGCGGTATTTTCTCGATGCCAATGTAGTGCAAAGTGGCGTTTTTAGGTGCGAGTTGTAACCAAAGTGCGCTTACAGATAGAAAGTTTAAACCTGTGCCAAAGCCTGTTTCAATCATGGTAAAGCTGTTTAGGTTGGGGTTAGAGAAGTGTTGTTTTAACTGATTATGGGCAATAAACACATGCTCAGTCTCGGCTAAACCATCTTCTGTGTTGAAATAAACATCATTAAAATCAACTGAGTAGGGGAGATGTTCCCCTTTAATTTCGCGCCATTCAATGTTTGCAAACTGCATAGCGCATTATTATAAAGCTAATTTATATAAGCGCTGGCCGACGATTTTGTGGTTTGGCCAATAATAGATGCACATCACCCAGTGCGCGCTCGGCAAAGCCGCCTTCGCAATAACATAAATAGAATTCCCACATGCGGATAAACTCTTCCGAATAGCCCAATTGGCGTACTTGTGTGATGTTGGCGAAGAAATTTTCACGCCATTTGCGCAACGTGGTGGCGTAATGCGGGCCGATATCTTCACAATCAAACAGGCGCATATCGGTGCTTTTGGTGATGCTTTGCAGCATAGCGGAGTTGCTGGGAATATTGGAGCCAGGAAAAATATAACGTTGGATAAAATCGACGCTATTCTTTGCCGCCTCAAAGCGCTGGTCGGCAATGGTGATGGCCTGAATCAGTGCTAAACCTTCTGGCTTAAGTAAACTGCTGACTTTAGCGAAATACACATCATAGAATTGATGTCCTACCGCTTCTATCATTTCAATTGAAACTAATTTATCAAATTGTCCTTGTAAGTCTCTGTAATCATTTAATAAAAGTGTTACTTTGTGTTCGAGGTTTTCTGCTTTAACGCGGGCACACGCTTCTTCATATTGCTGTTTTGAGATAGTCGTTGTCGTGACATGACAGCCATAATTTTTTGCCGCATAAATAGCAAACCCGCCCCAACCAGTGCCAATTTCTAGCAGGTGGTCGCTAGGTTTCAAGTCTAATTTATTGCAGATGACTTGGAGTTTTTTAAGCGAAGCCGCTTCTAAACTACAGCCTGCAGGTGCGAAAATCGCTGCAGAGTACATCATGCTTGGATCTAGCCAAAGTTTAAAAAAATCGTTGCCTAAATCATAGTGTGCGGCAATATTCTTGCGGCTACCATCTTGCGTGTTGCGATTTAAGTAATGCAGCATTTTTAAAATAGGCTTGGATAGCCATTCATAACCGCCTTCTAGTGTATCCATTATGCTTTGGTTTACTGCAAACAGGCGAATCACATTGGTAAGATTGTCTGCCTGCCAATAACCCAGCATATACGCCTCACCCGCGCCGATGCTGCCGCCAAAAGCAACATCACCGTAAAAATGTGCGTCATTAACAGTGATAGTTGCGCTTAAGTCACTTGTGCTGCCAAACTGATAGCGTTCATCAGCGTCTATTAGCGTTAAATGACCATGTGTGAGATGGGCCAATTTTTTAAGCACTTGCGTTTTTGCAAAGGTTTGCAGCCAAGCAGCACGTTTTTTTAATTTAAGTGGAGCAGATAGGGTTTCCATAGTATTTATTTGTCGTAATTTTATGTGTTTAGTCTTTGTTAATAGTAAGAGGGTGTGAATAAATTGGCACACGCTTTAGCCAGAGTAGTAACGCGTTCCAGTAAATACCAATGACAACTTTAACAGTCATGAGTGGATATTGAATCAGCAATAAATTCAATGCATTAGCGGTAATTTCTTGTGCTTGCAAACTTAAAGTCGCATTAAAAACCTCTTGATCATGCTGAAAATTTCTCATGTGCACAAAGAGTTGTTTCTCATGCAGCTTAAACGCCCAGTCATAATCAATTTCCATCGGCATAAAAGGCGAAACATGGAATTTCTTATCCAGTTTAAATGCAGTAATTACACCATTTTTAGTGTTTTTAACTTGTTTTTCTGCCTTAAAATCATGTACATAAGCATAATCCTCACCCCATGGTGTATTCGTGATGTGAGTGACGATCGCTTGTAGGGTGGTGTTATCAGATTCAAAACAATAGTAAAAAGACACTGGGTTGAAGCAATGCCCAAAATAGCGCATATTGGTCAACAAACGCACTGCACCTTGCACAGGTTTGCCAGTGGCACTTAAAACCAAATCGCTGATTTCACTTTTTAAATTTTTAGTCGGGTCACCAAAATAATCGGCACGCTTAAAATAAGCAATATTTGGTTTAAGATAGCTCCATAGTTTATTGTTTTTAAATAATAAATTAATCTCATCTAAATCCAGATACATCATAAAAGTACGGTAAAGAAAGCCATGCACTTTAGGACTATAGCGCTGGTGTGAGACCCAACCAGTGTAAATTTTGCTATACATTGGACGCAAACTTTTCAAAATGTTGCAAAGCAGCTAGCGCACTTTTTACGCCGTCCTCATGAAAACCATTTAGCCAATAAGCACCTGCATAACCGGTACGATTTTGCCCGCTAATTTCAGCATGCCTAGCTTGTGCCGCCGCACCGGCGATGGTGTAGACAGGGTGAGTGTAGCTTAGGCGTTTGATTATTTTGGCTGGATTGATGTTATCAGTATGGTTGAGGGTAACCAGAATAGGTTGCGGGCAATCAATATTCTGCAAAATATTCATATTGTAGGTGACCAAAACTTTATTATTTGGAACCTTATTGCTGGGCGTCTTAGGTAAATGGTAGTTCCATGCCGCCCATGCCAGTTTGTGTTTAGGCATTAAATTGATATCAGTATGCAGATATACGCTGTTTTGTTGGTATGGAATTGCGCTTAACACCTCTTGCTCTGCTTTCGTTGCATCTGTCAGCATGCGCAAAGCTTCATCACTGTGGCAGGCAAAAAAAACATAATCAAATAGTGCTATATCGCCATTCTGCAGAGTAATTTCCACATCATCGGCGTTGCGTTTAACATTTTTTACTGGTGTATTGAGCTTTATAGATTGCTTAAACGGCGCAGTGATTGCTTCAACGTATCTGGCTGATCCGCCAGTAACGGTGCGCCATTGCGGTCGATTATTGACACTTAACATGCCATGATGATGAAAAAACCGCACAAAAAATCGCGCTGGAAACTGCAGCATTTGCGCGGCATCGGTAGACCAGATTGCGGCGCCCATGGGGATGATATATTGGTCGATAAAGCGCTGACCATAGTTGTTTTGTTTGAGGTAATCGCCCATGGCAATTTCGTTACCATTTTCCAGCAAGCTGAGTGATTCTCGGTTAAAGCGCAAAATGTCACGAATCATCCGGTAAAAGCTGGGTTTAAATAAGTTGCTGCGTTGTGCAAACAGGCTGTTAAGAGTGGTGCCGTTATATTCTAAGCCAGTGGTTTCGCAACGCACGCTAAAGCTCATATTGCTGGGCTGCCAAGCCACTTGATGCGCTTCTAACAATTGAATAAATTCTGGATAGGTGCGGTCGTTAAACACGATAAAACCTGTATCTACGGTATATTTTTTATAGTTGATTTCAATGTCATGTGTATGCGTGTGGCCGCCAATATGACTATTAGCTTCATAAACCGTGATGTCGTGAGTGTTGTATAAATGGTGGGCGAGGGTGTTGCCAGCAATGCCAGAGCCAATAATTGCAATCTTCATGGTTAATGGCTTTGCTTGATGTGCGCATTTTTAATGGCAAGAGGGACGGTTTTTAAATCCCAAATAATGCCCAGTGCCGCCAATATGCGTAATCCGTAGTAGGTAAAGTCAACTTCCCACCAGTAAAAACCTTGCTTGGCTGAGCCAGGGAAATGGTGGTGGTTGTTATGCCAGCCTTCGCCGAGCGTAATCAGCGCGATTAGGGCGTTATTGCGACTGTGGTCGCGCGTGGCGTAGCGACGTTTGCCCCATACATGTGCCAGCGAATTGACACAAAATGTGCCGTGGTACAGCAATACGGTAGAGAGAATAAACCCCCACACAAACAATTGCAGACCATTGGTTTGCAAGGCAGGCATGACAACATTTAACGCCTCACCGAGTGCATAAATACTGACACCCAAGGCAATGGGGATAATGATGTCGAAACGATCCAAAAAACGTAGCTCTGGGAAGTGTGCCAACTCTTTAACGCGTTCAATTTGGGTAGAAAAATTGGCGCGTGATAAAAACCAGCCAATGTGGCTCCATAAAAAGCCATGCTGATGTGGCGAATGTGCATCAATCTGCTCGTCTGAGTGCGCATGGTGATTGCGATGATGTGATGCCCACCACAGCGGGCCGCGCTGCACAGCACTTGCGCCTAGTATGGCAAATATAAATTGGCCTGTGCGGCTGGTTTTAAAAGTCTTGTGTGCAAAATAGCGATGATAAAACGCAGTAATCGCGAACATGCGCATTACATACAGCGTGAGTGCAAAAGTGAGCGCAAACCAGCTAAAGCCGACAAAAATGATACCAAAACAAGCCAAGTGTAAACACACAAATGGGATGACGCGCGGCCAATCTATTTGATCTTCTGTCAAAGCAGCTTCTTTAGCATAGTGACTGTTATCCAGCCAGCCTAATATGGAAACACGCAAAGAATTTAAACGGTTAAGCATCATTTTTCTTTCTATTTATCTCTTTCACTCAATGCTTGTTGCGGTGCTTTAATTAGCTTGCTCATGTCGTAACCCCAGCCTTTTATCAGCCCTGTGAGTTTTTCATATTCAGCGTCACTCATTTGCGGTGTGCGAGCCATCAGCCAAACATAGTCGCGTGCGTTACGCGCGATAATAGTGGTTTGGTAATTTTCGTCTAGATAAGCAATGCGATACTCCGCTTTAATGGGCCAAATAAACTGCATGCCCCATAACGCATTACCAGTATCAGGTCGTACAAAGCCTTTAGGCTCATATTTTTTGGCTTTGCCATCAAAACTACCTTTATTAAAAGTGAAGGTGGTGGCAATGGTGCCGTCTTCGTTGAGTTTGTAATTTTCAATTGGGTTGTGGGCATCAGTTTCAATCGCGGTAGGAATCACCGCAATCACATACCAATCACCCATAAATTTGGCTAAATCAACTTGGCTTACCAGTGGGATTTCATTCATTTTTTGACTCGCACATCCAGTTGTTAAAATTAGGCAGACTAGGCAATTAGCTAATTGGTTAAAAGTTTTAAACATGTTGATCTCATTTCAGCCTGTAAATAATGTTGTAGCCTTCGGGTGTCACCGATTTAAGCGCGACCCAGTCATTGTCTTGGTTGTACCACAGCTCAATATTCAGCTTCTTAACACCCTTTAAGGCGCCTGTAATCTTGTAGTGTGTGGTGTCGGTTAGCTTGCCTTTTACCTCGGTTTTAGAGTCCCCAAGATTAGTGATGGACGTGTCTAAATGCTCTGCATTTTGTGGATTAAGCAGTTTGCTTTGTTGTAGTATTTTTGGGTTCCAATAAGCGAATGTCATGACACAAGCGGGCAGGGTTTGTTCTAGGTTGCCATTTTTAATATTAAATGCGCCACCATCCAATTTGCCGCTTACTTTAGTCACTACTTTATTTTCAGTGGTGTTGGCTTCTAGCGTGCTTAAGCAGTCTCCCGCCCACTGTTCTTTGGCGGAATGGTCGTATTTATAAGCATTGATAAACAACACCTTTACATTGAAATTGGCTTTAGAAGTGAGCGTATTATCGTTAAGGCTAAAGGTATGCGTGCCGATTTTGCTTTTGTCTAAATACACATCAAACGCCCACTCTTTTGCCTGCAATAGTGGAGTAGCCAACAGCAAACATGCACTCAAAATTATTATTTTCATTTGGTTAATTTTCTTTTTAGAGGGCCAGGAATAAACGCGTTGGTGTTACGTTTATATTCAGCATAAGCAGGACGGCGTTCTACGATAGTGCTTTCTAACAGGCTAACGCCAGACACTTTTAACAGTAATAGTGTCATTAAAAGCGGCGAGATAATCGCCCACCATGCGCCACCCGCCAAAGCGAATAAGTAAAATGCCCACCACACACAAGATTCGCCGAAGTAATTGGGGTGGCGGCTGTAGCGCCATACTCCGGTATTCAATACTTTGCCTTTGTTGTTAGGATTCGCTTTAAAGCGGCTGAGTTGCCAATCAGCTAAAGTTTCCCACACCAAACCAATTGCAAACAAAGCTAAACCTGCATAATCCAGCCAATTGAGTGGTGAAGTAGCGGTAATGGCAGCATGCAAAGAAACAGAAATCACCCACGCCAATAGTGCCTGCAAGCCAAACACGATATAAAGGCTTTTAAGCCAAAAGTACGGTTGATTGTTTTTGCGGATTTCGACATAACGTGAGTCTTCATGCGAACCCCAATTGCGCCATGTTAAGTAGATACATAGTCGTAGTGCCCAAACGCTCACGCAGGCTAATACCAACATCAGTCTAGGCGGTGCAGCTTCTACGAACAACACAAAAGGTGCGGTGGTAAACGCGGCAATCACAAAAAACAAGCTCCACATGCTGTCCACATGCGTGACATTTTTGCGCAGCAGACTCAGCAACCAGCCGGCAAAGGCAAAAACTGCAATGGTTGCTAGACTATAAAAATAAATGGGCCAACTCAGCATTTAGACAGTCTGTCCATTAGGCTTATAACCATCAAATTTTTCGGATAACACCAGCAATAAAGGCGTGAGTATTGCCCAGCCAACAGCAAGTGCAATATAGCTGGCAGGTAAGTTATTGAGTGACACTGCGCCGAGTTTCTCAGCACCCATATAAGCCAGCGGCCCGCCAATCGCCCCAAATAGGATTGCTACCAGCCACCTGTTCCTCATCCAGCGTAGACTTACATTTAATACAGTAACAAAGACTGCCCACAAAGCTAGTATCCATACAGGTACTAAACTGGCTATCCAACCATGTGCTTGGTAACTGATTAAGCCGCTACTTAACATGAGTTGATCGTAGATGCCGCCGATGACTAATGCCAGCGCTAACAAGATTAGCTCTGGTTTAGCTTGTTTGGATTGAGATAGATGCCAAGCCACGATGGCAGCAACCACGATGACACCTAACCAAGGGGACTGCTTGGCCGCACCAATGACACAGGCAAACCAGCCAATTTGAAACAGGATAAAGTTGGAGATAATTTGTGATTTAGGCATATCGTTTTTAGTTAGCGCTTCTCGAAAAGGTAATGGGTTACCCACCATTCTTGACCATTGTTATAACCAAATAATTCGGCACATGCCATATAAAACATACGCCAGCGGTTTCGCCACATTTCTACATCGTTATCACCATAGGTTGCCGCTAAAATGGGGGTAATGGCTTTGGCATTTTTATCCATGTTTTCTAGCCAAGCGTTAGCGGTTTTTTCATAATGTGTGCCGTCCCAACGCCAACGTTCGATTAACTTCAAATCATCTTGAAAATGTAGCGGTAAATCGTCACTCGGCATCATGCCGCCACTGAAAAAGAATTGGCTCATCCAGTCATCATCGGCTTTTACATCAAAAGCATAAGGCGTGTTGCGATGCACAAAAATATGCTTGAAGAACTTACCTTTCGGTTTTAACCACCTTGCGACTTTTCCGTAAAGCACTTGGTAATTACGCATATGCTCAAACATCTCAACTGACACAATCCGGTCATAGGTGGATGGCGCTTCAAATGTATTCATGTCTGCAGTGATGATGTTCAGGTTCGTGATGCCGCGCGATTTAGCAGTATTCATAATATATTCGCGCTGTGAGTTAGAGTTTGAAACACCGGTGATGCTAGCTTTTGGATATTGTGCTGCCATCCACAAAGATAATGAACCCCATCCACAACCAAGCTCTAGTATGTGCTGACCATCCTGTAAATCAGCATGGGCGCAAGTTTGGCCTAAGGCCAGCTTTTCTGCTTCGTATAAGCTTTGGGTATCACTTATCCAAAAACAGCTGCTGTATTTACGATGCTCGCCTAAACAGTAATGAAAAAACTCAGCAGGCACTTCATAATGTTGCGCATTAGCAAGCTCTGGTACAGGCGCTATTGGAGAATTGTTCATGCCAGCCACGAACTCACTAAGTTGAGCAATGCCTATTTCACAGTTATCTGCTGAAATTTCTTTTAGTCGTTGTTTGACTAACTGTCTAATGCCTTGGCGAACGATAGAGTCTGGCAAGTTACCCGACTCTGCTAATTTAATGGCTAAACCCATTGAATCTACTTTCTAAAATATAAGTTACGCATCCTAAGTTTTAGCTCACTTGTTAAGTTGTAGCTAACTTACCTTGATAAACCACTGCGCCAGTCGGGTCGCCATAGGGTGCGCCACCAACCGGTTCCAACGTCACTGCTAAAGTGCCTGAAAGCATTAATGGTGCGATGTCTGCCGGCACTTTGAATTTAATTAACCCTTTTTGTGGCAATAAAGCTAAAGAGATCGGTTTGGATTTGTCAGCTGGTAATAGCCACAATTCAAATGCGTTATTAGGCTTGGCTTCCAGGCTGTCTAATGAAATCGCTTTCATTTCCATTTCATTCGCAGAATTTTGGCTGCCACTTATTAACCAGCCAGCTTCAGATTTTTCAGATGACAAAAGCGCAATTGCCGCAGGCGTAATCTCATCAGCAGGTTTGGGAGATTGCAATACCAAAATAGTTGCCAGAGAAGCTGCCAGAGTGGTTGATAGAAAAGCAAAGCTTTTCCACCAAGCATTTGATTGTGCTGCATTTTTGGTAAATAGTCGTGCTTCAATATTTTCCCACACTTTTTTTGGTGGTTTTACAGCCGGTACTGTGTCTGCCAATAAATGGATATGTGATTCCCACCAATTGAACGCTTGCGACCAATCAGCTCGTTGTTTCAGCAATTGCTCAAAACGGTTACGTGCTGTGCCTTTTAATGTACCCAATATGTAGTCCACTGAAAGCATGTCGGCCAATAATTTGTTGTCGTATCTCATGCTGATGCTCCTTGCAAACAGCTTTTGAGTGATTGTAAGCCGCGTCTAATCCAAGTTTTAATGGTACCTAAAGGCTGTGCTAAGTGCGTAGCTAATTGTTCATGAGCCATGCCATGAAAATAACTTAAAGCGATGGCTTGGCGCTGCAGAGGGGCAAGAGTGCCCATGCAATTCAACAGTGCTTTTGACTCACTTAGCTCTGTCGCTTTTTCTAGCGGGCCTAAGTCATTCGATGCCCAATCGTCCATACTTTCTTCGCCTGATAATTGAAACTCTTTTGGCATTGTGCGCAGCAAATCAAAGCACTTGTTGCGCACAATTGTAGTCATCCATGTCATCACCGCAGCTTTTTCTGGGCGGTAGTTCTGTGCATGGTGCCAAATATTGATAAATGCATCTTGTAAGGCTTCTTCTGCCAAATCACGTCGACGTAATATGCGTAGCGATAATCCAAATAATTTGGCCGATGTTGCTTCATAAAGTGATTGAAAAGCTTCGGCATCGCCTTGACCGCTTAAGGCTAACAAGTGGAATAGTTCTTCTGATGATTTTGTTTGCTTGATAATAATTAATCCATTAACTAATATTTGGATATTACCGTAATTTTTAACTTGCTGGAATGATGCGCTCAATAAAAAAGTAGCTTTACAACAAGCAGCATAAATTCCTTATACGATAGATTTTCTAAATAGATGCATGTAAGTTAAAAAACGCTATTTATTTTTTTAGTTTGCAACGGCCTTACCGAATATTAACAGCGATATATGCAAGTGATATACAAATCGGTATACTTTATAGAATTATTAATTCTTATAAATTAAAAATATGTTTAAGTCCTTAAAAATAGTGATAGTAATCAGTTGTTTTACACTGATTGCATGTGCTGGTAAAAACTATAGTGGTAACGGTTCAATTGCTGATGTTGGCGATTGGCCTAGCTTTGGACGCGATTACAGTAGCCAGCGTTTTTCGCCCGCCACGCAAATCAACACGCAAAATGTTAAAAGTCTGGTACAAACTTGGCAGTATAAAAGCGGCGTTACCGCCAGTTTTCAGGCAACGCCAATAGTGCAAAACGGTGTTATGTATTTGTCTTTACCTTTTAACCATGTAGTTGCCCTAGATGCTAAAACAGGTAAAGAATTATGGCGCTATCAACATGACAGACGCGTCGATTGGAAAATGTGCTGTGGTCCTGCTAATAGGGGTGTCGCAGTGGCTGATGGACGCGTTTTTATTGGAACAGTAGATGCGCGTTTAATTGCTCTGAACGCAAAAACAGGTGCAAAAGAATGGGATATTGATGTGGTCGAGGGCGCTATTAACACCGAAGGCCAGGATGCGCTGAATAAAGACGACCCCAATAGTGCGCGTAAAGTGACTGGCGGCACAGGCATTGGTATCGCCATGGCGCCTGTAGTATATAAAGGTAAAGTTATTATTGGTATTACCGGCGTGGGTTACGGTTTGCATATTGATAATCCGACTGCAGATGCACCGCTGGGTGCAGTCATTGGCGTGTCTGGGCTCTTTGGCAGGCCAGGTTTTCTTGCCGCTTATGATGTGAATGACGGCAAGCGCCTATGGCAATTTGATACCATTCCGGCGGCAGGTTGGGAAGGGGAATTTACTGAATCTACAGAAGATGGCGTGCAATTTAATCGCGATGTGGTGCAGGAAAAAGCCGATTTAGCTAAATACCCGGATTCGGCGCGCTTTGGTGGTGGCTCGGCTTGGAGCACGCCAGCCATAGATGTAAACACCGACACACTTTATTTCGGTACCGGTAACCCTAGCCCGCAAATGAATGATATTTCTCGCCCGGGCGATAATTTATATACTGTTTCCTTAGTCGCGTTAGATATAAACACTGGTAAACGCAAATGGCATTACCAGCAAGTGCCGCACGATTTGTGGGGCTACGATTTAGCCAGCCCTCCAGTACTATTCAATTACAATGTAAACGGCAAAAACATTACTGCAGTTGGACAGGCCAGCAAAACCGGTTGGTTTTATATTCATGACCGAGCTACAGGCAAGTTGCTAAAAAAATCGGATGCCTTTGTGCCGCAGCAAAACATGTTTAAAAAGGCAACCTTTGAAGGCATAGTCGTTTACCCAGGCATTTTAGGCGGTTCAAACTGGTCGCCAGTGAGTGTGGATGAGCAAAACCAACGTGTATTCATTGCAGGCATCCACGCACCGATTAAATACACACTGCACGAAACGCCTGCCAGTAATGACAAAGAAATCATTCGCTACGCTGCCAGCGAGCCCACCCAGGATTCTCGCTGGGGCCTGTTGTCCAGCATTGATTTAGCTAGCGGTAAAATTGCTTGGCAAAATAAGACCGCTCAACCATTGATCGGTGGCGTGTTAGCAACCGCAGGCGGCTTAGTATTTATGGGTGAAGGTGAGGGCAACTTTAATGCTTACAATAGCCAAACGGGTGAGTTGTTATGGCAAGCTAAATCAGAATTTGGTGTAAATGCACCGCCCATTAGTTATAGTATAGACGGCGTGCAATATATCGCGGTGGCGAGTGGTGGCAACTCTATTTTTGGTTACAAACAGGGCGATGCGGTACTGGTGTACGCATTGCCAAAATAATTTGTTCTATTCTTCTTAAAAGCGTTTGATTAATCAACGCTTTTTGTCTATAATCGCGACTCTTTCAAACCTTGCCACACCATTCCGGTTAATTCTGGTTGCATAGTGGGTGGCTTTAACCACAAGGAGAAAATATGCGTCATTACGAAGTAGTATTTATCGTCCATCCGGACCAAAGCGAGCAAGTGCCTGCGATGATTGAGCGCTATCGCGCGCAAATTGCAGCCAGCGGCGGCACCATGCACCGCTTAGAAGATTGGGGTCGTCGTCAATTGGCTTACCCAATTCAAAAAATCCACAAAGCACATTATGTGTTGATGAACATTGAGTGCAGCCTAGAAGCGCTGGCTGAGCTTGAGCACGGCTTTAAATTTAACGATGCGGTGATTCGCCACTTAACCATGGGCACAAAAACTGCAGTAACTGCAGCCAGCCCAATGATGAAAGAAGAAAAATCACGTAACGTGATTAATCGTGATGAAGCGCCAGCTAAGCCAGCAGCAGCAGCTGAGGCGGCAGCAGTATAGTTGAATAGTTTAACGCTGAGTGGCGTGGTGGTTGTCTTAGATGCCATACGCTACACACCAGCAGGCATACCGTTGTTAAGTTTTGTGTTGCAACATACCTCAGAACAAACCGAGGCAGGCTTAAAAAGAAAAGTGGAATGTGAAGTGAATGCGGTTGTTATTGGTGACATCGCAAAAAGTAGCATTCAGATTGGCGATAACATTAAAGCCAAAGGTTTTTTAGCTAAGCGCAGCGCAAAAAGTACGCAATTGGTATTTCATATAGATAAGTTAGAAAAAATTTAGGAGTTACACCATGGCAAGAGAAATGTATAAACGCCGCCGTTACTGCCGTTTTAGTGCAGAAGGTATTAAAGAAGTAGATTACAAAGATGTCGATTTGCTTAAAGATTTCATCTCAGAAAACTTTAAAATTATTCCAGCCCGTATGACTGGCACAAAAGCCAGATATCAACGTCAACTGACAACCGCGGTAAAACGTGCGCGCTTTTTGGCATTGCTCCCATACACAGACAAACACCCAGGTTAAGAGAGGCTAGGAAAATATTATGCAAGTAATTTTATTAGAAAAAGTCGCAAACCTAGGCACGTTGGGCGATATCGTTAAAGTTAAAGACGGCTTTGGCCGCAACTTTTTGATCCCACAAGGTAAAGCAAAGCGCGCAACAGAGTCTAACAAGGCTGAGTTTGCAGCACGTCGTGCAGAACTAGAAAAACAACAAGCTGACATTTTGGCTGCTTCAACCGCACGTGGTGCTAAATTGGCTGGCTATGTGTTAACAGTGGCGCAAAAAGCGGGTGTTGATGGTCGTTTGTTTGGCTCTGTGACTAATGGTGATATTGCTGAAGGCCTTAAAGCTGCTGGTTTTGAAGTGGTTAAAGCTGAAGTCCGTATGCCTACTGGTCCACTTAAAATGATTGGTGACCATGCAGTTACTGTGGCATTGCATCACGATGTAGTGGTAGATATTACAGTCACAGTAGTGGGCGAAGCAGCTTAGTTTTTTGCTTTAGAAATAATTAAAAAGGCTACTTCGGTAGCCTTTTGCTTTTTAGGTCATGCGCGTTACTAAATTAAATAAATCCGTTTCTTAAGTCATGCAACCTGTACGCGCATCGGGTTATAATTGCCGCATGGCAGATGATCAATTAGACGCACTTAAACTTCCCCCACATTCCATCGAAGCCGAGCAATCGGTGATTGGCGGTTTGTTACTGGAGAACGAAGCGCTAGACAAAATTGCCGATATTTTAAGTGCTCAAGATTTTTATCAGCACGATCACAAAACCATATTCCAACACATCGGCAAGCTGATTGAGCATAATCGTCCAGCCGATATTGTGACAGTGGCTGAATCGCTAGAAAGCACTGCCGAGCTCAGTCAAGTGGGCGGCATCGCCTATTTAGGTGCGTTAGCACAAAATACGCCTACCGCCGCCAATATTCGCCGTTATGCCGAGATTGTGCGTGAACGCGCCATCATGCGTAAGCTGGTGGTAGTGGGCTCTGGCATTGCTGATAGTGCTTATAACCCAAATGGACGTGATGCGCAGCAGCTACTGGATGAGGCAGAAGCCAAAATTTTTCAAATTGCCGAAGGTGGGCAACGCAGCAGCCAAGGTTTTCAAGACATTAAAGAGCTGTTGCCGCAAGTAGCCGAGCGCATTGACATGCTATTTTCGCGCGATAATCCAAGCGATGTGACGGGTATTCCCACTGGCTTTAGCGATTTAGACAGCATGACCTCTGGATTTCAAGGCGGCGATTTAATTATCGTGGCAGGGCGGCCTTCGATGGGGAAAACAGCATTTTCGCTGAATGTGGCCGAGAATGTGGCGCTTGATACAGGCCTGCCTGTGGCGGTATTCTCGATGGAAATGGCATCCACGCAGCTCGCAATGCGGATGATAGGTTCAGTTGGTCGGTTAGACCAGCATCGCATGCGCACAGGACGTTTAGAAGATGAAGACTGGGAAAAGCTGACCACAGCTTTAGGCCGCCTAAACGAAGCGCCGATTTTTATTGACGAAGGTGCGGGCTTAAGCAGTTTTGATGTACGTGCCAGAGCGCGTCGCTTGCATCGCCAAACGGGTAAACTGGGTTTAATCGTAGTCGATTACTTGCAACTGATGTCAGCCCCTGCAGGCAAGCAAGGCGAGAATCGTGCGACGGAGATTTCTGAAATTTCGCGTTCATTAAAGGCATTGGCCAAAGAGTTGGATTGCCCCGTGGTGGCGCTTTCGCAGTTAAATCGGTCTGTTGAGCAACGCCCCGACAAACGCCCGGTGATGAGCGATTTACGCGAATCTGGCGCGATTGAGCAAGATGCAGATTTAATTTTATTTATCTACCGCGACGAAGTATACAACCCAGACAGCCCAGATAAGGGTACTGCCGAAATTATCATAGGCAAACAACGTAACGGCCCGATTGGCCGCGTGCGCTTAACCTTTATTGGCGAAAATACCCGTTTTGAAAACTTTGCCAATACTGGCTACATGCCAGATAACTATTAATAATTAATATAAGTGGCAAAAGCAAAAACTATCTACAGCTGCACTGAATGTGGCGCTAGTGAACCAAAATGGCAGGGCCAGTGCCCAGCATGCTTGGCTTGGAACACGCTGGTGGAAAGTATCGAAGAATCTGGTACCTCAACCAACCGTTACGCCAATAAATTCGAGGGTTTAACAGCCTCTAGCCAATTACAAAAATTAAGCAGCATTAAAGCTGCAGATATTGAAAGAACGCCAACCGGCATTAGCGAATTTGATCGCGTACTCGGTGGCGGTTTGGTAGAGGGCGGTGTGGTGCTGATTGGTGGCGACCCTGGCATTGGTAAATCAACTTTACTTTTGCAGGTACTTTGCCATTTAGGCAAAGCTAGTCAGGCAATTTACGTGAGTGGTGAAGAGTCACCGCAACAAATCGCCATGCGCGCTAAGCGTTTAGGTTTGGATGCCAGCCAAGTTGAGTTGTTGGCGGAAATCAACCTGGAAAAAATTCTTGCTACGCTGCAAACGCATAAACCCAATATTGCGGTGATTGATTCGATTCAAACCGTCTATTCCGAAGCTTTGCAATCTGCGCCCGGGTCGGTGGCGCAAGTACGGGAGTGTTCGGCCCAATTGACACGCTTGGCCAAGCATCTTGGCATTACTGTGATTTTGGTGGGGCATGTGACTAAAGAAGGTTCGCTAGCAGGGCCAAGGGTTTTAGAGCATATTGTCGATACGGTCTTGTATTTTGAAGGAGATCAAAATTCCAGTTTCCGCCTTATCCGCGCTTTTAAAAACCGCTTCGGTGCCGTTAACGAATTGGGTGTATTTGCCATGACAGAACATGGGCTGCGCGAAGTTTCTAACCCTTCTGCCTTGTTTTTATCGCACCATGAGGGCCAAGTCGCGGGTAGTTGCATCACTGTTACGATGGAAGGTACACGCCCGTTGCTGATTGAAATTCAGGCGTTGGTCGATGAAAGCCACGCACCCAGTCCAAAACGCTTGGCAACTGGTCTTGAACAAAATCGCTTAGCTATGTTGCTGGCAGTGTTAAATCGTCATGCCGGGATTCCATGTTTTGACCAAGATGTTTTTATTAATGCTGTAGGTGGCGTAAAAATTGCAGAGCCTGCAGTTGATTTAGCCGTCATATTATCAATAGTTTCTTCCTTAAAAAACAAACCATTAGAACATAAACTTATTGTGTTTGGTGAAGTTGGGTTGGCAGGAGAAGTGCGCCCAGTACCAGGTGGGCAGGTGCGCTTGAAGGAAGCTGCAAAGCTGGGTTTCACCAAAGCCATTGTGCCAAAAGCAAACGCACCTAAAGGAAAATTAGCTGGTATTGAAATCATTGCTGTAGAACGCTTAGATCAAGCACTTAGGCAGGTATAATCATCCAACTATGCTGTTTGGACTATTGTTTAACCGGTAAGATTGAGATATATTTCTTGCAGAAGAATATTAGCTTTTAGTAAAGGTGTCACATGTTTCAAAAAGCAACACTTCCTATTTCAATGGATGACGGCGTTTATTTAAACGCAAATGATGCAAAGCAATTTGGTGAGAGCTTAAGTGGCGATTACTGCTTTGCCGAACCTTTTCCGCATATCGTGATTGATAATTTTTTACCTGAAGCTTTAATTGATAAAATACTCAGCAATTTCCCTCATGAAAAGTTAGAGAGTGACGTGGTATTTAATGGCGGTTATGCAGGCTTATACAAAAGACAAATTATGCCTGCCGACTGCAATGGTTTCATTCGTGAGGTGTTTGGGTTTTTTAACTCCTACGCAGTTGTAGAGTTTCTACAGTCACTGACCACTATTCCATCCCTTATTCCAGATCCTTACTTTACCGGTGGTGGTTTTCATGAAACCTCAACGGGAGGTAAGTTAGGTATCCATGCTGACTTCAGGATCAATGAGACATTACATCTCAATCGTCGTCTTAATGTCATCATCTACCTAAACAAGGACTGGAAAGATGAATATGGGGGACACCTAGAGCTTTGGGATAGAAAAATGCAGGGCAAAGTGCATACCATTGCCCCTGTGTACAATCGATGCGTCATCTTTAATACAGATGCTGATAGCTTTCACGGACATCCAGACCCGCTGACCTGCCCTGAGAATGTTAAAAGAAGATCGCTGGCACTCTATTACTACACGGCATCTACGCGCGTGTACGAAGACACTGCATCACACTCCACCATGTATAAAGCCCGTGCCAGCGATGATGCAGCAACTAAAAGAGAAGTGCGCGCACTGGTGTTTGATAACTATTTAAAAGATTTAACGCCGCCTGTTTTGTATAGAGCGTATAGTAAAGTCAGAGACAAAATTAGAAGAGAAAAAAATAAGCTGGGCTATTAACTTACCAGCTTATTTACACTAACTATCTTTTTACGTATTGCATATCAACTCAGCACAGGCTAGCCCACTACGCACTGCGCCCTCTATGGTGGCGGGATAATCTGCATAAGTGTAGTCACCCGCCAAATAGAGTCCAGGATAAGATGTTAAGTTTGCAGGGCGCGGCAAGTTAACATCGCAGGAGAAAGTCGCACGCTTTTCTGCAATCACTTTGTGCCAAAGCGGCTTAATGAGTTGTGGAAACGCATTGCGTAGCTCTTGCGCTACTCTTAAGGCCAGCGTGTCTTGCGTATATTTTTGGTGTTTACCCTCTGCGCTGATAATGACGGCCATCAAACCGCTTTGTCCGCACAATATACCTCGATCAAATACCCACTGACTTACCCCACCAACCAGGCCTAGCATGGGTTTTGGCAGTTTTATATCGCGTTCATATTGCAAATATATCGTGTAAATCGGCTGATAGCTGTAGCACTCAGTTTGCTGTGCAGCAAATTCCAGCTTTGGCAATTCAGTAATCACATTCCTAAGCCGCACAGGTGAAATGGCAACTACCACATGATTCGCTTTAAATTGTGCATCTTTGCTGTGAACAATGTAGCCATTGTTAACTGTCTTGATACTTTTTACCCGCTGATTGAGCAATATTTTTGCGCCATGTTGTTTTAGGTAATGCTGAATAGGCTGTGCAAAAAGCCGCGATAAATCCTGTTTGGGCAGCAAAAAATCGCTATTCTGCTTACTGTTAAACGTGTCTTTGAGCACATTTAAAAAAACCTTACTGCTAGCCAAACCAATAGGAGTGTTAAGCGCAGCCAGACATAATGGCTCCCAAAGCAACTTTATCACCTGACTAGATTGCTGATGCTGTTGTAAAAAATCTATCAGTGGGCCATCAACCGCTAGCTGATAGCGGCTGCTCTTTAAACGTAACACAAATCGAACAGCGGCCATGCGCGCTTGCCAGCTTAGGCCATGGCAACCCAAGAATCCAACCAATTGATTTAAAGGCGCAGGTAAATAGCTGGCTGTATTGAGTTTAAAAACAGTTTTATTGTCCTCGCGCTGTTCCATAGATAACGGTATGCGCATAAACGCATCTTGCACATTGACACCTATCTGATCTAGTAGCTTTAAGGTATCGCGATAAGCGCCCAGCATGATGTGCTGTCCATTGTCCAGTTGAATGACTTGGCTGTTATATTCAATCGCTACGCTACGTGCACGACCACCTAGTTGTGAGGCGGCTTCTAGTAATGTGACTTTAATGCCTCTGGAAGCCAATGTGGATGCTGCTGCTAGGCCCGCCATCCCAGCACCGATGACAATAACGTGCTTAGACATATTTGAAATAAGTCCTTGCTGCCAGCAGAAGCTTACGTAAGGGTGGCAATGAGGTTTTACTATTGAGTACTTTTTCGGCACTATCGGCTTTAATTTCACGTAAAAGTGTGCGATAAATTGCCGCCATCATCAAGCCAGCAAGCTGCTGTTTAGCATCTTCAGCGGGCAACTCATGCAACGCTTTATCGTAATAAGTTTCAGCGCGCTCAATCTGGTATTCGATAAGCTCTTTTACTGCAGGCGTTTCGCGATTTTGTAAAATATCATCTTCCGATACTTTAGCTTTGCGCAATTCGTCTAATGGTAAATAAATACGCCCTCTGCGCGCATCTTCACCCACATCGCGGATAATATTGGTCAACTGGAAAGCCATGCCTAAATCGTGCGCATATTTAAGGGTGTTACGATTTTTAAAACCAAAAATATTCGCTGAAAGTAGGCCAACGACACTTGCCACCCGATAACAATAAAGTTGCAGTTGCTTAAAGTCTTCGTAGCGATTGAATTTCAGATCCATTTCCATGCCATCTATAATCTCTAAAAAATGCTCTTGAGCGAGATTAAATTGGTGTAAAAATGGTTGCAAGGCCTTGGTAACAGGGTGTTGTGGTGTGTTGGCGTAAAGATTTGCGATCTCACTTTTCCACCAGTTCAGCTTGGTTTGCGCTACGCTGTAATCGGTGCACTCATCCACTACATCATCCACTTCACGACAAAACGCATATAACGCCGTCATGGCATCGCGTTGATTTTTTGGTAAAAAAATAAAACTGATGGTAAAACTGGAGCCACTTTGCGCGGTTTTATTTTTACAGTACTCCAGTGGTGTCATGAATAAGCTAGCCGAAATATTAACCAAGCAAGGCTTTAAGCAAAATGACTGGCCAATCCCAGGTTTGCAGGGTAGGGCGATGCTTAAATACGTTGCCACGTACGTTTTTAAGCTTATAAATCACACGTTCTCCGCCAGCAATGATCATGCGCATTTCAAGTCCGACCCGACCTGGCAGAGTGTGTTCTAGCGGCTTGCCTTCTTTTAGCATCGCTTCAGCGCGTTCAATATTAAACATCATAAAGCGCTCCCAATGCCTATTGACATGCTGGCTGGCAATTTGTGCCTCAGTCACATTGTATTGCTTCATCTCATCTTGGCACAAATAGATGCGGCTTTTGTGAAACTCGTTTTCAAAGTCTATAGCAACATCTTGATAAAAATTGATGAGTTGCAACGCCGTACAAATTTTATTGGAATAGATTAAATTTTCTGGAGTGGCTTTGCCAAATAAATGCAGCAATAAGGCGCCAATTGGGTTGGCTGAGCGGCGACAATAATCCAACACCTCATAAAAATTAGCATAACGCTCTTTAGTAACGTCCTGGCTAAAGGCGTCTAATAAATCATAAAATGGCTCTAGTGGCAGATTATATTTACGAATTACAATTGCAAGCTCGTTAAAAAACGGCGATTTAGTTTTGCCGTTCTCACGCATTAGATCAAGCTCTAGCTTAAATCCATGTAGTTTTGCCAAGCGCCAGGCTGGTTTGTGATGGCCTTCATCTGCAAAATCATCAGCTTGTCGTGCAAACGTATAGATTAACGCAATAGGGTCGCGTAAATGCTTAGGTAGCACGAATGAAGCTACAGGAAAATTCTCGTAATGCTGCTGTGTTAAATCAAGACTGTCATACAGACTTAAATCCAGCGCATTTTTGCTGCTGATTTTATTACTAGTCACATTAAAAATGTCGGAATCGATCGCCATAAGCGCAAGTATGACATAAAACAGTGCTGACATATAACTAACAAGTTAGAAAACCAACGCACTGTAAAATTATAAAAACCCTACAGCACAAGCCATTTGCATACGCTACAATAAGCCAAACATGTGGACAATATACAGTTAGGCAAAAAATGTTAGGTAGATTATGTTAGGTATTATTGGAGGCACAGGCCTTACTCAGTTAAGTTGCTTGCAAACAAGCAGGCGCGAAATTGCACGTACACCATACGGCGAAGCTTCTCAGCCACTTGTTTTCGGCAGTTTAGCTGGGGTAGAGGTGGTTTTTTTAGCACGACATGGTACAGGGCACACCATTCCGCCCCATGCGGTAAATTACCGTGCCAATATTTGGGCCTTACATGTAGCGGGGGTTACCAACTTGCTGGCGATTGCCACGGTGGGCGGTATTTCTAGCCAATTACAAACGGGTGATATTGTGATGCCAGACCAGCTGATTGATTATACGCACGGTCGTGCGAATACTTATCACGATGGTATCGTGATGCCAGTTAGGCATATTGATTTTACCGCGCCATATTCAAGCATGTTAAGAGGTCAATTTAAACAGGCAGCAAGTAATATCAATCAACCCTTGTGCGATGGGGGCGTATATGCTTGCGTACAAGGCCCAAGATTGGAAACTGCAGCGGAAATCAATCGGCTAGAACGCGATGGTGCCACTATTGTCGGCATGACCGGCATGCCAGAAGCGATTCTGGCGCATGAGCTAGGGATACATTACGCAGCTTTGTGCCCAGTCGTTAACCCAGCAGCAGGACGCGGCGACAGTAGCCAAGGTATTAATTTTGCCGATATCAGTGCAAACCTGGAACGCACGATGCAAAAAGTGTGTAGTCTAATCGAAGAGATTGCACAGGTGAGCGAGGTGAATTAATTGGCAGTTAAAAACGTATTGCGCATGGGTGAGCCACTTTTATTGCAAAAAGCACAACCAATCACGAAGTTTGATACCCCAGAGTTGCATGCGCTGATTCAGGACATGAAAGATACCATGCAAGCGATGGATGGTGCTGGCATTGCCGCGCCGCAAATTGGTGTGAGCTTGCAAGCAGTCATTTTCGGCGTTGGTGTAAACCCACGATATCCAGATGCAGAGCAAGTGCCTTACACAGTATTGATTAATCCGACACTAAACTTTATTAGTGGCGAAATGGAAGATGGCTGGGAGGGGTGTTTATCGGTACCGGGTATGCGTGGCGTGGTACCACGTTACACACGCCTGCATTACACTGGCTTTGATCAATTTGGGAATGGCATAGATAGGCTGGTCAGTGGCTTTCATGCGCGTGTGGTGCAACATGAGTGCGATCATTTGCTCGGTATTTTATACCCAATGCGTATTACCGATTTGAGTCAATTTGGCTATACTGACGTGCTTTTTCCAGAGCAAAATATTGTTGATGACTAGATGTGCAAGCCCAATTTTTTTGGGTATAATGCGCGCTCGCAATGATTTATTAGGAAGAGTGGCAGAGCGCGAGGTTTAATATCAGCATGCTACAGTCTTCAAGACTGGTTCAAAAAACGGTCTAAGAGTAACAAAGTGTTTTAATTTGGAAGAGTGGCAGAGCGGTTTAATGCTACAGTCTTGAAAACTGTCGTGGGTGCGAGCCCACCGTGAGTTCGAATCTCACCTCTTCCGCCAAGTTTATGTACGTAATCTTCAGTGCCGCTTAAAGCCAAGCGGCATTTTATTTTGATTTATAATGATTTCTAAGGAATTTTCATGAGCCAAATTCAAATCGATCACAATCCAACCCCAGAAAAATTGAAAGAACTCGGCGTTTCTAGCTGGTCAATCTGGGATTGTGCACCTTCTAAATTCCCACTTGATTTCAGCATGACTGAGAGCGCCTACGTACTCGAAGGTGAATTTACCGTGACGCCACAAGGCGGCGAAAAAGTAACGATTAAAGCGGGTGATTTTGTGGTGTTTCCCAAAGGCATGAAATCACAATGGGAAGTGATCAAGCAACTGAAAAAACATTACAAACACTCTTAAAAACAGTGTGTTGCAATTCTATGCGTTAAGCATACAATAAACCTCCGTATGGGAGGTTTATTTGTTTTAAGGAGCATTAAAATGAATAACATTTTAAATGTGAAAGTAGAAAAACCAGATGCCAGTAAACTGGAGGCGTTAGGCGTCACCAGTTGGCCAACTTGGTCTAAAGAAGTATCTAAATTTCCTTGGAGCTATAACTCTAAAGAAGTGGCCTATATTTTAGAGGGTGAAGTGACCGTCACTCCAAAAAATGGTGGCCCACCTGTGAGTTTTGGGGAGGGCGATTTGGTGACGTTTCCCGCAGGGCTGTCTTGCTTGTGGGAAGTGAAAAAGCCGTTACGCAAGCATTATCACTTTGACTAAGTACTCTTGTAGGGCATGTTTTAGACCACATGCTTATCAATTATAAGCGCAACAATTCTTCTTGCAGCATAGTGAGTTGCGTGACAGCTAACGTTGTGCCTTGCTTACCAGAAACCAGGAAACTATCTTCGGCACGGTTACCGAGTGTGTTAATTTTGGCGTTGTGTAAATCTATGCCAAGCCTTAAAAATATAAAAGCAATTTTTGCCAGCAAGCCAGGGCGATCAGCAGCCACAATCTGGATAATGTGATAGCTTGTTTGATGGCTGCCTTGTTCTACGTCAATATGCACTTGCGTGCTAAATGGCGTGTGTTTTACCTGACGGCTTACCCGGCCTTCTAGGGGAGCTTCAATAGCGGGGGTAATGATTTTTTCTGTCAGCTGTGATTCGATGAATTTTAATAAACCACTATAGCTGACCGATTTACCAGATTGATCCAGCACGCTGAAGCTGTTGAGTGCATAACCATGTTGCGTGGTGTAAATTTTGGCTTCAACGATGTTGTAGGCCATGCGGTCAAAGAAATTACAAATACGCGCAAATAAATCGTCCTGATCTTTGCTGTAAATCATCACCTGGATGCCATCGCCATTGGGCCCTAGGCGCGCGCGCACGATCGGCTGAGTGCTGAGTACATGTGGTGTCAGCAGGCGGCTTTGCCAAGCGATTTCGTCACTTTCATAGCGTGTAAAATAAGCCACCCCTAACTTAACCCACAAGTCGCGGTAGGATTGCGTACTCAGGCCGTACTTATTCAGTTTATCAACAGCTTCTGTTTGCCTAATCTGCGCGATTTGCTGCGCATTAAAGTTTTCGTCATTCAACACACGCTTGGTGGCGTAAAATAAACTTTCTAACAGCCGCGCTTTCCATGCATTCCACACGGCAGGACTGGTGCCCCGGATATCAGCTACCGTTAATAAATACAGGGCAACTAGCCGCGTTTCTGTTTTAACAAAGCGTGCGAATTGCTCGATAACGGTTTGGTCAGATAGGTCAGATTTTTGTGCGGTGCTGGACATTTTTAAATGTACCTCAACCAGCCATGCGACTAAATTGGTATCTTCTTTAGCCAAGCCATGCAACTTACAAAAACGTTTTGCATCTTGCGTACCCAAAGTAGAATGATCGCCGCCACGCCCTTTGGCAATATCATGAAACAGTGCTGCAAGATAGAGTAGATGCGGCTTGTCGAAAGTAGCAAATAATTGGCTACAAAGTGGAAACTCGTGTTTCAGCTCTGGTTTGGCAAAGCGGCGCAAGTTGGCTAGTACGTTTAAGATGTGCTCATCCACAGTGTAAACGTGGAATAAGTCATGCTGCATTTGACCGACTATTTTACCGAATGCGGGAATGTACTGCCCTAAAATGCCATAACGATTCATACGGCGTAGGCTATGGTTTACACCTTGTGGTTGCGACAATATGCTGATAAACAAAGCTTTATTTGCATTTGACTCCCTAAATTCGCGGTTGACTAACTTTCTCACACGTTGCAGCTGGCGTATCAAGTTGGCGCCCATGCCTTCCAACTCAGGGTGCTGTTGCAGTAGCAAAAAGCTTTCTAAAATCGCCGCAGGTTGCTGTTGCAGGGTGCGCGCGGTTTTGGCTTGCAACCACTGATTATGTGCTTCAAAATTTGCGCTGATATGCCTGATTTTAGGTGCATTTTTAGTTAAAGTAGATTCTAAAGTTTTAACTAGTATCTCATTGATTAGGCTTATATATTTAACACTTCTATAGTAGCTTTGCATCAATTGTTCACTGGCGCGTTTGCGTGGGTTGGTGACAAAGCCCAGATCAGCTGCTAATTCATTTTGGAAATCAAACAACAGTCTGTCTTCACGACGTTTGGCTAGTAAATGTAGCCGAATACGTAATATTTGCAAGTTACGTTGATGACGTTGAATCTGGCGTAGCTCCAGATTAGAAATAAGTTGATTCTTGGACAGTTCTAGCCAGCTATTACCCAAGCCTTGACTTTTTGCTAGCCATAAAATCATGTGTAAATCGCGCAAGCCACCGGGGCTTTCTTTGATATTGGGTTCTAGGTTATAGGCAGTGTCGTTAAACTTGGAATGGCGATTATCTTGTTCTTTAAATTTGGCAGCAAAAAACTCGGCAGGATGCATCTGCGCAGTGATAGCGCTGAGGAAGTCATTGTATTGTGCTTTGTTGCCTGTTAAGTAGCGCGCTTCTAGCAAATTGGTTTGCACGGTGACGTCATTTTTAGCTTCAGTCACGCACTCATGTAAGGTGCGCACGCTATGACCAATATTCAGGCCAATATCCCACAGCAATCCAACCAGCGTCTCGATTTTCTGGTTTTCACTGGTTGGAAACTGCTCAGGTAGCAGAATGAGCAAGTCAATATCGGAATAAGGGAAAAGCTCGCCCCGGCCGTAACCACCCACTGCGATTAAGCTAGACCTCTTATCTATATTGGTTTGTAGCCATATCGTTTTAAGTAGCTTGTCAATGAGCTGGGTTTGGTTTTTTAATAATAGCGCCGGGTTTTTATGTAGTAAAAACTCGGCTTCAATGATTGCTTGCTGTGTTTTTAAATCACTGCGTAGTGCTTGCAGCGCTTCGCGAGAGTTTGAGTTGAAGGGCTTAGCTGCTGACATGCATGAATCAAGCAAGCGGAGGCGTTGCAGGCGACCCTGCAGAGAGGGTCATCACTTCATAGCCGGTATCAGTCACTAATATTGTATGTTCCCATTGTGCTGATAAACTACGGTCTTTGGTGACAATGGTCCAGCCATCGGGCATTTGCTTAATATCACGTTTACCTGCGTTAATCATCGGCTCAATTGTAAACATCATGCCTGCTTTAAGCTTTAGACCCATGCCAGGACGGCCATAGTGCAGTACTTGTGGTTCTTCGTGGAATCTTTTGCCAATGCCATGGCCGCAAAATTCACGCACCACGCTAAAGCCATTCTTTTCGGCAAAGCTTTGAATGGCATAACCAATGTCGCCCAAAGTGGCATCTGGCTTCACTTTCTGGATACCTAACCACATGGCTTGGTAAGTAAGCTCACACAGCCTTTTTGCTTGAATCGATACCTCGCCCACCATAAACATGCGTGAAGTATCTCCGTGATAACCATTTTTAATCACTGTAATGTCAATATTCACAATATCGCCATTTTTCAACACCTTGTCGCCTGGCACGCCGTGGCAAATTTGATGGTTGACAGAGGTGCAAATAGATTTAGGGTAGGGCGTGTGGCCATCTGGCGCGTAATTCAAAGGAGCAGGGATAGCCTGCTGCACATCCACAATGTAATCATGGCATAATTGGTCGAGCTTTTCTGTCGTTACCCCATGCACGACAAACGGGGTAATGTAATCCAGTACCTCAGATGCAAGTTTGCCCGCGATACGCATGGCGGCAATGTCTTCAGCATTATTGATAGTAACGGTCATGATGATTAAGTGTATAAATGAATGCTGAATTTTAGCATAGCCAGCACTTAGGAGATAATGCAGTTTGCGCAAAACTATAAGCGCTTTTAGTCCGGATTCATTTATAATCTATCGAACTATAATAATACTGAATCTGTGCCAGAGCTGATTTCATGTCAATGCTCGTAAGATTCTAAAATTACTTAATAAAATTAACTAAGGGGTCATTATGCAGGCTCGGAGGCTTAGTAAGCTGGCATCAGCACTAAAAAACTGTGTCTCACCTTCACTTAAATTTGAAATTAGGCAAAAAAGATGTCAGCTTAAACATTTTTTAGCTACCTTAAATTGGCGTAAATGGCAACATTTTTCATTTCCCCTCAGTGAAACTAATCCAACCACTGTGCATTACAAAGGCCGGCTAGAAAATAAGCCAGTGCTTAATGCTTTGCTGGGTGCGGATCCAGCTATAACTTATCCAAGCGTACCAAGCGGTGATAAAGTTTATGTGACTGAACATCCCATGCGGGATGCAATATGCATTCCTTTTTACTTAATTACAATTGTCAAATTGGGGCGGCCCATTGAGGAGATTGTAGCCAGCTATTCAAAAAGCCTACGTCGTTCTATCAATTCCGATCGTCGCAATTATCGTTACCAAGCCATTAACAGCGTTGATAAAATTGACTTAATTGAAAACAACATGCTGAAGGCTTATGCAACACTACGGCATGATAGTAGCGCCGCTCAGCTAGAACCTGGGATGGTGCGGAAATTCGCCCAAAAATCGCATGGCAGATTAGATGTACTGTTGCAGGGTGATGAGGAGGTGGGCTGCCACCTCGGCCATCCATACACCCGCAAAGGCAAACGCTATTGGCACGTTAACCGCTTGGGCTACCCTAGTAGTGTGTTTTTAGATTACAAGCGCTGGGGAGAGGTCAATTCGATTAATCTGCATTTAGCGCTTGAGTCCGCGATTGAAAATGGTTATGACTATTGTGATTATGGCATCAGCCTGGCTAAGCCAGGTCACGGTTTAATTGAATGGAAGCGTCGTCGTAAGGGCTTTTTGTCCACACATGATAGTTTCAATTATTTTTATATGAAGCTGCCAAAAACAGGTGGCGCACAGTTTTTATGGGATACCCCAGTGTTTGGTGTTGAACGCGGCAGACCCACGCTACACTTAGGTATTCCAGAAGGAAAAACTGAGGAAGAAATGTTAGCGCGCTATCACGAAATGGGCTATGGCGGGCTTTACAAAGTGTATTTAGATTGCGTTACACCGCCAAGTGCACTGTTTGTCGAATCTATCCGGGCGCTTTATGCCGACCATGACTCCCAACCCATGGTCATTACTTACATTGTCGGATAAGTGCTTTAACACACTCTAAGCAAAGAAATAAATAACCCATGAAATATAGAAGAGAAATTGATGGGCTGCGTGCCCTCGCAGTCTTGCCTGTGTTGCTGTTTCATGCTGGCTTCCAAAGCTTTAGTGGTGGTTATATAGGTGTAGACATTTTCTTTGTCATCAGCGGCTATCTAATCACTTCCATTATTATCAACGACTTGCATGCAGGTACTTTTTCACTCTTAAAGTTTTATGAGCGCCGTGCACGGCGCATATTGCCTGCTTTGTTTTTGGTGATGTTGGCCAGTTTGCCTTTCGCTTGGTGGTGGATGTCACCCACAGGATTGCATGATTTTTCTAAAAGCGTGGTCGCAGTTTCGTTATTTTTATCTAATATTCTGTTCTGGAAAGAGGCTGGTTATTTTGCCACCGCAAACGAGTTAAAACCGCTATTACATACCTGGAGCCTAGCGGTAGAAGAACAATATTACGTACTGTTTCCACTGTTTTTAATGCTGGCTTGGCGCTTTATCGGTAAACGCTGGATAGTCGGCCTGTTGTTTGTGGGCGCATTAGCCAGTTTGGCTGCTTCAGAGTGGGCATTGACGCGCTTTAGCTCGGCGTCTTTTTATCTATTGCCAACGCGCGGCTGGGAGCTGCTTATTGGAGCGCTGGCCGCTTTTTACCTATTCTCCAAGGCTGAAACGAATAACAATCCAACCCAGCTGCCACTCGTCGTTTCTCAAGCTGCAAGCTTGTTGGGCTTGCTGCTGATTACCTATGCTGTATTTGCTTACGATAAATCTACGCCTTTTCCTGGGGTAAATGCGCTGTTGCCCACCATTGGCACCGTGTTGATTGTGTTGTTTGCCTACCCAACGACGCTTGTTGGCAAGTTACTTGGCCATCAACTGTTAGTGGGTATTGGCTTAATCAGCTATAGCGCTTATTTGTGGCACCAACCTCTATTCAGCTTTGCGCGCTATGGCAGCATAGAAGAGCCTAGCAGAATAGTATATTTACTATTGATAGTGATTTCATTGTTGTTGGCTTTCCTGACCTGGAAGTTTGTAGAAACACCGTTCAGGAATAAAAATATCGTTAAGCGCAAGCAAATATTCTGGTTTGGTTTGATCGGCAGCTTGTTCTTTATCAGCGTTGGCTTGATTGGTATTGCGAATAAGGGCTTCGAAAAACGCTTTAACATGCCAACATCACTCAGCAGCTCGTTTGGGTTAACGCAGCGGGCAAATGAATGTTTTGATAAACCTAACGCATATAAAAATGATGATTGGCTGTGTGATATTGGAGTCAAGTCAGTAAGCACAGGCAGCACAAGTGATAGCAAGCCTGCATTTTTGGTATTTGGAGACTCTCACTCTAAATCCTTATTTGACGCCTTTAATCAAGCCGCCTTGCAAGCCAACACCCAAGCGCTTTACAGCGGCACAAGTTATTGTACGCCATTTTTAGGCATCTATATTTTACGGACAGATCAAACACAAGTTGGCTGCCATCTAATTAACCAACGCGTGTTTGACTATGTAAAAGCCAATCAGATTAAAAAAGTTTTCCTCATTGGTCGATGGTCGGTATATACCGATGGTGGTTACGATGGCACTGAGGCAACCTGGGTAGGGATAACCCAACGTGGCAAAAAAAACAAAGCCTCATCTAGAAAAGCATTTGAAGCGGGCCTTAAACAAACTGTAGCAGCTTATGCCAGCATTGGCGCGCAGTTATATATTGTTGAGCAAGTGCCGCAGCAAACGCATGGCGCGAAAGATTTATATTACAAAATCTATAACAATAAAACTGATGCTAATGACGTGCAAAAGGTTTCGGAAAGTATCCGCGACCTGTCTGTTACTAAACAGCAGCATTTACAGCTGCAATCATTTGTAAGCCAGCTATTTAAGCAGCATGCGCAAGCAGGGCAATTAAACCTGATTAATTTTGACGATATTTTTTGCAACGGCGAAAAGTGTTTAATCGGTACCGATAAACACAGCTATTACTTTGATAACAATCACCTCACCACTGCAGGCGGGCACATGGTGGTGGATGAATTAGTTAAATATATTCAAGAATAATTTTGGCCTTAAATGTTAAAAATGCATGCCCCACAAGCCTGATGGGAATTGATCTGTTGGGCATGTAATTTTTCGATTTTTTGTCGCTAAAAATCTGCGCGTGCACCAATCAGAACTGACCTTTCACCAGCTGGTGCAATATCTTTTAAGAAAGACGCATGTTCGCGAATTTCGTCATCCAGCAAGTTATTGGCTTTGGCGAATAGTTCTATATTGAGTTTTCCAGTATTGATTAAACCGCCTAATTTATAAGCCATGATTGCGCTGAGGTTGGTATACCCATCCGTAGTCAGCTCATTATTTGCCGTATTGTTTTGCTTGAAAGCACGCAGCACGTCTAATTTTGCACTGAAAGCTCCTTTTGTATACTGCAAACCAGCGCCTAGTCTTAACGGGGCAATCCGTGGCAAATCGTCATTATTGCGCGTATCTTTGGCATATACATAATCACCGCGTACGCTTAAATCCCAATTGCTGGCTAGATTAAATTTACCTTCAGCTTCTAAGCCTTTAAACACAGCGGGCACAGCTGTAAATTGCGCAATGGGTAAACCAGTACCTGCATCAACATTGCCTGTATCAAACAAGCCAATAAAATTACTAAAGCGCGTGTAATAAGTGCCTAGGCTAAAGGAATTACTGGCACCTTTCCAGCGTATTTGTGCGTCGATGCCATTGGATTTTTCTTTGCTGAAGTTGTTATTGCCCACCTCAAACTGGCCGGTGGCAATATGTGCACCATTGGCATACAGCTCAAAATAGCTTGGTGCGCGTTCGTTGTGGGATAAATTGCTAGTGAGCGACCAGTTTTGATTGATATTGTACAAACCGCCCAGCGCAAAACTGTTGGGATTAAAACTGTTATTTTGTGCTAGGCCAAATACTGGGCTTGATTTAGAGTCTACTGTAGTGTGCCCCAAACGGCCGCCAAAGGTAACTTTGTGTTTGAGCTCACCATTGCCTAGCGGTAATTCTTCATAAAAATACAGCGCTTTATTTTGTGTGTTCACGCTAGGCACAAAGGCCTCATCACCCAATGCAGCAAAATTGGTATTGCTGAACTGGTAGCCCAACACACCCTGTAGTGGGCCAATATTACTGTGACCAAGCTCCAAGCTACCCTCTAAACCACGGTTGGTAAAGGTTGTACCTACTTCAGTTCCTTCAAGCTCTTTGTGCTCGTAATCGGTGTGCGCTATACGAAATTTGACGCGGTTTACAGTGCTAGCCAAACCTTTTAATTCACTCGCCAGCTCCCAGCGTTCGCTGTTCATGTCAATACGGACGTCTTCTTCAGCCACCACGCCGTAGTTGCTGTCCAATAAAGAGTACGACAAACCGACATAGCCGTTATCAAAGGTGAGCGATGCCCCCAAGGCGCCACCATCACTTTCAGCACTACTATTAACGAGCTTGCCTTTATTTTCGCGAGGCGTACCGTCAGCTTCACTTTTACGGCGGCTTACGGCGAAACCGGGGATATCTAAATCACTACTTTTACGGTTGTATATATCACCATGAATAGCAAACATGCCATTGCCAATATCAATCACTGCCGCCGCATTACGCGTGCTGTCTGCGCCACCAAAACGGGTTTCAGCGCGACCAATAATGCCATCTACTTTTTCGGTGGGAATGCGGTGGTCAATCGCATTCACCACGCCACCCACCGCGCTGCCGCCATACAGTAGCGCGGCTGGACCGCGCACCACGTCAATCTGCTCAATAATCAATGTGTCTACGCCCACCGCATGATCAAAACTTAAGCTAGACGCATCTAAAATGCCGATACCATTCTGCATAATTCTCACGCGCTCGGCATCTAGGCCACGAATCACAGGCCGTGATGCATTTGGCCCAAATTGGGTGGCAGTTACACCTGGTATACCATTTAGTGTTTCGCCTAGTGTGCTTTCACGGCGCAAACTTAACTCGCGGCCATTCAGCACAGAAACTGGTACCACCAGTTCATCGGAACCAACACCCAATGGATTGCCTGTTACTGCAACTGGCGCTAAATCGATATTTTCTGCTGCAAACGCGGTATCAATAAATAAACTACTGATGGCTAGTGCCACCATTTTTTTTGGTAAAAACATGATAAATCCTCAAAAAAATAGTAAATACCAGCGGGTTAAATCGTCGCTGGAAAAGTAATATTTAACTGAGAGAAGGCGGTGCGCGCGCTGCGTAAGCAGTGTGGCGTTGAGATGAAGGTTGGGTTGAAAGTGGTATGCTAGCAATAAAACTAGCTTGCAAAGTAGGTAATGCAAAGCTTTGCGTGACCAAGCCGCCAGCAATTTTGGCAAAACTAATGCATTGCTCGCACTGTTCGCTATGGGTATTCTGGTCCTGGCTATGTTTAATATTATCTTCAACATGGCTAATTTCATGCGTAACAGCGCCTATTTGCGCAAATGCAAATAAGAAAACTAACGCAATGTGTATGGAAAGCCGTTTAAACATCTTTTTAAGATAGCATAAAATACTTAGTTTTTTGAATGGTTTTTTGAGCCATTACTCAAAAAACCACTTAAAAATTTAATAAAAATGTGCTGTAAAGCAATATTCATGTGACCTATAGGGCAATCATCATTGCATTCAAAAAATGGCTTAAAGGCCGCCAGATGATTGCTGAGCTATATCTAAATAACTACTTTAAGCTAGCAAACTCAAACAGTTAGTGTTATTATGCGGCCTCTGCAATTTCGCAGAAAATAAATGCATCATCCCGTACAGGGTGTTTGTGGCTTTTAAAAAATTAAGCAGCAAATATTGTGGATGAATGTAATGTTTAACCCTTACATGGAGTCATTATGTCAGTAACTATGCGTCAAATGCTAGAGGCCGGTGTTCACTTTGGCCATCAAACCCGTTATTGGAACCCAAAAATGGCAGAGTACATTTTTGGTGATCGTAACAAAATTCATATTGTAAACCTTGAAAAAACCTTGCCATTGTTTGAAGAGGCGATGAAATATACGCGCACATTGGCAGCAAACAAGGGTCGTATTTTATTCGTGGGCACTAAGCGTCAAGCTCGTGACATCATCAAAGAAGAAGCGGTACGCGCAGGCTGTGCCTATGTTAACCATCGTTGGTTAGGCGGTATGCTGACTAACTTTAAAACCGTAAAACAATCAATCAAACGCCTACACGATTTTGATGCGATGTTATTAGACGGCAGCTTAGAAAAGTTCGGTAAAAAAGAAGCGCTTGGTTATAAACGCGAAATCGAAAAATTAGAGCGTTCAATCGGCGGTATTAAAGAGATGGGCGGCTTGCCAGATGCGATATTCATTATCGACGTAGGTCACGAAAGCGGCGCAATTACTGAAGCAGCTAAATTAGGCATCCCAGTGATTGGCATTGTGGATACCAATAACTCGCCAGACGGCGTGGCTTATGTGATTCCTGGCAACGATGACTCGAGCCGTGCGATTCGCTTATATGCACGCGGCATGGCTGATGCGGTATTGGATGGTCGCGCGAATGCGATTACCGAATTGGTAAAATCTGCTAAAGAAGAAACTGTAGAAGTTGCGGCCGAAGAAGCTGCAGCTGAGTAATAGATTCATTCAAAAAGGGGCGTATAGCCCCTTTTTCTATTTAAAAATATACGTTAAATATACCTATTAGGAGCTAAAGACATGGCTGAAATTACCGCAAGCATGGTAAAAGAATTACGTGAGCGCACGGATGCGCCAATGATGGATTGTAAAAAAGCGCTGACAGAAGCTGAAGGCGACATGACACGTGCGGAAGAAATCTTGCGCGTGCGCTTTGGCAACAAGGCCAGCAAGGCTGCAGGTCGTGTGGCTGCTGAGGGTACAGTAGGTGTTTCAATCTCAGCAGATGGCAAATCTGGCGCGATGATTGAAGTGAATAGCGAAACTGACTTCTGTGCAAAAAATGAAGACTTTTTAGCGTTTACAAGTGAGTTAGCGAAGATTGTTGCTACAAACAATGCAGCGGATATTAATGCAGTGGGTGCATTACCCATGCGTGGCGCTACCGTTGAAGAAACCCGCGCGCAATTAGTGGGTAAAATTGGCGAAAACATCACACCACGTCGTTTCGTAAAAATCAACGCAGCAGGTAAACTGGCTAGCTATGTGCATGGCAGCAAAATCGGTGTATTGGTTGATTTGGTTGGTGGTGATGACGCATTGGCTAAAGATATTGCCATGCATATTGCTGCGGCAAAACCAAAATCACTCGATGCTTCTGGTATTTCACAAGATTTAATTGACGCTGAACGCCGTGTGGCAATTGAAAAAGCCAAAGAAGCGGGCAAGCCAGAAACTATGCTGGAAAAAATCGCAGATGGTACCGTGCAAAAATTCTTAAAAGAAGTGACTTTGCTTAGCCAAGTATTTGTTAAAGATGACAAATTTACCATTGAATCATTATTAAAATCCAAAGGCGCATCTGTAGCCTCATTCACTATGTACACAGTGGGTGAGGGCATTGAAAAAGCAGTAGTGGATTACGCAGCTGAAGTGGCAGCTGCCGCTAAGGTATAGATTCTCCTCATAAAAAAGTGGACTTTGTGTCCACTTTTTTTTCGTCATAACTTCGATAATATGGCTTAAAAACCGAGCAAACACGCCTAGTTTGTGATTAAATAAGCAAACTTAAAATTACTGGGAAACGCATGGCAAAACCTGCATTTAAACGCATCTTACTTAAACTTTCCGGCGAAGCGCTGATGGGTAATGATGCCTATGGTATCAACCATGCGACGATTACTGAGATCGTTGCGCAGGTGAAAGATATCGTTGAGTTGGGTGTGGAAGTGGGTATTGTTATTGGTGGTGGTAATATTTTCCGTGGTGTGGCGCCAGCTGCTGAGGGAATGGATAGGGCTACTGCCGACTACATGGGCATGCTGGCAACGGTAATGAACGCCTTAGCGCTGCAAGATGCGATGAGGCATGTGGGTGTAGAAGCACGCGTACAAAGCGCATTGGG
>JAKFDL010000119.1:0-10462 GCA_036676175.1 Methylotenera sp. | reverse complement strand
CGGTTTGGGGTGAAAGTAGAACGTGATGGCTGGCAACGTTTTGTTCTGCCCGCAAACAGTAAATATTTATCACCTCAAGAAACATTTGTAGAAGGAGATGCTTCTAGCGCCTCTTATTTTTTAGCTGCTGGCGTAATTGCTGGCAATGTCACAGTACAAGGTATTGGTGCAGACAGCATTCAGGGTGATATTAAATTTGCTGAGGCTTTAGCGCTAATGGGCGGCATTATTAATTATGGCCAAAACCAAGTCTCAGCAAGTAAACCAAACACTGCAAAACTAAAAGCCATTAATTTAGATTGTAACCACATTCCTGATGCAGCCATGACCTTAGCCATTTTGGCATTGTTTGCTGATGGGAAGACTTGGTTGACAAATATAGGCAGTTGGCGCGTAAAAGAAACAGACCGTTTAACGGCTATGGCAACTGAATTACGCAAATTGGGAGCAGAGGTATTTGAAGGTGAAGATAACATCAAAATCACACCGCCTACCAAACTCACCCCTAATGCGGTGATTGATACCTACGACGACCACCGCATGGCAATGTGTTTTTCGCTCGTCAGTTTAGGTGGTGTGCCAATTATCATTAACGACCCTAACTGCGTAGCAAAAACTTTCCCCAATTATTTTGAAGAATTTGCCAAAATTGTCAGTTGATTCAGGTACTTCAGGCACTATTCCTGTCATCGCGATTGATGGCCCTTCGGCTAGCGGCAAGGGTACGGTTGCGCAATTAGTTGCAGATCAACTTGGCTTCCACTATTTAGACTCTGGCGCTTTATACCGAATCGTCGCGCTCGCGGCACAACAGCAAAAAATAAATTGGGGTAACGCTGAAGCATTGGGTGCGTTAGCAACCACACTGAATATCCGCTTTAAAGAAGGCGACATTTACCTAAATGACTCACTCATTACCGATTTAGTGCGCACAGAAGAAATTGGCCGCGGTGCATCAGAAGTTGCCATTCACCCTCAAGTACGGGCAGCCTTATTAGATTTACAGCACGATTTTAGAAAACCACCAGGCTTGGTGGCCGATGGTCGCGATATGGCCAGCGTGGTATTTACCGATGCCAAGCTCAAAATATTTCTTACTGCAAGTGTTGAGATTAGGGCTGAGCGTCGCTACAAGCAGCTCAAAAATAAAGGCCTAAGTGCCGATTACGATAAAATTTTAGCCGATTTGCAACAACGCGATTTACGCGATAGTGCCCGTAGCGCTTCACCACTGATACAAATGCCATCAGCCCTATTACTGGACACGACCCAGCGCGATATTCAGCAAGCGGTAGATTTTGTATTAACTGCCTATAAAAACTTGCATAATTTTAAATAAAAACCTATTTAAGTCATTGAACATAAGCCATTTTTTGTGTAAGATGCACGATTCGTGTTATGTACATAGATATGGCATAACGTTTAATTAACTGCCCCACTGCTAGGTGGGAATACTTTTAGGCTATATTAATAAAAAATATAGCTTAAGTAATTTTTTAGGTATCTTTAATTTAATGGCTTCTACTTCTAAATCAACTCCATCTTCTTCAATGGAATCCTTTGCCGCGCTTTTTGAAGAAAGCTTAGCGCGCCAAGAAATGCGCTCTGGCGAAGTAATTACCGCCGAGGTGATTTCAATCGACAGCGACCACGTGATTGTTAACGCTGGCTTAAAATCTGAAAGCGTAATCGACGTAAACGAATTTAAAAACGCTCAAGGTGAGCTTGAAGTGGCCGTAGGCGACTTTGTTAAAGTATGTATTGAAAAATTAGAAGATGGTTTCGGCTCTACGCAACTTTCTCGCGAAAAAGCGAAGAAAATGCAAGCATGGCTGGATTTAGAAGATGCGATGAACGAAGGTCGTGTCGTTAAAGGCTTTGTCAGCGGCAAAGTTAAAGGTGGCTTGCGTGTAGCAGTTAATGGCATTATGGCTTTCCTACCAGGTTCATTGGTAGATGTGCGCCCAGTAAAAGACACCACTCCATTCGAAAACAAAGAGTGGGATTTCAAAGTTATCAAATTAGACCGCAAACGTAACAACATCGTGGTTTCTCGCCGCGCGGTCATGGAAGTTTCTGCTGGTGCAGACCGTGAAGCATTGATGGGCTCATTGACTGAAGGTGCAGTAGTTAAAGGTATCGTTAAAAATATCACTGACTACGGCGCATTTGTTGACTTGGGTGGTATCGATGGCTTGTTACACATTACTGATTTGGCATGGCGCCGCGTTAAGCACCCATCAGAAGTGCTAACAGTCGGTGAAGAAGTTGAAGCGAAAATCTTGAAGTTCGATCAAGAGAAAAACCGTGTTTCCTTAGGTATTAAACAATTAGGTGACGACCCTTGGGTTGCATTAACTCGTCGTTACCCAGTTAGCACACGCCTTTTCGGCAAAGTGTCTAACATTACTGACTACGGTGCATTCGTTGAAGTGGAGCCAGGCATTGAAGGCTTAGTCCACGTATCAGAAATGGATTGGACCAACAAAAACATTCATCCAGGCAAAATTGCACAATTGGGTGACGAAGTTGAAGTGATGATTTTAGAGATTGATGAAGAACGTCGTCGTCTATCACTAGGCATGAAACAGTGTAAAGCCAACCCGTGGGATGATTTCTCAGCTACGCATGCTAAAGGCGACAAAGTATCTGGCCAAATCAAATCAATTACCGATTTTGGTGTGTTTATCGGCTTGCCAGGTGGCATTGATGGTTTAGTACACTTGTCTGATTTGTCTTGGACACAAACTGGTGAAGAAGCGATTCGTAACTTTAAAAAAGGTGACGAGCTTAACGCAGTGATCTTAGCCATTGACGTGGAAAAAGAGCGTATTTCGTTGGGCGTTAAACAGCTTACAGATGACCCAACAGGCGCGACTGCTTCTGTGACTTCTGATGAAAAATCAGCTAAGCCAAAAGCAAAACCAGCAAAAACTAAAGCAGAAGCCCCTTCTGCTGAAGATGCAGCGGCGGCTTCTGGTTCTACAAATCTTGGCGCATTACTCAAAGCCAAAATGGATAGCAAAAAATAATTAATCATTAAGAGGCAAGCATAAGCCATGACAAAATCTGAGTTAATTAATTTACTAGCAGAACGTTTTCCACAGTTAGTGGTGAAAGATGCAGAATTATCGGTAAAAGCCATTCTAGATGCGATGACCGATAACCTGTCCACTGGCGAGCGTATCGAAATCCGGGGCTTTGGTAGTTTTAGCTTGAATTACCGTCCACCACGTTTGGGCCGCAACCCAAAGACCGGTAGTAAAGTGCAAGTACCTGCCAAGCATGTGCCGCATTTTAAGGCGGGTAAAGAATTACGTGATCGCGTGGATTCTGCAGCTTAATATTAATTGTTTTAATAAAGGCGCTTGTTTCAAGCGCCTTTTTTTATGTCATTTATATAATGCGTCTTAGAATAATTAGCGAGTAAGTCCAAGCACAGGTAAAATATTACAAGTTAAAATGTGACCCAACAAATGTGACAGGAAAAAGTCTATCAACCTATGAATATCGAATTTGAGTACTGGTGGTTACTGATTCTACCCTTGTTTTTTACGCTGGGCTGGATAGCCGCACGTGTCGATATTAAACAACTCATCGCCGAATCCACTACGTTGCCCGCTGCCTACTTTAAAGGATTGAACTTTCTGATTAGCGATCAACACGCGAAAGCGGTAGAAGCCTTTTCTGAGGCAGTGCAAGCCAACACTGATTCCCTAGAGCTGCATTTTGCACTAGGCAGTTTATTTAGGCGCACTGGCGAAACCGACCGCGCAATCAACATGCATTTAAACTTGCTGGATAAAAAAGAACTCACAGAAAACCAAAAAACTGCGGTAAAAGCTGAGTTGGCGCAAGACTATTTAAAAGCCGGCTTGTATGACCGTGCTGAAGAGTTATTTAAAGGCCTAGATGACACGCGCTATCGACAACCCGCCTTGAATGCACTGTTAGAAATATATGTACGTGAACGCGAATGGCTGAATGCCATAGAAACTGCAACCGAGCTTGAGCGCTTGTCTGGTGTTCCTTTCAGGCGCGAGATTGCTCAATATTATTGTGAGCTTGCCATGAATGAAATCATCGCACAGCAGCAAGATGCAGCGCGCGTGCAACTTAACTTAGCCTTGGATGCCAATAAAAACTGTGTGCGGGCCAACATTCTACTGGGCGATTTAGAGGCCAGCAATGGCGCGCATCAAGCTGCAATTTCACATTGGAAGCGTATAGAGTATCAGCAACCGGAATACTTGGGCTTGGTTGCCAATAAAATGCTTAAAAGCTACCGTGCACTGGAAGCTGAAAACGGCGGCCAGTTAAAACAAGGTTTAGCTCAACTAAACACTTATCTGGAAACCTACAAGCTACCCTCATTAATGGCTGCGTTATATGAAGCCACTTTGGCAGAAGAAAGCCCGGAAAAAGCGGCCAAACTAGCCAGAAACGAGTTGATACGCCAGCCAAGCCTCACCACCCTGGACCAGTTGCTACAGGCACGCGCGATGGCGGATGAAACCAACACCAAGAAACAAGCCAATAACCAAGACATTCAATTAATGCAGCAAACTGTGCGCAATGCGATTGGCAACCGTGCAGCTTATCATTGCGACCAGTGCGGCTTTCGTGCCAAACAACACCATTGGCAATGCCCGGCTTGCAATGCTTGGGAAGCATTGCCTGCTGAGCCCAGCGAAGCGGTAAGCCGCGAAATGACCGTAAAGAAATTAAAATAGTAAAAAATAAATAGAAAGTAACCAAGTGCTTGATAATAAAGCAAGTAGCAAAACACAGGGCAGCAAAATAATCGTAGCGTTAGATTATGCTGATGCGGCAAGTGCAATGAATCTGGTGAATCAGCTAGACCCCAGCTTATGCAAACTTAAAGTAGGCAAAGAGTTATTTACTGCTTCTGGCCCGAAATTAGTAGAGCAATTAGTCGAAAAAGACTACCAAGTCTTTTTGGATCTAAAATTTCATGATATCCCCAACACTGTTGCAAAAGCTTGCACAGCAGCTAGTAACCTAGGTGTATGGATGCTGAATGTACATGCAAGCGGTGGCTTGGAAATGATGCAGGCCGCAAAGGAAGCAGTGGATAAGAGTCCTAACCGACCCCTTTTAATTGCAGTCACTGTACTGACAAGCATGAATAAGGGACAGTTTTCTTTAATTGGGTTTAAAGAAAAAGATATAGAAAAGCATGTTGTCCACTTGGCTAAACTTACTAAACGAGCTGGCTTAGATGGCGTCGTCTGTTCAGCCGGTGAAGCCCTTAAATTAAGGGAAGAGCTAGGAGCAGATTTCTGCCTTGTCACTCCTGGCATCCGTCCTGAGAATGCCAGCTTTGATGACCAAAAGCGTGTTGCAAGTCCCAAAGCTGCACTCAGCAGAGGTGCCAGCTATTTGGTCATTGGTAGGCCTATTACACAGGCTGCCAACCCGCTAACGGCATTAACGCAAATCTACGAAGAAATCACTGCCTTCCAGTAGTTAAATTTCAACCAAAGCATTACACTGGTGTTTCGACGTTATCGTTGATAACACTTGGTTTAGCTAGCCGTTGTTTTTTAATTAACCTTTGGGAGAAAAATAAAATGAAGAAATTACTCATCGCACTCTTTGCAACATTCGCTTTAAGTTTGAATGCATTTGCAGTCGTAAACCTCAATACCGCTACACAAGAAGAATTAGAAACTTTGGAGGGTATTGGCCCAGTAAAAGCGCAAGCAATCATTGATTATCGTAAAAAAAATGGCGGTTTTAAATCGGTAGATGAGCTTGAAAAAGTAGACGGGGTAGGTGATATCACTTTAAAAAATGTGCGCAAGGACGTTGCAATAAATGGCCGTACTACCGTTGTCGTACCGTCAGCGAACAAAGAAGCCAAATCTACGAAAGACACTAAACCCATTACCAAGGAAACTAAAGCAGCAAAAGATACCAAGACAGACAAAACATCTACTAAAGAAACTAAAAGCAAGGCAGTAGGCACTGAAAAAGCGGCGGATAGCGGCAAAATTGCAGACAGCAAAGAAGTGAAGGAAGAGAAACCTGCTAAAGAATCCAAAGCTAACAAGGATGCTAAAGCGACAGAAGTGAAAAAAGAGAAAGCTGGTAAATCAGATAAGTCAGATAAAACAGAAGTAAAAGCAGAAAAAACTAAAACAGCCAATACCGCTGATAAAGACAAAAAATCTTCTGCAGATAAGAAAAAAGCTGATGCAGACAAGGATAAAAAAACGGCTGAAGCTAAAAAAGCCAAGGCCAAAGCGACTGCTGACAATAAAGCAGCTGATAAAAAAGCTGCCGACGCTAAAATAGCCGAATCCAAAGCAAAACAATAAGAATCAAGTAATTAAATTTACACTGTATTCGTTTATCAAATAAAAAGCCCGCTTTTGCGGGCTTTTTAACTTACCAGTGCCATTTCAATTAATCATCATGACCACGGTGATCGTGTTTGTCATGACCTTTTCCGTGCTTATGTTTTTTACCATATTTATGTTTGTGTGAATGTGTGCGACTACTAGTTTTGGATGATGGCTCATCGATTATCTTACCAACAACGGCACCACCTGCGCCGCCTAGACCTGCACCCACGACAGCACCAGTGCCTGTACCGCTCACTTTACGACCGACATAAGCACCACCAGCACCACCTGCAGCACCGCCAATAACCGCACCAGCTTGGCCATCACCTTTAGTAGTTACAGCGCCGCCCACGCCGCCACCAACCGCACCGCCTACTACTTCACCAGTGCTTCCGCCAACGACACCGCCTATTGCGGTACCTGCGGCCGCGCCTAAGCCCCCGCCTACTGCAGTTTTAGCGTTACTATCTGCAGCCATCGCATGGCCAGAAAACAATAGAATTGCGAATACTGAACTGTTAATTAACTTCATTGTGTGCTTCCTCTTTTGTAGAAAAAATATTTTTAGCAACTGCACTGTACAAGATGTTGAAAACCCCCAACATCAGGTAGCGCTGATATCAATGTAAGAAAATTCTTACACATCATAATGACTATCTAGATAGCGCAACAAGTATGCCAGCTTACTTAACGCGCATACCTGGCTTTGCGCCTACATCAGGCGATAATATAAATGGCCCGCCATGCTCATCACTGGCTGCCAGCACCATGCCTTCACTCATGCCGAATTTCATTTTTCGCGGTGCTAGATTGGCAACCATCACTGTGTTCCTGCCAATAAGACCGGTTGGATCATAAGCCGATTTAATGCCCGCAAATACCTGGCGTGTGGTCGCTTCACCAATATCTAGCGTAAGTTTCAATAGCTTCTCTGCCCCTTCTACATGCTCGGCATTCACAATCTTTGCGATGCGCAAATCCACTTTGGTGAAGTCATCAATGCTGATATATAAGCCTTCAGCAACGTCGTTGGGAGCTGTCACTGGAGCAACTGGCGATGCAGTTTTAATGATGGCGGGTGTTGGTGTTAAATTTTCTTTATTCGCTTCTATCATAGCTTCTATTGCTTTCGGGTCTATGCGTGTCATTAGATGTTGAAACTCTTGTACAGATTTTGCACGAATTGAAGCTGTGGGTTTAGTTCCAAGGTCATCCCACATTAAGTCAGGAGTTCCAAAGAGCTTTTCCACATCTTTAACTAAAGCAGGCAGAATTGGTTTTACAAGTATCGATAAATTATAAAAACCTAGCAGCGCGTTAGTACATATCTGGTGAAGTTCAGTTTTATTCAAGTCAAACTCTTTAGCCAATACCCAAGGCTGTTTAGCTTGAATGTACTGATTTACAACGTCGGCGTAGCCCATAATTAACCTAACTGCTTTACTGTAATCACGTTGCTGATAGGCAAACTTAATCTCGTCTTCTATATCAACCAAAGCTACCGCATATAAGTCTTTATTAATTTGAGGCTCACCTAACTTACCGTCAAAATACTTATTCAAAATATTTGCTGTGCGGCTTGCTATGTTGATGTACTTACCCACCAAATCACTATTTACTCGCGCCACAAAATCTTCTAAATTTAGGTCAATATCTTCCATCGTGCCATTAAGCTTAGCCGCGTAGTAATAGCGCAAATACTCAGGATTTTTAATATGGTCTAAATAGCTGCGCGCAGTAACAAACGTGCCGCGCGATTTGCTCATTTTTTCGCCATTGACAGTTAAAAAACCGTGTGCAAAAATTTGTGTGGGTTTGCGGTAGCCGCTGTATTCAAGCGTGGCAGGCCAAAACAGTGCGTGAAAATATAGAATGTCCTTACCAATAAAATGGTAAAGCTCAGTGGTTGAGTCTTGCTTCCAATATTCGTCGAAATCTAATCCTTGCAACTCACAAAGCTTTTTAAAACTGGCCATGTAGCCGATAGGCGCATCTAGCCAGACATAAAAATATTTGCCCGGTGCATCTGGAATTTCGAAGCCAAAATATGGTGCGTCACGCGAAATATCCCAATCGTTTAGACCATGCTCAAACCATTCGCCCATCTTGTTGGCGGCTTCGCCTTGTAACGTGCCGCTTCGTGTCCAAGTTTTTAAAAAATCTTCGCACTCGCTTAATTTAAAAAAATAATGTTCAGTTTCTTTACGGATTGGCGCGGCACCAGAAACTGCCGAATACGCGTTAATCAGCTCAGTTGGGTTGTAAGTCGCACCACATACTTCACAGCTATCACCATATTGATCTTTTGCATGGCATTTCGGGCACTCGCCCTTAATAAAACGGTCCGGTAGGAACATGTTTTTAACCGGGTCGTAAAATTGTTCGATGGTTTTAGTGGCAATTTTGCCGTTAGCCTTAAGTTTTTTGTAAATGGTTTGCGAAAGCTCTTTATTCTCTGGCGCATTGGTTGAATAGTAATTATCGAACTCAACCAAGAACTCTTTAAAGTCAGCGCTATGTTCCTTGTGTACTGCACCAATCAGGGCTTCTGGCGTAATGCCCTCTTTTTCAGCGCGCAGCATTATCGGCGTTCCGTGCGTATCATCCGCACATACATAATGCACGGTATGACCCTGCATTTTTTGAAAACGTACCCAAATATCTGTTTGAATATATTCCACCAAATGACCAAGGTGAATGCTGCCGTTAGCGTAAGGCAGTGCGGAAGTAACCAGTATTTTTTTCATAGGCGCTATTTTAACAAATCAAGCTGGTAAAATGGCGTTTTGTTTCAAATAGAAATTCACCATGGCTATTACCCAAGAAATCATTCAAAGTGCGCTGAAAAACCTCACCGATCCGAACACCGGCAGGGATTTTATCAGCAGCAAATCCGCCAAAAACATTCAAATTAATGGCAATGATGTAAGCGTAGATATTGTGCTGGGTTACCCTGCAAATAGCGTGATGGACAGCGTAAAAACCTTTATAGAAACCAGCTTGCAAGGCGTAGCCGGTATTGGCAAGGTGACGGTGAATATTGGCAGCCGCATTGTGGCGCACAAGGCACAACAAGGCGTGACGTTATTACCAAGTGTTAAGAACATTATCGCCGTGGCATCTGGCAAAGGTGGTGTGGGGAAATCCACTACCTCTGTTAATTTGGCATTGGCCTTGGCGGCAGAAGGGGCAACGGTGGGTTTACTAGATGCCGATATTTACGGTCCAAGCCAACCACAAATGCTCGGTATTAGTGGGCGCCCAGAAAGCATGGATGGCAAAAGTATGGAGCCGATGTTAGCACACGGCTTGCAGGCCATGAGTATTGGCTTTTTGGTGGATACCGATACGCCAATGGTTTGGCGCGGCCCAATGGTCACGGGCGCGCTGGAACAATTGTTGCGTGATACTAAATGGCGCGACTTGGATTATCTAATTGTTGATTTGCCACCAGGCACGGGCGATATACAACTGACACTGGCACAAAAAATCCCCGTTACAGGTGCAATTATTGTCACTACGCCGCAAGATATTGCGTTGCTGGATGCGCGCAAAGGCCTGAAAATGTTCGAGAAAGTCGGCATCCCGATTTTGGGTATTGTAGAGAACATGAGCACGCATATATGCAGCAATTGCGGCCATGAAGAGCACATATTTGGCGCTGGTGGCGGCCAAAAGATGTGTGATGACTACAAAGTAGATTTGCTAGGTAGCCTGCCGTTAGACATCAGCATCCGCGAACAAACCGACGGTGGAAATCCAACGGTGATTGCTGCGTCTGATTCGAAAATCGCCAATATCTATAAAGAAATTGCCCGCAAGGCAGCCATTAAAATCGCCAATGCTGGGCTAGATCACAGCAGCAAATTTCCGAATATCGTGATCCAGAATACTTAAATATCACGAGAAAGTCTGCCCTTTAAGCCAGCATCTATATGTCCTACAGGGCGCTAGTCTAGAGCTTATCTTAATTCCACATCATAGCAATACACGTCCACACCACACGCAGGTGTGATTAACGCTGCGGGAATCGCCACCCCTTTGCGCCAGTTATCAACGGCTTCTTGCTTGCCTTGGCCTGTCACCAAAAA
>JAKFDL010000118.1:0-16690 GCA_036676175.1 Methylotenera sp. | reverse complement strand
ATCATGGCATCAATCGGGAACTGGTAAAGAAATACTGCATGGGTGATATCAAAGTCGGGCGGTGCGCTGATGCAGCTACCGCACAACTGACCATTCGATGTTAAGCCACATTGTGGACAAGAACCAGCTGGATGCCAAGGTAAATCCTTTAGACATGCCTTGCAGGCCGCATCGCTATTGATTGGAACATTGCTGCTCTTTACGGTATCGATACGGGACGCACATAACAGACAGCTTTGCTTAAATAAAATCCGCTTATAATGCTCAAAATTAAACAGATGGTTATTTTTTAACCAGTTGTAAACAATTTGCTTCATATCATCTTTACAGCTTATAATTCGTAGGATAAACAGTCACATACATTCATCTATAAAGGCACACCATGCTTGAAACAAAGCTTGAAACAAGACAAAACGCGAGCCAGGAATCCATTATAAGCACAGAGTTACTGAAATCCTGTAAAAATAAGACAGTCACTGTAAATCGTTGGAGTGTAGATGAAATTGTTGCTTTATTCGAGCTACCATTCAGCGATTTAATTCATCAAGCACAAACGATACATCGCGAGCACCACAACCCGAATGCGGTGCAAGTGAGTACGCTTCTATCAATAAAAACTGGTGGTTGCAGTGAGGATTGTGGTTATTGCCCACAAGCAGCACGTTACCACACCGAGGTAGAAAATGAACCGCTGATGGCATTGGACGAAGTGGTAAAAGCCGCACAAGCGGCTAAAGTCAATGGCGCCAGCCGCTTCTGCATGGGCGCAGCATGGCGCGGACCAAAGCAGCGTGATTTAGACCCTGTACTCAGAATGATTGCCGAGGTGAAGGCGATGGGTCTTGAGACTTGCGCAACGTTGGGTATGTTAAAAGATGGTCAAGCTGAGCAGTTAAAAGAGGCTGGTTTGGATTATTACAATCATAATCTTGACACTGCGCCAGAATTTTATGGGGATGTGATTACCACCCGCACTTATCAAGATCGACTGGATACCTTAGATCGGGTGCGGAGTGCAGATATTCATGTGTGCAGCGGTGGTATTATTGGCATGGGCGAATCACGCAATCAACGTGCTGGCTTATTGGCGCAATTGGCCAATATGGAACGTCCGCCCGAAAGTGTGCCGATTAATTTGCTAACGCAAGTAGAAGGCACACCTTTACATGGCACAGATGAACTTGACCCGATTGAATTTGTGCGCACCATTGCTGCTGCGCGCATTACCATGCCGCACAGTTTTGTGCGCTTATCAGCCGGCCGTCAAAGCATGCATGAGGGCATTCAGGCACTGTGCTTTATTGCAGGTGCTAACAGCATTTTTTATGGTGAAAAATTACTCACAACCGCCAACCCGGAAGCTGAAACTGATAAGGCTTTATTTAACAAACTCGGTATCAATAAAATCTGATGCTGAATGCATTGCAATTTGAACTTGACCGGCGTAAAGCCGACGGCTTGTTGCGTCAGCGCCGCTTGTTGGACTCGCCACAAGCAGAATATATTGTGGCAAATGGGCATGATTATTTATCGTTTTGCAGCAATGATTATTTAGGCTTGGCAAACCACCCCCAACTCATTTCTGCGCTGCAGACGGCCGCAGGTGATTCAGGCGTGGGCAGTGGCGCATCGAACCTAATCACTGGGCATCATCGCTACCACGATGAACTGGAAAAAATACTCGCTCAATTTGTCGAATTACCTGCAGCCTTAGTTTTTTCTACGGGTTATATGGCGAATATAGGCGTGCTAGGAGCACTGGTAGGGCGTGGTGATGCGATTTTCGCCGATAAGCTCAATCATGCCTGTTTAAACGATGGCGGCTATTATTCGCTAGCAGAATTTCATCGCTTTGCACACAACGATGTTGTGGCGCTGGAAAAATTGCTTGAAGCTAGCACGGCCAAACATAAATTAATTGCTGTCGATGCGGTATTTAGTATGGATGGCGATATTGCGCCGCTACCTGATTATTTACGGCTGTGCGAGCAATACGATGCTTATCTATATGTGGATGATGCACATGGTTTTGGTGTGTTGGGTCAGCAAGGTAAAGGCAGCTTGAGTCATTTTAATCTGGCAAGCCCACGTATTATTTATATGGCTACACTAGGTAAGGCGGCAGGGGTGGCGGGCGCTTTTGTGGCAGGGCAGCAAGTGGTGATTGATTATTTAATCCAAACTGCAAAAAGCTATGTCTATAGCACGCCTGCGCCGCCGGCGTTATCTGCCACGCTGATTGAGTCTATCAAGATAATTGAGCAAGGTGATGACTTACGCGCACACTTGCAACACTTGATTGCCACCCTTAAGCAGCATTTACACTTAAAAAATTGGCAGCTGTTACCATCAGAAACCGCAGTGCAGCCGCTGATTATTGGAAGCAATCATCAGGCAGTAGGCCTAAGTGAGTATTTACAAATACTGGGAATTTTAGTGCCAGCCATTCGCCCACCCACCGTGCCTGTGAATACCGCGCGGCTACGTATTTCGCTTTCAGCAGCACATAAAGAGCAAGATGTGATTAAACTAGCGGAAGCACTGAATATTGCAGAAAAGGCCATGGAATGAGTTGTCATGTAGAAATTATCGGCCAAGGCCAGCCACTGGTAATGATACACGGCTGGGGCATGCACAGCGGCGTGTGGCAGCCACTGATTAAGCGCCTATCAGCTAACTACATGTTGTATTTGGTGGATTTGCCGGGCATGGGCACTAGCCGTCCCGTGGAGCCTTACCATCTATATAATTTGGCTGACGAAGTAGCAGAGGTGATTCCTGGCGTGTCAGATGTATTAGGCTGGTCTCTTGGCGGCTTGGTCGCGCAACGTATTGCATTGAGTCAACCAGATAGAATTAGGCGACTGATTTTAGTGGGCTCTACACCAAAATTTGTAAGTAGTGCAGATTGGTCGGCTGGGGTTGATCCTGCTAATTTTAGCGCGTTTGCAGAACAAGTGAATTATGATTATAAAGCAACCATCATGCAGTTTTTAACCCTGCAATGTATGAAAGCCAGTGATGCGCGGGCAACGATCAAACAGCTTAGGCAAAGTTTTGAAACCAAACCTACACCAACGCAGACCACACTACAGCGTGCGCTGCATATTTTGCTTGAGTCTGATTTACGTGCAGAAGTCGCCAATATCCGTAAACCTACCTTATTGATTCATGGTGACCGTGATACCTTGGCGCTTGTGCAAGCTGCTCATTGGATGATGCAGCAACTACCAATGGGCTTTTTGCGGGTACTGTCGGGCGCCGCCCATGCACCTTTTTTATCACACTCAGATCAATTTGTAGAAGCGCTCAATCAATTTCTCGAACCTACCGCCTGATGGATCAAGCAATGAGTGCTGTACACCTAGACGAAGCCCAAGATGAATATCGCATCGATAAAGCGCGCATGCGTGCCTCATTTAGCCGCGCTGCCGATAGCTACGATGCCGCCGCCGTACTGCAAAAAAAAGTACGAGAGGAAATGTTAGACCGTTTAAATTTAATTAATATTGCGCCACAGGCCATATTGGATGCGGGGTGTGGCACGGGATTCGGTGGATTTGCCTTGCAAAAAAAATTTAAAAGTGCGCAGCTAGTATCGCTAGACATAGCTTTTAAAATGTTGCAAAAAACTGCTGAGCAACAACCATGGTTGCAAAAAATGGCACAAAAAATCCTGCATAAACAACAGTTGGTTTGCGCTGATATTGAAAGTTTGCCAATTGCAAGCCAAAGCATCAACTTGCTGTGGAGCAACTTGGCGCTGCAATGGTGTAACGATTTAGATGTGGCATTTAATGAAGCCGCTCGCGTATTACAAGCCGATGGCTTGTTCATATTCAGCACGTTTGGGCCAGATACGCTAAAAGAGTTGCGTGCCGCCAGTAGCAACGGCCATACGCATGTGAGCCGATTTATCGATATGCACGATATTGGTGATGCTTTAACCCGCGCTGGTTTTAACGCGCCAGTATTAGATGTAGAACATTACACACTGACTTACGATGACGTAAAAGGTGTGATGAAAGATTTAAAAAGTATCGGCGCACATAACGCTACACAAGGACGCGCACGCGGTTTGCAAGGCAAAGGTTTTTTACAGAATCTTACACAAAACTACGAGCAATTTCGGACGCAAGGAAAACTGCCCGCCACCTTCGAAGTGATTTACGGCCATGCCTGGCGGCCAGTATCCATAAGGTCTGCAGAGCAAGAGTTTTCACCGATTACCTTTAAAAAACGCATATGAAACAAGCGTTTTTTGTTACAGGCACCGATACAGGTGTAGGCAAAACCCACATCGCTTGCAAGCTGATTTCTGCCTATGTGGCACAAGGTTACAAAGTCATTGGCATGAAGCCGGTGGCGGCAGGTTGCGAATTAGTAGATGGCATCTGGGTGAACGAAGATGTACTGAAACTCGAAGCCGTCAGCAACGTGCAAGCACCGCGTGAGCTTATTAACCCGTACAGCTTCAAAGAGGCTATCGCACCGCATATTGCAGCAGAAAAAGTGGGAGTTGTAATCAATATAGAAGTCATTCAGCAAGCATTTAACAAGCTTAGAGATATCGCGGATATTGTAATTGTAGAAGGTGCAGGTGGCTTTTTAGTCCCGCTGAATGCGACACAAAGCATGGCTGACCTAGCGGTTACGTTAAATATCCCTGTGATATTGGTGGTGAACATGAAGTTAGGTTGCATCAATCACAGTTTATTGACGGTAGAGGCAATAAAGGCACGCAATCTCAATTTGCATGGTTGGGTGGCCAATCGACTAGACCAAAACATGCATGCCCTGGCAGAAAACGAAGTGGCTTTAGCGCAAAAAATTCAGGCGCCCAAATTAGTTATTTAGGCCATATGGTCTAAACTACTTGTAGAGTTGCTGCTGTTGGATGTAAGCCAGCACCTGATCTGGCACTAAATACTTAATGCTTTTGCTAGCCAGTAGTTTCTCACGAATAGTTGTGGCGGCAATATCCTGCGCAGTAATGGGCTGCATGTGAACGTAACCTGCGGGTTTTTCAGCTAAATCATCAGCATTTTCTGTGTAATGACTCTCTAAAAACGCTGTTAGCTGCTCGGATAATTTGCTTTGAACCTGTTTGCTTGGTCGTTGCACCAAAACTATATGGCAATGATCCAGCAGTTCATCCCAGCGTTGCCAAGTATCTAGCTTGGTGAAAGCGTCACTACCCATGATTAAGCACAGTGATACGTTTTTACCTAATTCTTCACGTAATGAAATCAGCGTGTCTATGGTATAAGAGGCGCCTTGGCGATCTAACTCTCGCGTGTCTAACCTGAAAACTGGATTGTCGGCAATTGCCAATTCTACCATCTTGGCACGTTGATGAGCAGAGACCATTGGCACGGCTTTATGCGGTGGGTTGGCAGAGGGAATAAAACGTAATTCAGTTAGATTGAGCGCATCGACTAATTCTTGCGCCATACGTAAATGGCCAAAGTGAATCGGGTTGAAAGTGCCGCCTAAAAGCCCTATCAGTTTCAACTTAACGGGTCTTTTTAAGCGCGCACGTGCCCATCGCCTAATACGATATACTTCAGCGAGGTCAAGCCTTCCAAGCCCACAGGACCGCGTGCATGCAGCTTGTCGGTCGAGATGCCAATTTCTGCACCCAAGCCATACTCGAAGCCATCGGCAAATCGGGTAGAAGCATTTACCATGACGCTGCTGCTATCTACTTCACGCAAGAAACGGCGCGCCTTGGTATAGTTTTCGGTGACAATCGCTTCAGTATGCTGGCTAGAATATTGATTAATGTGTGCGATAGCTTCGTCTAAACCACTCACCACCTTAACTGAGATAATGGCATCCAGATATTCAGTGTAATAATCTTCTTCCGTTGCCGCTTTGGCCTCTTTTACCAATGCGCGTGTTTCTTCACAACCGCGAATCTCAATACCCTTGGCAGTTAGCATTGCTGCGAGTGCTGGCAGCATGGTTTTGGCCACAGAGCGCGCAATAAGCAATGATTCTGCCGTATTACAAGTGCCTAAGCGTTGTGTTTTGCTGTTCTCTAAAATCGGCAGTGCCTTGTTCAGGTCAGCTTCGTCATCTACATACACATGGCAGTTACCATCTAAATGTTTAATCACTGGAATGCGCGCGTCATTACTTACGCGCTCAATCAGGCCTTTGCCGCCACGTGGCACAATCACATCCACATATTGCTTCATGGTAATTAGCTCGCCCACAGCAGCACGGTCAGTCGTTTCTACCACTTGCACCGCTGCTGTTGGTAGCCCTGCTTTTTCCAAGCCCTCATGCACCAGTTCAGCCAGTGCTTGATTGCAATAAATCGCCTCGCTGCCACCGCGCAAAATACAGGCATTGCCTGATTTAATACAAAGGCCAGCCGCATCTACCGTCACATTTGGACGTGCTTCGTAGATAATACCAATCACGCCCAAAGGTACGCGCATTTGTCCAAGTTGGATGCCGCTGGGTAGGTATTTAAAATCACTCATTTCACCAATCGGGTCAGGCAAGGCAGCGATTTGCTGCAAGCCTTCCGCCATGCTAGCGATAGATTTTTCAGTTAACGTGAGGCGCTCCAGCATTGCAGGCTCTAAGCCACTGGCTTTTGCAGCGGAATAATCTTGCTGGTTAGCCTTTAGTAGCGCCGCTTTTTCACGCAAAATGGCGGCTGCGATATATAGCAACGCTTGATTTTTAGTGTTGGTATCGGCTGCCGCCATGGCGCGTGAGGCTTTGCGTGCCGCCTCGCCCATTGCTTGCATATAGATTTTAATATCGCTTTTGATGTCCATAGCCAATATTATACTTGTTTTGTCAAGATTAACGCCCACGCACTTTGGCTAAGCCAAAACACAATCGAGAAAGTTCAAGCCAGGCATCGCCTTGCATCACGCCCTTGGCGATTTTGTCGATATCACATAACTTTTGCAGTGCAGCATCTAACTGGCGCAGGCTCAATCGACCAAGCGCGCGCTTGACCAGGTGCTGCCGCTCACCATAAATACGGGCACTAGTCATTGCGTTGTTTAAGTTCTCCCCATTTTTCTCGGCATGCTTAATGCGCACCAATGGGCGCAGCACCCACATCAGGGGGTTCATGATGGCGACCGCGTTCTCACCTTCTTCCTGCAGGCCTTGCAGAATACGTGTGGTGCGCTCGGCATCACCTGCCAAAACGGCTTCGCCTAGTTGAAACGCATCGTAACGCGAAACATTCAGTACCGATTCACGCACTGCATCTGCGCTAATTTCGCCTGCTGGATAAAGCAAACCAAGTTTTTGCACCTCTTGATGTGCCGCCAGCAAATTGCCTTCAACTTGGTGTGCAATAAAGGCCAGTGTCGCTGCATCGGTGCTTTGGTTTTGCGCTTTAAGCCTGGCTGCAAGCCATTGTGAAAGTTGACTTGGGATAACTTCTTTTAATTCAATTAAAGTGCTGACACTTTGCAGGGCATTAAACCAAGCGCTGTTTTTTGCTTCACGCTCTAACTCAGGCAGGGTGATGATAATCGTAGTATCAGGGATTAAGTTTGTTGCCAATCCCGCCAATACTTTGCCACCCTCTACGCCAGGTTTGCCGTTTGGAATGTGAATTTCGAGAATACGTTGTGATGAAAATAATGACAGTGCCTGGGCAAATTGACCAATCTGTTGCCAATTAAAATTACGCTCAACAATAAAACCAGTGCGCTCATCGGCGCCTGCCTTGCGCGCAGCTGAACGTAAAGCATCCAGGCATTCTGATTGCGCTAGCGGCTCGTCACCCACCAACACATACAATGGTGACAGGTTTTGTGTAAGGTGTTGTTTTAGCTGGCTTGAATCTAGACGCATAGCACGCTAGCGATTATTTTTTAATGCTAGAAAGCCTGCGCAGCAAGTTGCTTAATACATCTTGTTGCATGCTCTCATACAGGCGTTTTTCTTCACCTTGCTTGGCCAGTAAATTAGCATCGCTATAGGTATAGTCGCGTCTTGCTTCAACCGTCTGCGTGTTGCTCCAAAGCTCACTGCCAGCTAATTTGGTGCGGTAATGCACACGGTAATATAGCTCAAACTCATTCACAGTACCGGCCCCGCCGATGGAAAGAATGCGTTTTTCGCTTTCTTCGCCCAGCATTTCGAGGAGCAGCTCTGCACCTTCTGCAGTTGGCAATACTTTTACATTATTGGCGTTAAGGGATTTCACCAGTTTTTTGGAGATGACCAAGGGATTGCCTTGGATAAAAATACTACTAAAAGCAACATCTGCCGCACCGCGCAAGTGGAAGCCGCAAGCGACTAAGCTAGCTAGCAAACAAGTTAGAAACAGCGTACGTAAATTATGTTTAATCATTTAAGAGATGACCACATTCACTAGTTTATTTGGCACAACAATGATTTTACGCACAGATGCGCCATCTACCAAGAATTTCGAGACAAAATCTTGTTGTATGCTTAAAGCTTCAATCGCTGCTTTTTCAGTTTCACGCGGTACACTTAAGTTGCCGCGCAGTTTACCGTTAACTTGCACCACATATTCAATACTGTCTTGCACCATGGCGGCTTTGTCTGGCATCGGCCAATCAGCGTCTAAAATACGGCTATTAGGTTTAAGCTCTGCCCATAAGGACTGGCAAATATGCGGCACGATAGGCGAGAGGAGCAGCACGACATTTTGTAGCACTTCTTGGCGCACACTGCGGGTCGCATCGTCTGTGCCTTCAATTTTAGCTAGCGCGTTCATCAACTCCATCACGCTAGAAATCGCGGTGTTAAAGCTATGGCGGCGACCATAATCATCGCCTACCTTCTCTATCGTTTGGTGCAATTGTAAACGCAAGTTCTTCAGTTCAGTGCTTAGATCGCCCGTTGTGTAGGCCGCAATAGTGCCTAATTGCAAATGTTCATAACAAGCTTTCCATAGACGTTTTAAAAAGCGGCTAGCACCTTCCACACCACTGTCTGCCCACTCCAAACTTTGGTCAGGTGGTGCGGCAAACATCATAAATAAGCGTGCAGTATCGGCGCCATATGTATCAATCAGCTCTTGCGGGTCTACCGTGTTGCCTTTAGATTTACTCATTTTAGAACCGTCTTTTAGCACCATGCCCTGCGTCAGCAAGTTGGTGAATGGCTCATCGTTTTTAATCAAGCCAACATCACGCATGAGTTTGTTAAAAAAGCGTGCGTAAAGTAAATGCAAAATTGCGTGCTCAATGCCGCCTACATATTGGTCAACTGGCAGCCAGTAATTTGCGCGTTCATCGACCATCGCATTGTTGCTGTCGAAACTCGCATAACGCGCGAAATACCAAGACGATTCAAAGAAGGTATCCAGTGTGTCGGTTTCCCGTGTGGCTTTGCCACCGCAAGTAGGGCAGGTAGTTTCGTAGAAGCTAGGATCCTTTTTGATAGGTGAGCCAACGCCGTCCATTTTCACGTCTTCCGGCAATACCACTGGTAATTGCGCTAGCGGTACTGGCTCTTCGCCACAGCTTGCACAATGCACAATAGGAATAGGGCAACCCCAATAACGCTGGCGGGAAACACCCCAATCGCGTAGGCGGAATTGTGTGCGTTTTTTACCTAGTTTTTTTGTTTCTAAATCTGTGGCAATCGCATCGAATGCTTCCTGATGACTCAAGCCAAAGTAGCTCCCTTGCATTGATACCAAAACATCATCTATTGACTTAGAGGCATACCAATCTTTCCACAACTTATCGTCAAAATAGTAGTGTTCGTAATCTGATTTAGGACGAGCATTTCGTAGTTCTTCGGTAAAGGTAATTACGTGATTAAAAACTTGCTTAATAGGCAATCCAAATTTATTTGCAAACTCAAAATCGCGCTCATCATGCGCTGGCACAGCCATCACCGCGCCTTCGCCATAGCCCATTAAAACATAGTTTGCAACCCACACTGGCAGTTTTTCGCCATTTAATGGATGCGTCACAAACAAGCCTGTATCCATCCCTTTTTTCTCGGCGGTTGCAACATCTGCTTCTGCCACACTGCCGCGTTTGCATTCGGCGATAAAATCAGCCAATTTAGGATTGTTTTGCGCAGCCAAAGTCGCCAGTGCATGCTCAGCCGCAACAGCCACATAAGTCGCGCCCATTAAGGTGTCGGGACGAGTGGAGTAAACTTTCAAGTTGGCGTTTTGACCAATAATCGGAAACTCCACTTCGCAGCCGTAGCTTTTGCCTATCCAGTTGCGCTGCATGGTTTTAACTTGCTCAGGCCAACCATCCAGTTTATCTAAATCGTTTAGCAGTTCTTCAGCATAGGCGGTGATTTTCATAAAATACTGCGGAATATCACGTTTCTCAACCAACGCGCCACTGCGCCAACCGCGACCATCGATCACTTGTTCGTTAGCCAACACTGTGCCGTCAACTGGATCCCAGTTCACGGTTGAGGTCTTTTTGTAGATCAACCCTTTTTTGAATAGCTCAGTAAACAGCCATTGTTCCCATTTGTAATATTCAGGGTTGCAAGTAGCAATCTCGCGGTTCCAATCCACACCCAAACCCAATTGTTTCAACTGGGTTTTCATGTGCTCAATATTTTCATATGTCCATTTGGCAGGTGCTGTGTTGTTTTTAATTGCAGCATTTTCTGCAGGTAAGCCAAACGCATCCCAGCCCATCGGTTGCATGACGTTAAAGCCCTTCATTTTATGGAAGCGGCTCAGTACGTCACCAATCGTATAGTTACGCACATGACCCATGTGTAAGCGGCCAGACGGGTAGGGGAACATTGATAGGCAATAGTATTTTGGCTTGTCGGATGTTTCGCTAGCGGCAAAGGTTTGGTTAGTTTCCCAATCGTTTTGGGCTTGTTGTTCGATATCTTTAAATGGGTACTGCTGTTGCATGGGCGAATTATTCTTAAAATGTTGAATGAATTAGATAAATAACTTGGGATTATACCTTTGACGTGCTAATAATGCGATTTCTCGCATGAATAAAGCATATGGGCGAATATAGATTGTGTAGGTACACACAGTACGATGCTACCCAGTTATTGGCTAGGAAAATGGGTGCAGATAGGTACCAGTTTAAGGTTGAAGCGCAACTAGTTTATTGTTATTGGTCTGGAATCTCAGCCTGTACAAGCTGTGCCAGCAAGGTCAGCGATTCTTGCCAGCCTAAGTAACAACCTTCTATAGGAATCACCTCAGGAATACCTTCTTGCGTAATATTCACCTCGGTGCCCACTGAAACTTGCTTGAGAGATACCGTGGTTATCATTTCACCCGGCCAGTTCGGGTCATCAAAAACATCGGTGTTGCGAATCAGCGTATTTGGAATCAGCTCCAAATATTTACCACCAAAAGCGTGGCTGCTACCTGTAGAAAAATTGGTGAACGACATTTTGTAAGTGCCGCCAACCTTAGCATCTAGCTGGTGCACTTTGCAGGTAAAGCCGTGTGGTGGTAACCATTTGGCCATCGCATCTGCATCTAGAAACGCACGGTATACTCTTTCTGGCGGCGCACTCAATACTCTGTGTAATTTAACGGTGCCAGTAGACATGTTGTTTTCCTTTCACTGTTTAACTTAAGTTCTGTATTGATTTCTGTACTGATTAAATTGGGCTGAATATTAATAGCCCAACTTCATTAATACTAGACCTACAGACTTTGGTAACAGTTCGACTCTTTAAACCAGTGCCTTGAAAATATTGTCTTTAATGGTTTCCATCTCGCCGATACCTTTTACAAACACATGTTTAGGTGCTCCCACTGCGCCACTGTTTGCCCAATCTACATAGTATTTTACGAGTGGTTTGGTTTGGCTATGGTATACCTCTAAGCGTTTTTTGACGGTTTCTTCTTTGTCATCTTCACGCTGTACCAAGTCTTCGCCAGTCACATCATCTTTACCTGCCACTTTTGGCGGGTTGAATTTTACATGGTAAGTACGGCCACTTGCGGGATGGCTACGACGGCCACTCATGCGTTCCACAATCGCCTCGTCAGGCACATCAATCTCAACAACATAGTCAATACCTACACCTGCATTCTTCATCGCTTCAGCTTGCGGGATGGTGCGCGGAAAGCCGTCGAATAAAAAGCCATTGGCACAGTCTGCTTCTTTAATGCGCTCGCTCACCAAACCAATAATCACAGCATCTGGCACCAAGCCACCGCTATCCATAAAGCCTTTAGCTTCTAAACCCAGTGGCGTACCGGCTTTGACTGCTGCGCGTAGCATATCGCCAGTTGAGATTTGCGGGATGTTGAATTTTTCTTTGATGAAAGTGGCTTGTGTGCCTTTGCCAGCACCAGGTGCACCCAGTAAAATAATACGCATAAAAGCTCCTAAATGAAGCCTTGATTATAACAGGGCGAAAAGTTTTTTATTCATTGATGTTTACACAAGTTATTGAGTAGGTGATTTTAGTAATAACGTATAGCCGCTTATTTACGGGTTGTAAGTTGAAAATAAGTTTAAAAACACGAAACAATCGTTGACCAAACAGCCAGTTTCTAGCATAATTGCGCCCTTTCGTAGCTAATGCATATTGACTATGAAAAAGTCTCAAACACCAGATTTACCCAAATAGTTTAACTAAACTAACTTAATGGGGCGTTAGCTCAGCTGGTAGAGCAGCGGACTTTTAATCCGTTTGTCGTGGGTTCGATCCCCGCACGCCCTACCAATAAATCAAGGGGTTACGTGAAAACGTAACCCCTTGTTCATTTATTAGTAGCCATATAGTAGCCCAAATGATAGGTGCATCGTATCGAAATCCTAGCCTTGCTGAGGGTAGGTTAATGGTTTAAGCCTTTAGTTTTAACTAATATTCATGATAACGCATCACTTCATCAGAAAATGTAGGAAAAAAACCTACATATTATATTTTTTGACTCTGATAATGTTTCGATATGGAAAAGCTTCCAATCGAATTTCAATTTACGCTCATCGCGATCGCCGTAGGAAGCCTAGACGAACCTGACATTCATAGCATTCGTAAATTATTTTCGGATGATTACATAAAGTTTGCTTATAAAGTTGGCTGGATAATCACTAACAAAGGTAATGAATATCTTGAACAATTGGGTATATATCGAAGTGATAACAGCCTTGTAAGGAAGTTTAAGGCATTGATTTAAGCATTGAATTGTTAATAAATTGTTTTGTATATGGGTGGTTGTATGAGTTTGAATAATTATTTGGAATTAAATAGACGTCTTAACACAACAGAAAAGAAATTTAAGGATAGTTGGCAATTAATTAGCGCGAAATTTACCGCTGTTAAAAATGGAGTTTCTAATGAATTACCTACAGTTGAGGAAATTGCCAAAATTAAAAAGATTTGGCAAGACCTGATAGAAATCGGACAGGCAATGAATAACTTGCATATGACTTAAAGATTTAAAGGTTTCAATAAAGTTTACTTAATTATGAAATTCGATAAATGGTCTACTTTGCTTGAGATGTATAAAGCTGCTTGTCAAGAATGTCGAGATTCTAAGGAAATCATTTACGACAAAATTGCTGACATTGCTAGTAACCGCTCTAATGAATCCTTAGATTTAGAGGATATTAAAAGAAGTGAAATGGCACTGAAATATAGAATTGCAGTGGAGGAAGAAATAACTGAGTTTCTTCAACATGAATGTAAATCTTATAATAATTAGAACAATTTACTTTTCATTACATTTAATTAGCGTACATCATTCAAAGGCCAGGCTTTGTACATTGGCATAAATTAGGAAGTTGCATGCATGAAGCTAAGCAATTAGAAAAACACAAATCAAAAAGAAATTTCGCAATTGCACCTGAACCATCTGATGGAGGGTCTATTTCGCATGTTCGCAAGTATGTAATTCAAATACATTGGGCAAGCAGTCTCCACTAGGATTTCGGATTGGAATTGAACGGAGTCATGAAAAGTCGGGCTATTCCTAAAGGGCCAAGTTATGACCCCAAAATTAAGCGAATGGCAATGCATGTTGAAGATCACCTCATCGCTTATGCAAGTTTTAAAGGAACTATTCCTTTTAAGCAATAAGGTGCAGGTAAAGTGATCATATGGGATAAAGGCTATTGGCAACCTCTTGGCGGCCCAGACAAAGACTATGCTCTAATCTGATTGATGCATCTTTTGCTAGGGCCCAAATAGGTTTATAGTCGTTGATATGCAAATTCCAAAAATTCTCTTGGTTAATGATGACAAGCCCACTTTAATTGCTCTGAAAGCAATTCTAGCTAACTCTTCAATTAATTTTGGCTATGAGATATTTGAGGCGCAATCAGGTGAGGAAACACTTCGATTAGTCTTAAAACATCAATTTGCAGTTATTATTTTAGATGTCAGCATGCCATTAATCGATGGTTTTGAAACTGCCCAACTTATTCACTCTAGAGCTACTTCAGCAAGTACACCAATAATATTCATTACAGCTTATTATGCAGATGAAATAAATCGGCTAAAGGGCTATGAATTAGGTGCAGTCGATTTCCTACTTACTCCAGTGCTTCCTCAAATATTACGCTCAAAAGTAGAAGTTTTTGTAGATCTCGCTAAGAAAACTTTGACATTGGAAAATAAAACCGATGAGTTGGCTAAACTGAATAAAAGTTTAAAAGTAAAGCAGTATCAAGAATTAAAAAGACATAATGAAATACTAAAATTAGAAGTTGAAGAGCGTAGAGTAGCTGAACGTGAGGTGACTGAGATCAATCGTAAAAAAGATGTTTTTTTAGCGACACTCGCTCATGAGTTACGCAACCCTCTTGCGCCCATTTGCAACTCTATCAAAATATTAGAGACATCAAAGGATTTGACACCCAAACACCACCAATTATTGAGTGTCGTCTCCCGCCAAACGGATCAAATGGTGAGGCTCGTTGATGATTTGCTAGATGTTTCGCGCATTTCTTTGGGCAAAATCTTGCTCAAGCCTGATGATTTAGCAATTGAAGAAGTTATACAAGCTGCCATTGAAAGCAGTAGTAGCTTGATTGAAATTCGCGGCCATAAAATTGATGTTGCCATTAATAATAAAGGTTTATATGTGCATGGCGACAAATTACGTCTCGTGCAAATCGTAAGTAATTTACTCAACAATGCAGCGAAATTCACCCAGCAGGGTGGCTTAATCTCGCTCACCGTTGATCAAGAGGATGATATTGTGAACATCAAAATCACTGACAATGGTATTGGTTTAAGCAAAAAAAACTTAGAAACGATTTTCGATCTGTTCGTGCAACATGGCCGGGTTGAAGACCGAGCCCAAGAAGGGTTGGGTATAGGACTTTCACTTGTTAAAAAATTAACTGAATTACATGGTGGTGAAATCACTGTGGAAAGCCCGGGAATTGGTTTAGGTAGTACTTTTACTGTCAAACTTAAACTGATTGATGCGCCTAAAATCGACTCTTTTACATCCACAGATGCTTCTAATGAAGTTCAGTTAACTAAAATTCTGGTGATAGATGACAACGTAGATGCAACCGATACTTTAGCCGATTTGTTGGGCATATTCGGCCATGAAGTGCAAACAGCATTTACAGGTAAGGAAGGTATTGAAATAGCTAAATCTTTTCATCCTCAAGTCATCTTCCTCGATATCGGATTACCGGATATGTTGGGGTATGAAGTTGCTAGTTTGTTACGTAAGGATGATCAAACGAGGGATTGTTATTTAATTGCATTAACTGGTTATGGTTCTGACAATGATAAACAGCTGGCTTTAAATGCAGGGTTTGATTTTCACCTAAGCAAACCACTGGATTTAAGTAAGATTAAATTTCTCAATCTAGGTTTTGAATAGTATTTTGTCCTATCCTACATCTAATGTAGGTGGATTTAAAGTGACATAGAAAGATTTTATATGAATAACACGACAATTCAACAAGATGAATTCGAATTGCAAAGTTTATTAGAAGGGTTGATTGCTTTCAAAAAAGGTGATTATTCCGCACGCTTGCCACAAAATCTAACTGGCGTTGCAGGGAAGATTGCCGATACTTTTAATGACATTATTGAATCTCAGCAAAACCTAGTTTTGAACATAATAAACGTGAGTCAAACAGTTGGAAGAGAAGGTCAATTGAATGTTCGTGCGGCTCCCATTAATGGATCTGGTGCATGGACGACAATAATAAATTCCATTAACACTTTGATTGATGACCTTGTGAGGCCTACAACAGAAATGTCTCGATTAGTAGGTGCCGTTGCAAAAGGAAATTTGACCCACACGATGGCATTAGACGTAGATGGCCGTGCTTTGAAAGGTCAATTTCATCGTTCTGCGGAAACTGCTAACTTGATGGTAGAACAGTTATCTTCATTTGCAGCAGAGGTTACGCGGGTTGCTCGGGAGGTGGGCACTGAAGGAAAGTTAGGCGGCCAAGCAAAAGTTAAAAGTGTAGCTGGAACATGGAAAGATTTAACCGATTCCGTCAACTCAATGGCAGGCAATTTAACATCCCAAGTGCGTAATATTGCTGAAGTGACTACAGCGGTAGCGAGTGGCGATCTGTCAAAAAAAATTACGGTTGACGTCAGAGGCGAGATTTTACAACTCAAAGATACTTTCAACATAATGGTCGACCAGCTGCGTTCGTTTGCCTCTGAGGTAACACGCGTTGCGCGGGAGGTAGGTACTGAGGGCAAACTTGGAGGCCAGGCAAATGTACCGGAAGTTGCTGGCACCTGGAAAGACCTCACTGACAACGTGAATTCC
>JAKFDL010000117.1:0-5184 GCA_036676175.1 Methylotenera sp. | reverse complement strand
CATGAAACCATTTAATTAACGTTGAAACCGGCGAGATGTAGCCAAGCCCTAACCCGATACCACCAAGCACCCCACTACCCAGCCACATCAGCCATAATTGATGTGCATACACACCATACGCAGAGATTAATAACCCGCCGCACCAACAGAGCATGGACACTAAGCCAGCTTTGCGTGGGCCTTCGCGTTCCAGCCAACCACCCCATAGTGCCGCCGAACAGCCCAGCAATACAAAAAACAGCGTGTACATCCAGCCTAAATCAAATTGCGTCCAATTGCAGTCGGTAGCGGTTAAGGCACGCGCTGTTCCTGCTAATTTATCGCCAAAAGTGGTTGCCCCCGCTGCACACGCAGCCAAAGGTTTACCATCTTCACCCATCAGCGCATTGCCTAATGGTTTCCAAAACACACTAAAGCCATATGCCATGCCAATGGACAAATGAATAGCCAATGCGGCTGGCGGCACTAACCAGCGATTAAAATTGGGCTTTGCGGTAATGTATTCTTTTGATAAAAAGCTTGCCATATCTGCTCCAAAAATGACTTATGTTTTAAAGTGTCTCTATAGAATATGCGCTATATCGCATAGTGTTATAAAACGCAAAAAATGGCAATTATGTACGCTTAAAAACGCATCAGAAATACTGAATATTGAGTTAACTTTCGCGTTGGCACATAACAAAAATTAAGTTGTCATAAAAAAGTAGGTATATTGTCATCAATGTGTCATATTAAAGCCACAAAATCTGCACATGTTAATACTTAGGACTGATTAAATCATGCCGGCCAATATTTTGGTGATAGAAGATGAACCCGCAATTCAGGAGTTATTAGCGTTAAACATCACGCAGGCAGGCCACAACGCCTTGCGTGCCCTTAGTGTAGAACACGCACAAGAGCTGTTACGCAGCACTCTGCCAGATTTAATTTTGCTGGATTGGATGTTACCCGGCATGAGCGGTATTGAATATGCGCGCCGCCTAAAGTCTGAAGCAATCACCAAAGCCATCCCGATTATCATGCTTACCGCACGCGGCGATGAGTACGACAAGGTACGCGGCTTAGAAGTCGGTGCGGATGATTACGTTACCAAGCCGTTCAGCCCGCGCGAACTGAATGCACGCATTAAAGCGGTATTACGTAGGCGCGCCCCACAAATGACCGATGACCCGATTGAAATACAAGGGTTATTACTAGACCCCTCTACCCATCGCGTTCTTGGTAACAGCACCAATATAGACTTAGGGCCTACAGAATTCAGGCTACTGCATTTTTTCATGAGCAATGCCGAGCGCGTGCATACCCGTAGTCAGCTTCTGGATAAGGTGTGGGGCGACCGTGTATTTGTAGAAGACCGCACAGTCGATGTCCATATCCGCCGTTTACGTAATGCGCTTGCAGTCTCTGGTCACCAGGATTTAATACAGACCGTGCGTGGCTCCGGCTACCGCTTCTCTGCCATCAAGGAAATTTAGTTCAAATTAGCTTAAGCTGGCTATAATTAGGCCTTAATTTAATTAAAGCTTAATTTGTGCCCGATATTCGCTTAAAAGCTGCTTTATTCATCTGTGCACTATGTGCAATCTGTTTGTTTTTCTGGTTAATCAGCGGCATCACTGTTGCATTGACCATCTTCTCAATTGGTCTATTGGGCTACATTGCTGGTCATATTATTTGGCTAAACCAGCTACATCTTTGGTTTAAAAACCCTGTGTTAAAAGATGTTCCAGAAGGATCCGGCGTTTGGGAAGACGTATTTACTGCTTTGCTGCAATATGAGCGCAACAACATCACCAATCAAGCCCAGTTAAGCTCTGCCTTAGAACGCTTTACCCTAACAGCAAATGCGATTCCAGACGGGTTGGTAATACTAGGCGCCAGTAATGAAATCGAATGGTGCACACCCCATGCCGAAAACCAACTCGGCTTGAATTTAGGTACCGATAAAAACCTGCCGATTGTAAACCTGATTCGGGATAGTCATTTTATTGCCTACTTATATAACAACGATTACAGCGAGCCATTCAAACTTAAGTCCTGGAAAAACCCAGAAGTGATTTTCGAAATCCAGCTGATCCCATTTGGATCTAAACAAAAATTGCTGATTTGTCGCGACATGACGCAACTGGAAAAAGTTGAGGTGATGCGCCGTGATTTTATTGCGAATGTCTCGCACGAACTGCGTACACCACTGACAGTGGTCGGCGGGTTTTTAGAAACGCTGAGCGATATGGACGGTGCGGTACCAGAGGCGATTAAAAGTTACTTTGCCATGATGCAAGAGCAGACTGGTCGCATGCGGCGCATTATCGAGGATTTACTGACGCTGTCAAAAATCGAAAGCAACACTGAGGAACCAGATAATATCGAAATCGAGATGGCTACACTGTTAAAAGTGATACAAAACGATGCCCTAGGCTTAAGCCAAAGCCTGAATAAAACCAAGCATATTATCCAATTAGAGGCAGACGACAAGCTCAACCTCATTGGCTCACAGAATGAGATACAAAGTGCATTGAGTAACTTGGTAAGCAATGCGGTGCGCTACACCCCCAAAGGTGGCGAGATTACGATTAGCTGGGGCTTAAGCGATGGGCAAGCCTTATTCTCGGTACACGATACAGGCGTGGGTATCGAGCAACAACACATCGATAGGCTAACTGAGCGTTTTTATCGTGTCGATCGTGGTCGTAGCCGCGAAACAGGCGGTACTGGTCTAGGGCTGTCTATCGTTAAGCATATCCTCATTCGCCATCAAGCCAAGCTAGAAATCAGCAGTGAAGTTGGTGTGGGCAGCACGTTCAGTGTGCAGTTTCCCAAAAACCGGACTGTGCAAAAAACCAGTTAACGATGATTTCTTATGCCCATATGAGAATCACTGCCCCTTTATACTTATTAGCTTGTAGCCTGATATGTGCATGCTCGACAAATTTGCCGGTGGATGGTAAACCAATTCCCGAGCGTGGTGATAGAAGCTCTGCCAACCAGCTCGTCAAAAATGACTTTGACCGCATGGCCGATGTTGAGCTAGAGGAAAACACACAGAGTCTAAAAAATTTAATGCTGAAACTGTATAAGCGTAACCCAAACCAGCTTGCCAAAAGCACCACCGACAATGCCGAAAAAATGGTGGCCTGGGTATTTGATGGCGAACTACAGCACCGTTTTCAATTTAAGGAGATCGATAATAAACAAGGTACAGAGGCTATTTTTCTTGCCTTTAATCCTGATTATCAAGGTGACCGCGTACTGCCTTATATTGTTGGGTTGCACACGATGCTGCTTAAAGCGCATGGCAATAAAAAAGAGTTTTATCTGACCGACAATATCAACCCACAAAGCATTTATAACGTGGCACGCAATATCGAAATTGCTGCCTGGAAGCTTTCAACGGCACGCGATGCGAACGGTAGTCTGTATTTACTGAGCAATGAGATTAGCGATAAAGATCGTAATTTAAGTTTTGAACGTGAATTTGGTAAAATGATCGGTCGTACTGATTTATATGCCATTGCCTTAGCAGAAAAATCTCAGCGACTTATTTCACGTATCGCACAAAGCCTTGCTACTGCGGTGTTTCTGCCATTTTAGAAATACAAAAAATAAGATTTGCTAAAGTACATTAAGTGTACTTTAGCAAATCTAAACTTAAACACAATTAAAGCTAACTTTATTTATTTTTATCTGCGGCTTCTTCAATTTTTTCGCCGCCTTTTTGTATATCTTGACCTGCACCTTCCATAGTATTACAAGCACTCAATGAAACCGCAAACGCTAACATTAACAATGTGCTAAGTACTTTCATTTTGTTTTCCCTTTTAGATTGGATTGATAAAAAAATTCGTTCACTACGTCAACGTATTTTACGTAGCGCTATCCAAATCAACATAAGTAAACCCTGAAACTACTGTAAGACAATTCTTACACAGGCTTAAATATAGATAGAGGCACATAGCGATTCTTGAAAATAAAAGGGGCACTAAGCCCCTTTTTTAAACACTTACTCTAATTGGCTGTATATTCTCAGCTTGCTGGTGCAGCTGCTGATGCCGGCTCTGCAACATAAATCTCGACACGACGATTTTTGGCTTTGTTTGCACTAGTATCATTTGCGACTAGCGGCTCACGTGAGCCGCGTCCTTCAATCGTTACACGACTTGAAGATACGCTTCTAGCTGCTAAGTAATCACGCACACTCGCGGCACGATTTAACGATAAAGGATTATTCACCGCATCACTGCCAGTACTATCGGTATGGCCAATAATCGTTACATTACTGTTAGGCGTACTCGCCAAACTGGTAGCAAACGTATCTAATACAGTCCTGAAATTAGGTTGAATATCTGCACGGCCTACCGCAAAGGAAATATCACTTGGGATATCCAGTTTCAAACGGTTATCAGCTGTTTGCGTCACCGCAACACCTGTCCCCGCAGTCGCCTCTTCCATTTGGCGTTTTTGCTCTATCTGACGTTTTGTCCATACATTGCCTGCCACCGCGCCCACGCCTGCGCCTACTGCCGCGCCAATTGCTGCACCTTTGCCTTTGCCTGCAACAGCCCCCACCACCGCGCCAGCACCAGCACCAATAGCAGCACCTTTAGCCGTACCTTTTTGTGTCTCTGTCATATTGGCACAACCGCCCAATACAAACGTTAACAATACTGAACTCACTATCATTTTATTAGACATATTATTACCTCATTTAAATACATTGGTTTTACCCACATGCTTACTTCAAAAAGACTAATCTACATTGTCATCAAATAAATATTTGATGTCTGTTAACTAACGTACATAGGCGCTATTAGTTTACCCATGTAGCCATTAGTTTCTGGTAAACACAACCACATGCTGCCAAGGCAAACTGGTAATCGTGTTGTGCCATCTAAAAGGCAGCACTGTAATCTCTTTAATGATTTGCGCCTGTGTCATTTTGTGGCTATTTTTAATCGGCACTTTGTCATCCTCGGCCCGATACTCCACCAACACCAATTTAGCACCCGGCTTTAGCGCTGCCCAAACGCTTTGCATCGCTTCATAAGGAAACTCCAGTTCATGATATACATCCACCATAATCGCCAAATCCAGGCTATTGGCCGCCAGCTTGATGTCACTGGGAGTGGATAACACAGGCTTAATATTGGGGTACTTTTTAGATAATTTTTTTAGCTTACCTATCAT
>JAKFDL010000116.1:0-4827 GCA_036676175.1 Methylotenera sp. | reverse complement strand
TCGAATGTACGTACAGGCATTATTGTTGGTGGAGGCGGCCCTTCTACAGAAAGCATTGAGCAAAGTAATGCTGTGCTGGTTGAAAAGGGTATCCGCCGCGTTGGTCCTTATATGGTGACTAAAGCGATGTGTAGCGGCATTGTGGCAACTTTGGCTACAGGAGCCAAAATTAAAGGTGTTAACTACGGTATTAGCTCAGCTTGCTCTACAAGTGCCCACTGTATAGGTGCAGGTGTGGAACAGATTCAGCTTGGTAAGCAGGATATTGTATTTGCTGGCGGTGGTGAGGAAGAACATTGGACCCTGTCATACCTATTTGATGCGATGGGCGCCATGTCTACTAAGTACAACGACACGCCAGACAAAGCCTCGCGTACTTATGATGCAGATCGTGATGGATTTGTAATTTCAGGCGGTGGCGGCATTGTGGTGTTAGAAGAGTACGAACATGCCAAAAAACGTGGTGCAAAAATCTATGCTGAAGTAGTAGGTTACGGCGCAACCTCAGATGGTTACGACATGGTGGCACCAAGTGGCGAGGGTGCTGTCAGGTGCATGAAATTGGCGCTTGAGGGTATCGATCATGTAGATTACATCAACACACATGGCACCAGTACGCCGGTAGGTGATACCAAAGAGCTGGAAGCCATTCGCGCGGTGTTTAGTGACAACACTTACGGAAAATCGCCTGCAATCGCCTCTACTAAATCACTTAGTGGCCATGCACTAGGCGCCGCCGGAGTTAATGAGGCAATCTACACGCTGATTATGATGGAAAATAATTTCATTGCCGCATCAGCCAATATTGATAATTTAGATCCGGCTGCAGAGGGCTTGAATATTGTGCGCCAGCGCATTGATAACGTCAAAATCACCACCGCATTATCCAACAGCTTCGGCTTCGGCGGCACCAACGCCACATTGACGCTATCAACCAAAGACCTGTAAAGCGCGTTAACACCATTTTAGGTCATCGCACCCATAACAATAAGGCGTGTTATGAATAAAATGAGAATGAATAGGTTTTTACTTGGCTTAATTGCTTTAATCTTTGCCAGTTGCGCGACCATGATGGGCGACCGTACGCTCAATGTGACAGGCGATCAAATTGCGCAAAAGCTGGATGAAAAGCTAGCTTTGCCGATTTCGCTACTTAACGTGTTCGACATCAATTTATCAAATTCAGTGGTCACTTTCGATAAAGCCTCTGGCCGTATAATCACCACGATGGATACCAAACTCAATAGCCAGTTGCTAGATAAAAGCTTTGCTGGCAAGCTGGGAATTTCAGGTAAATTGCGCTTTGATGCCGCGACAAACACAGTAATACTAGATGAACCGAAAATTGATGACATAAACTTCGCAGGAGCTGATAGTAAGTTCAATAATGCTTTTAATGCAATGGCCAAAACGGTTGGTGGCGAAATGCTAAATGGTTTAACTTTATACACGGTTAAACCAGAAGATTTAACATTCGGCGGCACTAGCTACACACCAAAAGATTTTCAGGTAACCGATAACGGTTTGCAATTAACGCTTACCCCTCAACGTTAATGATATTTTATTGGCTTTCTCAACTGTAGTGACTTTACAGCAACGTAATACACACGGGATTTTCTATATGAAATCAATAGTTTATATTTTAAGTATGGTAATAGCACTAACCGCAATAACTGCAGATGCTGCGACCAAAAAGAAAAACAAGAAGAAGCATAAAAAAAGCACACCCATCGTCTCGCCCTATGTGATTGCAATTGGCTACCCAACTACAGAAGCCGCATTTAAAGCGGTTAAAGCGCGTAGCGATGTTACCAATAAAGCCAATGCAAGGCCTTTTGGATGGCAACAGCGCAGTGGTACATGGTATGTGGCAAACGAGCCGTCGAGTTTGGGTAAATATGCTAATTTAGAATGGGCATTCACCGAATCCGGCCACTATGCGCACCCTAGCGTTATTAAGCGCATGATAGACGTCGGCTCCACAGATCATGTTTATGTTGATATGGCGTTTAGGTGTGGCGCGCCCAATCAAGCAGATTGCAATAAATTATTAACAGAATTTAAAGAAGTCAATCTACTCATCAGAAAAGTGTATCAAAAAAAATATATCGTCAGCGCAGATGGGAAGCCAGCATGGGCTGGTATCGATAGTTTGGAATAGGCCATTTTTAGATTGCAGGATTGTAATAGCTAGAAGCTATATGCCTGCGGCCTAGTATCCATGAGGTCTGCGGAGCATCTCGTTTCATGTTTAAATTTTAATCTTTATACTAATAAAGCTGCCGCTACATTGCGGCCTTCACTCATTAAGATATTGTAGGTGCGACATGCTGCAGCGGTAGTCATGCACTCCAACGGAATGCCCTGTGCTGTCAAGGTTTGATAGAGTTTCGGGTGTAAAAATTGGTGTGTTTCTCCCGTGCCAAGTAGAACGACTTCAGGCTTTAATTCAGCAATTTTCGCCAAGTGCTCTGCGCATATACTGGCAAAATCTGTCGCTTGCCAATCCAATATTAACCTATCAGCCATAACAATTAAGTTTTGTGTATATTTTTGTTTATTAATATCAACAAATCCCATGCCATAAGCGGTAATTAAATTGTGATTTTCTGCGGTGGTTAAATGTAGCTTCATCCGACTATTTTATACCAGTTTAGAGCCTGCCTTTCATTGAATGAGTAGCCCATTCTAAGGTAAACTAGCGGTCTATGACTTCAGCCAAAAAACCAACAATTAAGCGACTCGCTAAATCTAATAAACTTGCTAACGTTTGCTACGACATTCGTGGTCCGGTCTTGCAGCGCGCGCGCCAAATGGAAGATGAAGGCCAGCGAATTATCAAGTTAAATATTGGCAATCCAGGCGTATTCGGCTTGGATGTGCCAGACGAAATGGTACAAGATGTTGCTCGCAATATGAGCAAAGCAGGGATCTATACTGATAGCAAAGGCTGGTTTGAGCCGCGTAAAGCCATTATGCATCAAACCCAAAGCAAGCACATTCAAGGTGTGACGGTCGATGACATTATCATCGGCAATGGCGTTTCTGAATTAATCGTGATGGCGATGCAAGCGTTACTGAACAATGGTGACCAAGTATTAATCCCGATGCCAGATTATCCCCTGTGGACCGCGGCAGTAACCTTGGCAGGCGGCACTGCGCGGCATTATGTGTGTGACGAAGAGACTGGCTGGCTACCCGATTTGAAAGACATTGAAGCAAAAATTACCGCCAACACGCGTGGCATTGTGGTGATTAATCCGAACAATCCTACGGGTGCTTTGTATCCGCGTGAAACTCTAGAGGGCATAATTGAAATAGCGCGGCATCATGATTTGGTGATTTTTGCAGATGAAATCTACGACAAAGTGTTGTATGACGGAAATGTACATACGTCTATCGCTTCTCTGGCAGAGGATGTGCTGTTCGTAACTTTTAATGGGCTATCTAAAAATTACCGTGCTTGTGGTTATCGGGCAGGCTGGATGGTGGTTTCTGGCGAAAAAAATCACGCTAGTGATTATATTGAGGGCTTGAATATACTCGCTTCAATGCGCTTGTGTGCAAATGCACCTGGCCAATTAGCTATACAAACTGCGCTGGGCGGTTATCAAAGTATTGATGATTTGGTCGCACCTGCGGGCAGGTTATGTAAACAGCGCGATTTGGCTTATGACATGCTCACTGCGATTCCCGGTGTGACGTGTGTCAAGCCAAAAGCGGCGATGTATCTGTTTCCCAAACTAGACCCCAAGGTTTACCCAATAGCTGACGACCAGCAATTTATATTAGATTTGTTATTAGAAGAAAAAGTGCTGCTGGTACAAGGCACGGGCTTTAACTGGAAAACAACTGATCACTTCAGGGTGGTTTTTTTACCCAACGTGGATGACCTGACGGAAGCGATGAAACGCATTGCCAGATTTTTAGAAAATTACAGAAAAAAACATGGGGCATTAGTTTGAAGCTAGATAATTCGAAAGAACTGCGCGTTGGCTTGCTGGGCATTGGCACCGTTGGCGGAGGTACTTACGCCGTATTAACACGCAATGCGGCTGAAATTACGCGCCGCACGGGTGTATCCATTCGTGTGATGCAAGTTGCCGATAGAAATATTGAGCACGCTAAAACAGTCACGGGTGGCAGCGTGGACGTGACCAACGACGCATTTGCAGTGGTGAATAATCCAAATGTAGACGTTGTTGTAGAGTTAATTGGTGGCTACACGCTGAGTAAAGAGTTAGTGCTTAAAGCCATCGAAAATGGCAAACACGTGGTTACTGCCAATAAAGCGCTGCTGGCTTTGCATGGTAATGAGATTTTCGCGGCTGCACAGAAAAAAAATGTCATTGTGGCGTTTGAGGCCGCTGTGGCGGGTGGCATTCCTATCATTAAAGCGCTGCGCGAAGGTTTAGGTGCTAATAAAATCGAGTGGGTGGCGGGTATCATCAACGGAACGACTAATTTTATTTTGACGGAAATGCGCGAAAAAGGCTTGGCGTTTAAAGATGTGTTGGGTGAAGCGCAACGCTTAGGCTACGCAGAAGCCGACCCGACTTTTGACGTTGAAGGTATTGACGCTGCGCATAAATTAACCATCATGTCTGCGATTGCGTTTGGTATGCCAATGAAGTTTGAGCAAGCCTACACCGAAGGTATTACCAAGTTGCAACAAGCCGATATCCAATACGCAGAGGAATTGGGTTATCGCATTAAATTACTGGGAATTGCGAAACGCACAGATGCAGGAGTTGAGTTGCGCGTGCATCCTACCCTCATCCCCGAAAAGCGTTTGATTGCTAATGTGAATGGCGCCATGAACGCAGT
>JAKFDL010000115.1:0-18356 GCA_036676175.1 Methylotenera sp. | reverse complement strand
CCGTCGGCCTGCGCCGCGATCAACGCATTCGGGTCTTCGCCCACCATGCGTTCAATAAGTGCAATCCCTAAACCTTCAGATTTAGCGCTGCCTGCACAGTGATAAGGCTGCTCTTTGGTGAGATAGTTTTCAATTTGTGCGTCAGTCAACTGCCTGAACCGCACCACATATGGCACCACTTCCGCTTGCATATTGCCTGTGGCAGCGTTGTATAAACATAATGCACTATGAAAAGTGACTTCGCGCCCACGCATTTTTTGCAGTTGCTTGGTGGCGTTCACATGATTAAGCGGCTTGCCCAGTTGCTCGTCATCTAAGGTTGCCACCTGATCGCAGCCTATTATGAGGGCATGCGGATAATCGTTGCCCACTTTTCTGGCTTTAACCTGGGCAAGACGTAATGCAGTTTTTTGCGGCTTTTCTCCTTCAAGCGGCGTTTCATCTACATGCGGGGAAACGCTACTAAAGGGAATTTGCAGTTTAAGTAGCAGTTCGCGCCGATACTCAGAGGATGACGCTAAGATTAAAGTTTGTTTCATAGCTAGAAATTCGTTTTTAGTATTAAAAAAGCCGACAAAGACATTCTGTCGGCTTTTTGCTTAAAGTACAATCGAAACTATTGGCAAAACTACTCTGGTTGCACTTCCAATAAGGATTCATCTGGCGTTACGTTATCGCCTTTAGTCACATGCACAGCCACCACAGTGCCAGTGGTAGAGGCTTGAATTTCGTTTTCCATCTTCATTGCTTCAATCACCAGTACGCCATCACCGGCTTTTACTTTATCGCCCACTTTCACTTTTACTGCAACAATAGTACCAGGCATTGCGGTAGTAACACAGCCAGAGTGATGCGGACGAGGGCGGCCACTGGATGTGGTCGAAACTTTTTTCTTGCCACTACTTTTGCCGCCTGTGCTGGCGCCATTGGCTGAAACTTCAATTTCGTCTAGCGTTTCTACAATCACTTCCTCGGCTACACCATCCACTGAAACGTAGAACGGACGCTGCTCTTCACCCGCATGACCGCTACCAGTGAGTTTGATATGGAAGGTTTCACCATGCAATGTCACGTTGAACTCGTTCGGCGCAAAACGTGCCGCGCTGGTATTGGCAGTTTCTTTGGTTTGCAGTGGCTCAACTTTTAAGCTGCCTGCATTGCGCTCTTGCAAGAAGGTTTGGCCAATATCAGGAAACATGGCGTAGGTTAAAACGTCTTCCTCGGATTTTGCAATGCGTTCAGATTCAACTTGTAACCTTGCCATTTCTGGCGCCAGCAAGTCGGCAGGGCGGCATGTAATCACTGTGGCATCGCCCACAGCTTTAGTTTTAACTTCGGCATTTACTGGCGCTGGCGATTGGCCATATTGGCCGAGTAAGTAGTTTTTAACCTCGTTAGTCACTGATTTATAACGCGACCCTGTCATCACATTCAACACAGCTTGTGAGCCTACGATTTGCGAAGTTGGTGTAACGAGTGGTGGGTAGCCTAAGTCTTCTCGTACACGCGGAATTTCTAGCAGCACTTCATCCATACGATGCAATGCGCCTTGTTCTTTTAATTGATTCGATAGGTTAGAAATCATGCCACCAGGTACTTGGTTGACTAGCACGCGCGTATCCACACCGGTAAATTCGCTTTCATACTGCCAATATTTTTTACGCACTTCGCGGAAATAAGCTGTGATTTCTTGTAGCTTGGCTAAGTCAATCCCAGTGTCGTATTCAGTGCCTTGAAGGGCGGCGACCATGCTTTCGGTAGAAGGGTGGCTGGCGCCCTCGGCAAATGAGGAGTTACAGGTGTCAATGATTGATGCACCATTTTCAACCGCTTTCATTAGCGCGATACTGGCAAAACCAGAAGTGGCGTGGCTGTGTACATGAATCGGTAAGCTAACAGCAGATTTAAGTGCTTTGACCAAATCGCCTGCAGCAGTAGGTGTCAGCAAGCTGGCCATGTCTTTAATACCAATGCTATCGGCACCAATCTCTTCCAGTTGCTTGGCCATGGCGACAAAGTAATCAATATCGTGCACTGGGCTGGTGGTGTATGAAAGTGTGCCGATGGCATGCTTGTTCACTTTTTTAACGGCCTTAATGGCTTCGCGCAAGTTGCGCACATCGTTAAGTGCATCAAACACGCGGAACACATCCACGCCGTTATCGGCAGATTTCTGCACAAAGGCATGCACAACGTCATCCGAATAATGGCGGTAACCCAGCAAGTTCTGGCCGCGTAATAACATGTTAATTTGACTGTTAGGGAGTGCTTTGCGCAGTTTAGTTAAGCGCTCCCAAGGGTCTTCTTTTAAGAACCTGACGCAAGCATCAAAGGTGGCGCCGCCCCAAGCCTCTATTGACCAAAACCCAATAGCATCAAGCTTGGCGCAGATGGGCAACATGTCTTCGGTGCGCAATCTCGTTGCAATTAACGATTGATGTCCGTCGCGTAAAACCAGTTCTGTAACGTGTATTTTGCTCATAATTTTATTTCTTTATGAAAATTGCTGGGTGTTAAATGCTGAATGTTTAATAACATGCTAAATACCTTCATGCGCTGCAATCGCTGCCGAAATAGCAGCTGCAATCAATTCAGGCGGTAGCTCTGTTGCATAGTTGGTCAGCTCTGGATGACTCTCGACAAAGCTGGTATTAAAGTTGGCATTTTTAAAATCGGGGTGCTTCATGATTTCCTGGTAATACGGAATCGTTGTTTTAACGCCATACACCACCATGTCCCCTAACGCACGGCGACCACGCTCAACCACGCCCTCCCAATCTAGGGCCCACACCGTAAGCTTGGCACACATGGAATCGTAATAAGGTGGAATCACATAGCCCGAGTAAATGGCCGCGTCCATGCGCACGCCTGGACCACCAGGAGAGTAATAGCGGGTAATTTTGCCAAAGCTCGGCAAAAAGTCATTTTTAGGGTCTTCCGCATTGATGCGGTATTCCATGGCAAAGCCACGAAAAGTGATTTCACTTTGCTTGTACTGCAACGGCAGGCCATAGGCAATGCGAATTTGCTGTTGTACGATATCCACGCCGGTAATAGTCTCGGTTACAGTATGTTCTACCTGTAAACGGGTATTCATTTCCATAAAGTAGAAAGTATTGTTTGAATCGAGTAAGAACTCGACCGTACCCGCATTTTCGTAGCCAACTGCTTTCGCTGCCTTGACGGCTAGCCCGCCAATATAATCACGCTGCGCTTGACTTAACTGAGGGGAGGGGGCAATTTCGATGAGTTTTTGATTGCGGCGCTGGATTGAGCAATCGCGCTCAAACAGGTGAATTACGTTACCTTGGCTATCTGCCATTACTTGCACCTCAATATGGCGCGGTGAGACAACACATTTTTCTAAAAATACTTCGGGTTTGCCAAAAGCTTTGCTGGCTTCAGAAATAACGCGGTCATAGTTGCCTAATAACTCTTTTTCGGAATCACAACGACGAATACCGCGTCCACCGCCGCCGTTAGTAGCTTTCAGCATAACTGGGTAGCCAATTTTATTAGCCAAAGCTACGGCTTCATTCAGGTTGGCTAAGTTGCCATCACTACCGGGTGTGCAAGGGATACCCGCACTAGTCATCGCCTTGCGCGCTTCAATTTTATCGCCCATTTGGCGGATCACCGCTGCACTCGGCCCGATAAACTTGATGCCACGACGCGCACAGATTTCAGCCAGCTCAGGATTTTCTGACAAAAATCCATAGCCGGGATGCAGCGCATCGCAACCAGCGGCGACGGCTACGTTGACGATATTGTGTGCATTTAAATAACCCGCAACTGGGTCAGCACCCAAATTATAGGCCTCATCCGCTTTTTTGACGTGCAGTGCATGGCGGTCGGCATCGGCATAAATCGCAACAGACTTAATGCCCATTTCAGAGCAAGCGCGTACAATACGCACTGCAATTTCACCCCGATTAGCCACTAGAATTTTTTTAAACACGACATTAGCCTTAAAATTACAACGCCTTGAAATAATAACTTAAGAAACGCAAGAGCCTTAGCCCACAAACCGCTAGAGTATAACACGCATGGGCACTGTAAGGGATATGATGCCGGCTAAAAACCCTTTAAAAAAACGTTGGATTTACAGAAAATGACACAAAAATCTTTGATTATTAACAACTTAGAATTCGCAAAAAGCCAACTTAAGTTGAGTGATCGTTTGGCGGTTGACGAACTACCGCGCCTAGCAGAAATTCTGGCAAATAAAGACAAATCATCAGTTCAGTTTGAGTTGTTGGGCACAGGCAAGCAGTTTCGCCAGCCTAGCCTACACCTAACTATCAAAGCCAACTTGGTCGTTACTTGTCAGCGCTGCTTAGATGAAATGGCGGTAAATTTGAATTTAAGCTTCGATTACCTGATCAGCAACACCGAAATAAGTGAAGCTGAAGAAGACGATGAGATTGACTGGTTGGAAGCCACCCATGAAATGGATGTGGGTGAGTTAATAGAAGACGAGTTGCTACTGGCTTTACCTATTGCCCCCACCCATACGCATGATTGCAGCAAGATCAGCACCCAAAGTGGCGATAAGCCCAACCCATTTGCGGCACTAAAAGGCCTAATAAAATGAGTATGGCTTTATAATTACTTAAGTTTTTAATAATAATTGCTAAGTTATTGATTTACATTATTCGGCAATTCTATTAAAATGCGCGCTTAATTTTAGTTGTGGCTTTTTTCGGCTACACCGTTTTAGCAAAATTTTGGAGTATTTACATGGCAGTTCAACAAAACAAAAAGTCACCTTCTAAACGCGGCATGCACCGCTCGCACGACTTTTTAGTCAACCCGCCTTTGGCAGTAGAGCCAACAACTGGCGAAACACATTTGCGTCACCATATTAGCCCAAGTGGCTATTACCGTGGCCGCAAAGTCGTTGCGACAAAAGGCGAGTAATTAATTTTTGTTGGTGCTTAAATGTACGCCGCGCCTCGCGCGGCGTTTGCACGTCTAAATACACACATATCTCATGAATAAATGCTTTTTAATGTCTATGTCAGTGGCAACTGCAATCAGTTTCACATTGACATTTAGGGCATAAAAACATCTAATTAGCCAGATGGATATTACAATCGCAATTGACGCAATGGGCGGGGATCATGGCCCACATGTCACCGTTCCTGCCGCGTTAGCAGCACTTAAAGCCGACAATCAACTTAACATCGTTTTGGTAGGGCTAGAAGATGCAATTAAGGCTGAACTAAAAGCCCGTAGAGCCACAACCAGCCCACGCTTGCGCATTCATCATGCCACTGAAGTGGTGTTGATGGATGAATCGCCACAAAGTGCGCTAAAAAATAAAAAAAATTCCAGCATGCGTGTTTCAATTAATCTAGTCAAATCTGGCGAGGCTAACGCCTGTGTCAGCGCGGGCAATACTGGTGCCTTGATGGCTACAGCGCGCTTTGTGCTAAAAACTTTACCGGGCATTGATCGACCAGCGATTGCCTCGGCATTGCCCTCTGAAAAAGGCAATACCTATATGCTGGATCTTGGTGCAAATGCGGATTGCACTGCCGAGCATTTATTGCAATTTGCGGTGATGGGTGCCATGCTAGTAAGTTGCGTAGAACACAAGCCCAACCCGACTGTAGGTCTCCTGAACATTGGCTCTGAGGACATTAAAGGCAATGAAGTGGTAAAGCAAGCGGCCGAATTGCTGCGTGCCAGCCATCTCAACTTTTATGGCAACGTAGAGGGCGATGATATTTTCAAAGGCACCACGGATTTAGTGGTATGCGATGGCTTTGTGGGTAATGTTTCACTCAAAACCACCGAAGGTTTGGCACACATGATGGGCAAATTTTTAACGCAGGAATTTAAACGTAACTGGCTGACTAAAATCATGGCGCTAGGCGCTATGCCGGTGCTTAAAGCGTTTAAAAAGCGTTTAGATCCTCGCCTTTACAACGGCGCTAGTTTTTTAGGCTTGCGCGGTATTGTGGTTAAAAGTCACGGAGGGGCAGATCGTATCGCCTTTTTGCATGCCATCCAGGTAGCGATTGAAGAGGCGCGTAGTGGCGTGCTCAATCGCATTACGCAACAGCTAGAGATTGAGCATTTACAGCCGGTGGCGGTAAATGTGCTGGAAGAGGTTGCTTAATGTCGAATAAGATTTACTCAAAAATAGCGGGTACAGGCAGCTACTTGCCAGAAAAAATCCTCACCAATAAAGATTTAGAAACCATGGTGGATACTACCGACGAGTGGATTTTTACACGGACTGGCATCCGCGAGCGCCATCTTGCCGCAGAAGGTGAATACACCAGTGATTTGGCCTACGAAGCTGCTAAAAAAGCCATTACCAGTGCAGGCATCACGGTAGACGATATTGATTTGATTATCGTGGCGACGACTACACCCGACAAAGTGTTCCCCAGCGTGGCGACCATGTTACAACGCAAGTTAGGCATTGCAGGTTGCCCAGCATTTGATGTGCAAGCGGTGTGCAGCGGTTTTGTCTATGCATTGGCGACAGCTGACAACTTTATTAAGGCAGGTGCCGCCAAATGTGCACTGGTGTTAGGTGCGGAGACTTTTTCTCGTATTGTCGATTATACCGATAGAAGCAACTGTATTCTTTGGGGTGATGGCGCAGGCGCTATTATTTTACAAGCTTCTTTGGAGCAAGGTATCATTTCAACGCACTTGCACGCTGATGGCAATTATGAACATATGCTGCATGTGCCGCGTAGTGAAACGGGTTTTGACACGATTACGATGGAAGGCAATGCAGTATTTAAAATGGCGGTGAATACGCTAGACCAAATTGTCGATGAGACACTCGCTGCCAACGGTATGCAAAAAAGCGACATTGATTGGCTAGTGCCGCATCAAGCTAACATTCGTATTTTGCAAGCCACCGCTAAAAAGCTTGATATGAGCATGGATAAAGTGGTCGTCACCGTGGATAAACATGGTAACACTTCGGCTGCATCTATCCCGTTGGCGCTGGATGTTGCGGTGCGCGATGGCCGCATCAAGCAAGGTGATGTGATCCTGATGGAAGCATTTGGTGGCGGCTTTACCTGGGGCAGCGCCCTAATCAAATATTAGTGTAATGCTTTTTAAGTATTAAATAGGTTCTAAAAATATGGGTAAATTTGCATTTTTCTTTCCAGGTCAAGGTTCACAATCAGTCGGCATGATGACTGGTTTCGGTGATAACCCTATCATCAAACAAACCTTTGTTGAAGCGTCTGACATCTTAAAAACTGATTTTTGGTCGATGGCGACTGAGCCGAACGAGCTGCTGAATCAAACGCAGCACACGCAACCACTGATGCTAACGGCAGGCATTGCCACTTATCGTGCTTACATCCAAGAAGGTGGCCTGCAAGCCAATATCCATGCGGGTCACAGCCTGGGTGAATATACGGCATTAGTGGCCGCGAATGCGTTAAGTTTTGCAGATGCGTTGCCATTGGTAAAATATCGTGCCGAAGTAATGCAATCTGCCGTGCCAGAAGGCATTGGCGCCATGGCGGCCATATTAGGGTTGGATGACGACGTAGTGCGTGCAGTGTGCGCCGAAGCGGCACAAAACGAAGTGTGCGAGGCTGTCAACTTGAACTCACCTGGCCAAGTAGTCATAGCGGGTAATAAAGCTGCGGTGGAACGGGGTATGGAGATTGCCAAGGCTAAGGGCGCCAAGCGTGCTTTGCCACTGCCTGTGAGCGTGCCTTCGCATTGTGCATTAATGAGGCCTGCAGCAAACAAGCTGGCGGAATACCTGATAAGTGTAGCTATCATTGCACCAGCAATCCCGGTGTTGCATAACGCTGACGTACTCGCATTCAGGGATAGCGAAAAAATAAAAGACGCCTTAGTGCGCCAGTTGTATTCGCCTGTGCGCTGGGTAGAAACGGTACAAGCAGTTTATGCACAAGGCATCACAAATGCAGCAGAGTGTGGTCCAGGCAAAGTGCTGGCTGGTTTAACGAAGAGGATCGTGGCTGAATTGCCATGTGCGGCATTGACCAGTAACGAAGCGATTTCAGAATTTATAAAAACTAATAATTAATTAACGAATATTAAATACAATTAAATCAATTATTTAAAAGGTTTATTTCATGTCATATCTCACTAACCAAGTTGCATTAATTACAGGCGCTAGCCGTGGTATAGGCGCAGCCATTGCGCTAGAGTTAGGTAAGCAAGGCGCAATCGTCATCGGTACCGCCACTTCAACAGGCGGTGCAAACAATATCAACGCTAGTCTAAAAGCCGCAGGTATTTCAGGTATGGGTATTGCGCTAGATGTGAATGATGTCGCACAAATTGAAACAGTTTTAGCAGAAATCGCCAGCAAATTTGGCGAAGTGACTATTTTAGTGAATAACGCTGGTATTACACGCGATACTTTGTTGATGCGCATGAAAGCTGAAGATTGGGATGCGGTCATCTCAACCAACTTAACTTCGGTTTACAGGATGAGCCAAGCTGTATTACGCCCAATGATGAAAGCACGCACAGGCCGCATTATTAGTATTTCTAGCGTGGTTGGCCATATGGGCAATGCTGGCCAAACCAATTACGCTGCGGCCAAAGCGGGCATGGCAGGTTTTACAAAGTCGCTGGCAGCGGAAGTAGGCAGCCGCAACATTACAGTGAACTGTGTGGCGCCAGGCTTTATTGATACCGACATGACGGCTGAGTTGCCAGAGGCGATCAAGACTAAAATGCTGGAAAATGTACCACTTGGCAGGCTGGGGAATCCGAATGAAATTGCAGCAACTGTGGCTTTTCTGGCCAGCCCTAGTGCGGCTTATATTACCGGCGAGACGATACATGTGAACGGTGGCATGTACTGCGCTTAACATTTGAAGCTTAAAACATTTTAGATTTTTTATAAGTATTTTTATAACAACTTTTGTATTTGGGCATAGTTTTGCTAGAATACGCACTTAGCTGAAAGAGCTATTTTTAATTAAAGGGGTAAATAGATGTCTGACATCGAACAACGTGTTAAAAAAATTGTGGCTGAACAACTAGGCGCAAATGAAGCGGATGTTAAAAATGCATCATCATTTGTTGATGATTTAGGTGCTGACTCACTCGACACTGTAGAGTTGGTGATGGCGCTTGAAGAAGAATTTGACTGCGAGATTCCAGATGAAGAAGCAGAAAAAATCACCACCGTACAATTAGCCATTGATTACATCAATACTAACCTTAAATAATTCATCCCTCAGCCCTCACTAGAGGGCTGAATTCTATTGTCTCGTTCACATATATAGCTCATAAAATGACCGCTAAACGCAGAGTTGTAATTACAGGCTTGGGCGTGGTGTCGCCAGTTGGTATCGGCACACAAAACGCTTGGGCAAACCTCATCAAAGGCCAATCTGGCATTACCCGCATCACTAAATTTGACCCTAGCGCTTTTTCTAGTCAAATTGCCGGTGAGGTAAAAAACTTTAATGTAGAAGACTTTTTGTCTGCTAAAGATGCGCGCCGCATGGATACCTTTATTCAGTATGGCTTAGCAGCTGGCATTGAGGCATTTAAAGACTCTGGTATAGAAGTCACCGAGCAAAATGCGGAACGTATTGGCGTTTCGATTGGCTCAGGGATTGGCGGTTTGGGTCTTATTGAGTCTACTAACGATAATTATGATGACGGCGGACCACGTAAAATCTCGCCGTTTTTCATCCCTGGCACGATTATTAATATGATTTCTGGCAATTTAAGCATTATGTTTGGCTTAAAGGGGCCGAATGTGGCAATCGTCACCGCTTGTACCACAGGTACACACTCAATTGGCGATGCAGCACGTATGATTGAATACGGCGATGCCGATGTGATGGTCGCAGGCGGGGCCGAAGCCGCAATTACCGAGCTATCTGTCGGCGGTTTTGCTTCTGCACGCGCATTATCAAACCGCAATGACGACCCAGCAACTGCTAGCCGCCCCTGGGATAAAGACCGAGACGGTTTTGTGATAGGCGAGGGCGCAGGCGTGTTGGTGCTAGAAGAATATGAGCACGCAAAAGCGCGCGGCGCACGTATTTACGCTGAGCTGTCTGGTTATGGTATGAGTGCGGATGCCTATCATATGACGGCACCGAATATGGACGGCCCACGTCGTTCAATGGTCAATGCATTAAAAAATGCGGGCATCAATCCGAGCGATGTACAGTTTATGAACGCGCACGGGACTTCGACTCCTTTGGGTGACGCCAACGAAACTAACGCTATTAAAGCGACGTTTGGTGATCATGCTTATAAATTGGTAGTGAACTCAACGAAATCGATGACTGGCCACTTACTAGGTGGCGCTGGCGGATTAGAGTCGGTATTTACCGTGCTATCTATTTACAATCAAATCTCTCCACCAACAATCAATATTTTCAACCAAGACCCGGAGTGTGATTTGGATTATTGCGCCAACACGGCACGTGACTTAAAAATAAACTACGCACTTAAGAATAACTTTGGCTTTGGTGGAACAAATGGCAGCCTGGTCTTTAAAAAGATATAAGTTTTCACCATTCGCTATTTTATAAGCCTGCTCTCGCAGGCTTTTTTATTACCAAAACTATTGCGGCTGGCTTTTTAAAACGCGTGGCCTATGGTTTAATGCTAGCTCATGGCGCATACGCATTTATATCTTGTAAACGGCAGTTTTAACCAGGCTATCTCGCCGTTTGATCGTGGCTTTGCTTATGGCGATGGCGTGTTTCGTACGATTAAGATTGTCGGTGGATTGCCGCAGCATTGGCCACAGCATTACCAAAAACTGGTGGCTGATTGCGCTGCAATTAATATTGTCTGCCCTAGTGCGGAATTGTTGATGAGCGATTTATCACAACTATTTTTAGCTGACTCTGAAACTGAATACCATCCGACAGTAGCTAAAATCATCATCACCCGTGGAGAGGGTAATCGTGGCTATACGCCGCCCGCCATTACCGCGCCGATGCGCGTTGTATTGAAATCCGATATGCCAGATTACCCAGAAAGCCGGTTTAGCGAAGGAGTTACTTTAACTGTGTGCGAAACGCGTTTGGCAGCGCAACCCAAGTTAGCAGGTATCAAACACCTCAACCGTCTGGAAAACGTATTAGCGCGTATGGAGTGGCACAATCCTGACATCGCTGAAGGCATTATGCTCGATATGCATGACAACGTGATTGAGTGTACAGCAGCCAATATTTTTGCGCGTTTTGGTGATGCATTAATAACACCAGACTTGCAGCAATGCGGTGTTGCTGGCATTACGCGTCAACGTATTATTGAGCTTGCACCAACACTTTCATTAAAACCCGCAGTGGAAACATTTAATTTAGAAAAGTTGTACCAGGCAGACGAAGTGGTGATTTGCAACAGCCTCTACGGCGCATGGCAAGTAAAAGCAGTGCAGGCCACCGATACTCAACAAAGTATTAAAACAGGCGATCTATCGGCCAATATTCGCGCGGCTCTTAGGGCATTATAAACATGTTACGGCTAATTAAATATGCGTTGTTAACAGGCTTTATCATATTGCTAGGCTTAGGCGCATTACTCTATATCTATGCTAAAACTCCGCTCAATTTAAGCCCACAAGCGCAAGAAATCACCATTCAACCAAATAGCAGCTTAACAAGCATTGCTAACCAGCTAGTTCAACAGCACGTCATTTCTAATGCTTTGCCCTTTATCATTTTGGCGCGCGTGCTCGGCAAAGAGTCTTATTTACAGGCCGGTGACTACACACTTAATAAAAATGTGTCGCCTTACCAACTCATGCTGTCGCTAAACCATGGAAAATCGACACAAGGCAGTATTGTTTTTATTGAAGGTAAAACTTTTAAGCAAATGCGCATCAAGCTGGCCAACAACGATGCCGTAAAGAGCACGATTCAAGGGCTGACAGATGCTGAAATCATGCACATGATTGGTAATAGTGAACCACACGCTGAAGGCCTGTTTTTCCCTGATACTTTCTATTTTGACCGTAATACCGCAGACACCGTATTGCTAAAACGCGCTTACGATAGCATGCAGGCCAAGCTTAAAGTGGCTTGGGCGAATCGTGCACCGAACCTGCCTTACAAAAACAGTTATGAAGCCTTAATTATGGCGTCGATTATCGAAAAAGAAACAGGGAAGGCGAGTGAGCGCCCAATGATTGCAGGCGTATTTTTAAACCGTTTGCGCATCGGCATGCGCCTGCAAACTGACCCAACGGTAATTTATGGCATGGGCGACAGTTATAACGGAAATATCCGTCGCAAAGATTTAATCACCGACACAGCCTACAACACTTATACACGGGCGGGCTTGCCACCAACGCCCATCGCCATGCCGGGTTTGGCTGCTATTGAAGCAGCATTGCACCCTGCAAAAACCAAGGCGTTGTATTTTGTCGGCAAAGGCGATGGCAGTCATGTATTTAGCAACTCACTGATAGAGCATAACCGTGCTGTGGCAAAATATCAGCTTAAAATAACAAAATAAAATGGGGCTTAATTTAATGGAAACCTTAGTTTTGAATGAAACCCCAGCGTAATGGTAACAACATCTAAAAAACGCGGTAAATTTATCACATTAGAAGGCATGGATGGTGCGGGGAAAAGTACGCATATTCCTACTATTGTTGAGACGCTCAAAGCGCGTGGTATTGAGGTGGTCTCTACGCGAGAGCCAGGCGGAACAAGGCTTGGCGAGCAATTGCGCGCTTTGTTATTACATGACGCGATGCATGTGGAAACCGAAACCCTATTGATGTTTGCAGCACGGCGTGAACACATTAACGCGGTGATCGAGCCCGCCTTAAAGCGAGGCGCTTATGTGCTATCTGATCGTTTTACAGATGCAACTTTTGCTTACCAGTCTGGTGCAAAAGGTGTTCCAGCTAACAAGATTAAACAATTGGAGAAGTGGGTCCAAGGCAAACTGCAGCCAGATTTGACGCTACTTTTTGATGTGCCGGTAGAAATTAGCATGAAAAGACTGGCAAGTGCACGCGAGCCTGATAAATTCGAACGTGAGAACGCACAATTTTTTGAGAAATTACGATCAGCATATTTAATGCGCGCAGAAGAAAATCCAGGGCGTTTCCGTATTGTGAATGCGAATCAAGCCTTAGACAAGGTTAAAGTATTAGTTGAAAATATCATTTCAATCATATGATATATATGGTAATTTAAATGTATTCTTGGCAAAACAAACAGTGGCAGCACATGATGCAGCAGGGCGCAAAAATGCCGCATGCTATGTTGCTTAGGGGTCGTAGCGGCACTGGTAAGCAAGGCTTTGCATTCGATGTGGCTAAAGCCATTTTGTGCCAGCAAGCGAGCAGTCAACAGCAAGCTTGTAACAATTGCCAAAGCTGCAGTTGGTTTGCTGAAGGCACCCACCCAGATTTTATGCTGATTGGTCCAGAAGACAGTGATGACGCAGAAGAAGTAATCAAGAAAAAAACTACTAAAAAAACCCAAATCGCAGTAGCTAAAATTCGCCAACTGCTTGATTATTTAACGCTTTCTAGCCATCAAGTCAATGGGTACCGCGTCATTATCATTTCACCTGCCGACATGCTTAACAGCGCATCAGCCAATGCATTACTAAAAGTGCTAGAAGAGCCACCTGCAAAAACCTTGTTTTTACTGGTATCCAGCCAGCCGCAACGTTTACTAGCCACCATTACCAGCCGCTGCCAGGCCATTGATATGCCGCTACCCAACAGGGAAGATGCGCTTGCCTGGTTAGCCGCACAGCAAATAAACAATGCAGGGAATGTATTGGATTTGGCGGGTGGTGCGCCCTTATTAGCATTGCAGATTGCGGAAGAAGGCGAATCAAGCGCAGTCTTGCTTAAAAATCTTGCGCTTGGAGAAAGATTAGACCCTTTTGCTTGCGCACCCTTGTTTCTAACCTTGGGTATGGAACGCGCCATCGAAACGCTGCAAAAATGGGTGTTTGATATACAAGCCTACAAGCTGGCGCAGGTGCTGCGTTATCACGTCCAGCAGATAAACACTTTGCAAGCATTGGCTAAAAGCGTAAACTTGCGCTTATTATTAGGGTTCCAAGATAAGTTGCAGGAAGCAAAGAAAACGGCGAATCATCCACTGAGTAACGAGGCGCAATTAGAAAGTTTATTGTTGCAATACGTGCAATTATTTAAAGCCATCTAGCCCAATTAAGACATGTATTTTAAAAGGTTTCATAGCTACTTAAAGATTGATACAGATTAAATAAGGCCATCAGCTCACATGAACATGCAAGTCAATACAGACCAAATCAAAGACGCAAGCAATAAGCCTGGCGTGCTTTCTCTAGCTATTAAAGAAAAGTCTGCGCTATATGCTGCATATATGCCTTATGTAAAAGGTGGTGGCTTGTTTATCCCCACCAACAAAAACTTTAAAATTGGTGAAGAAGTATTCATGTTGCTAAGCTTGGTGGATGACCCGATGAAGTTGAAAGTAGTAGGCAAAGTGATTTGGATTATGCCTTCGCCCCAAGCTAATCGGCCACAAGGCATCGGCGTGCAATTTAGTGAAAAAGACGGCGGCTTAGAAGTCAAAAACAAGATCGAAAACTTATTGGGCGGTGCACTAAAAACCAATCGTGCGACGCATACCATGTAAGCATCTATCAAATTTCCCTGAGAGCCAATATTCATAAGCCTTCCAGGGGATATATTATTTATCACTGTAGCCAAAATATGATGTTAGTTGATTCACATTGCCACCTTAATTTTTCCGAGTTTACTGACAACATGCACGCAGTTCGTCAACTGATGCAACAATCAGAGGTTGGCCATGCCTTGTGCGTCTCTGTTACCTTGGATAAATTCCCCGAGGTGCTCAGTTTGGCTGAGCAGTATGAAAACTTCTATGCATCCGTCGGCGTGCACCCAGACTACGAAGATATTGAAGAGCCTAGCGTCGAAGCGCTTATTAGCTTGGCCCAACACCCAAAAATAGTCGCAATTGGTGAAACAGGGTTGGATTATTTTCGTTTGACGGGTGATTTAGAATGGCAACGTGAGCGCTTCCGCACACATATTCGTGCCGCTGTTTTAGCGGGAAAGCCTTTGATTATTCATACACGTAGTGCTGCAGAAGATACATTGCGCATTATGAGTGAGGAGGGCGCCAACAAAGTGGGCGGGGTGATGCACTGCTTTACCGAGAATTTAGAGGTGGCTCTGGCTGCGATTGAAATGGGCTTTTATATCTCGTTTTCGGGTATCGTCACTTTTAAAAATGCGACACAAATCAAAGAAGTGGCGCAAGCAATTCCATTAAATAAAATATTAGTCGAAACCGATTCGCCCTACTTAGCGCCGGTGCCATTTCGAGGCAAAACCAATCAGCCAGCCTATGTAAAATATGTGGCGCAAGAAATTGCCAATTTGCGCGGTATTAGTTTAGAGGAAGTGATGCAAGCAACAACACATAACTTTTTCAGCCTATTCAAGCACGCAGTGCCAGTCCAATAATGCAACTCACCATGCTAGGCGTAGGCTCCAGCGCAGGCACGCCAGTGGTAGGCTGTGGCTGTGCAACTTGTGTATCGACTGATTCACATAACAAACGCACGCGTTGTTCCAGCTTAATTACGCTAGATTCAGGTGAAAATATACTCATCGATACTGGTCCAGATTTGCGTAACCAGGCTTTGCGTGAAAACATTAAGCGGGTTGATGGCGTGCTTTACACGCACACGCATGCCGATCATTTGCATGGTATAGATGATTTGCGAGCATTTTGCCAAATTCAGCGCAGCCAAATTCCCTTGTACGCCAAAGATGATGCAGTTTCGCATATCAGCCAAAAATTTGGTTATACGCTGCGTGAGCCATTAGCAAGTTATTGGGATTTGCCTGTGCTACGTATTGAAGCTGTGTCCGCACCCTTTAAATTGTTTGGTGTGGATGTAACACCAATACCTGTACAGCATGGTAAAAGCCAAATTTTTGGCTATCGCATTGGCAATATGGCATATATGACAGACGTATCTCAAATTCCAGAGGCTTCGTTTGGTTTGCTGCAGGATTTAGATCTTTTATTGATAGACTGTTTACGCGAAACTGCGCATCCCACACATATAAACATTGAACAAAGCCTTGCATACATAGGTCGTATCAATGCAAAACAAAGCTATATGATTCATATGACACATGAATTAGAATACGCAACGCTTACAAATATGCTATTAAGCGCACCACAAAAAAACGTATTCGTGGGGTTTGATGGCTTAAAATTAAACTTTAGTTGATAGCTGAATATAGGCCAGGTCAACAAAACGCGCCAGAACGCGTTAAATCATGTAATTATTTATTTAATAGGTATAAGGATACAAAATGCTCAGCAATTTAGTTACCATCAAGAAAATTTTATTAGGAAGCGTTGTTTTGGGCATGCTTGCCGCTGGCCAAACTTTTGCAGCAGGTAAAACCTACACAGAGGACGAATTCATCACCAATTTCAGCGGTAAGTCAAAAAAAGTCATTACTGATAAATTAGGTAAGCCAACAAAAACACAACTATCTGTTAAACCAACCAACGCGGCAGCGGTTACAGGTAAAAATTTAGATGACAAGAAAAACAAGCCAGTTAAGGTTGAGATGTGGTACTACAGCAATATTGTCAAATATGATCCAAAACGTACCTATAAACAAACTGAACTGACGTTTGTAAACGACCGTGTCATGAATATTGCTTTTTTCAACAATAGGTAAGTGCTTGATTTAATAAGCCGAGAGAAATATTTGGCTTAGCTACATCTTTAATTATCTCGCATACTTGGTGGCTTGGGTTTGATGAAATATTTCTCCCTAAATTTATCTCTGCGATAAATTCACTATGCGCGCTATCGTACATACAAGGTTTCCAGTAGCGCATAACCTTAATATCGTTTAAACGTTATTAAAAGGAGTTTTCTCATGGAAAAATTCAATGTTTGGAAAATCTTAGCATTATTGACTATCGTCTTTTGTGTAGGATGTGCGGGGCCAAAACCTCATGCTGGCACTAATACTGGAGCTACTAGTACTGAGAAAGATGTTGCTGGTACAGGAGATGCTACCAGTGGCGCTGGCACAGGAACTGGTGCTACTGATCCAGAGAGCACCGGCACAGGAGATGCTACTAGTGGTGCTGGGACAGGAACCGGCGGCACTGCTAAATAACCTTGTATACATAGATATTATAAAAAAGCCCCGAATAGGGGTTTTTTTATTGTAGTAATGGTAAAGGGAAGTTAGAGCACTCTCACTATTTACGTCGCATAATAGTAAGCATTACAACGGAAAATATTTATTAGCTAATGTTACCTTGCGCACATTAAGCTAATATAAAAAAGCGTACATTAAAAACCTATACATGTTTTTTTGTATAGAGACTACCAATAGTTAATAACATTTAACAATGATTAGTAAGGGGTTCAAACATGAAAATCCTTTTTATCTCATTAGGTTTAGGTCTTGCCTTTGCATTTATCTTTCCATCCATGTTAGACACTATCTTTCAAGACCAAGCAGTAAAAACTGTGCTTTTTTATGTAGGAGCAATCATGCTATTAGGTGGCTTGGGTGGTTTAGCAGATTGGGTTGAAGATAAGGAAAAGAATAATGAGGATGAAATTAAGACTTAGCGCTAAAAGTGTATCAATTTCATCAGACTTGAAAAAACACGCTTGGCCATGAAGTAATGAAGCATTTCCACGGGCGTGGAGACGAGAAAAGATCAATTGTAGTTCTGATCCAAGATGATTATTTGACATGGCTGAAAGCAGATACTGACTAAGCCAATCAACTCCACAGTTAGCTCCACCTAGATATTGGGTGCGTGAGCCTGCACCTAGGTTAATCTAACTTATCGTGGAACTCGATCATTAAGTTGTTTCTATAAGAGTCCTACCGAACAGACACACTCATATGCATTAGACAATTATGCTAATTCCCCCATGATTTGCATGGCTAAATTTGCATTTACGTGTTAAATCAATCAATTGCAAGAGAGGTTCTATGAGAAGGACGATCAGATTTATAGGCTATGCGGTAGCATTTGTGTTAGTAATGCCACAAATTATTACAGCGTTTAATGCTGGCAACATGAGTTTAACCTATGTTTTATGTGCAGCATTCATAGCTGTGGTAGAAGGTATAGTGGCTGTTTTGTGTTTGTTTGTAAAAGGTGAAACGCTAAATGAACTAGATATAACACTTCCTGAAAAAGACATTAGGGAATTAATGAAGATGTAAAAAAATATTAGTAAAAAAGCCAGTTAACTGGCTTTTTTATTGCGGTTTTTAAGTAGCATATGTTTGTTTAAAAAAACACTTTAACTTTGAAAAGAGAGTGGTTAAGAGGCTACAAAATAGGGCCCAC
>JAKFDL010000114.1:0-18354 GCA_036676175.1 Methylotenera sp. | reverse complement strand
TGAACAACATTATCGGGCGGTTGATGGCTTCGCACGCTTACTTGATTTGGCTTCAAACGAATATTTTGATTTAATAAAGTTTAATGATGAGTATGAGAATCTTAGAGTCGTCATTGATAGACCTGATTGGATGAGGGGTGAAGGGGAAGCGGTCATTAGTATCTTTTATAATGAGCACCGTATTCATCACTTAGTATTTAGCATTATTCAATATGAAGATACCCATGTAATTGCGATTGGTGGTGTTCAAGGATGGGGTGGCGTAGTCGGGATAGGTGCACAAGAAGTCAAAGAAATAAACGTTAAGCTAACCAAGATTTTACATGGATTACATCCCAAAATATTTTTGTTATATATAGTTAAAATGCTGGCTACACAATGGGGCTTAAAAGAAATCTGGGGCGTATCTGACGCTAACCATCGCTCTAATCATTGGTTAGTAAATTCAGTAAAATTTAGTAGTTACGATAATTTTTGGATTGACCACAGTGGCGTGCTAAATCAGCATGGTTTTTATGCTATTTCAACAGAAATTAGAATAAAACCCTATGATGAAATTCCAAGCAATAAGCGTGCGCGGTTTAGGCATAGATATGAAATGTTAGATCAAATACGAGCGCAACTTAAAAGTGTTGTACAAATTAATCAACGCAGTCTTAAAACGCATGGTATTTATTAACATGTAGCCAGTTTTGAGCTAGCCAGCTGGATATATTATCTTTTTTTAGCCATATTATTAATCACATGGTTTAAGTTACACGGACGCGACATTCATAAGTATTTTTTACGACATGTAAACGTACTTGATCTGGCGCATAAGTCATATTTAAGCAGCTTAAGTCAGATTTTTCTAGGCATTTATTTGTGCGCGCTTGGTTCTAAATGATGTTTTAAAGGCTTCAAACTCGCCCGCTTCTATCGCGCTACGCATACATCGCATAAGCACTTGGTAATAATGCAGATTGTGAATAGTGTTGAGCCGTGCACCTAAAATCTCGCCTACTTTGTGCAAATGGTGCAAATAGGCTCGAGTAAAATTTTGGCAGGTGTAACAACTGCAATCGCTGTCTAGCGGTTTTAAATCGTGCTTGTAGCCTGCATTTTTAATTTTAATATCGCCATATTGGGTAAATAGCCAGCCGTTACGCGCGTTGCGGGTGGGCATCACGCAATCAAACATGTCAATACCTTGAGAAACTGCATCCACTAAGTCTTCTGGCGTGCCAACGCCCATTAAATAACGTGGTTTATTTTGCGGCATTTTAGGCGCCGTGTGCGCCAAAATACGCAGCATATCTTCTTTGGGCTCGCCCACAGATAATCCGCCAATGGCAAAGCCTGCAAAATCAATCTCCACCAAGCCATTTAGAGATACATCGCGTAAATCTTCAAACATACCGCCTTGAATGATGCCGAATAAAGCGTTGCTATTGCCAGCATGCGCATCTTTGCTCCGCTTAGCCCAGCGTAATGAAAGTTGCATGGAATCATTCGCTTCTTTATGGGTGGCAGGGAAGGGTGTGCATTCGTCAAAAATCATCACGATGTCGCTGTTTAAAATCTTTTGAATGCGCATCGATTCTTCTGGCGTTAAAAAGCAGGTGTCACCATTAATTGGGCTTTGAAACTTCACACCTTCTTCGCTAATTTTGCGCATGGCGCCTAAACTGAACACTTGAAAGCCGCCAGAATCGGTAAGTATCGGCTTATCCCAACCCATAAATTTGTGCAGTCCACCGTGTGCAGCAATCACCTCTAACCCCGGCCGCAACCACAGGTGAAAGGTATTGCCCAGCACAATATGCGCGTCAATTTCGTTAAGCTCTAAGGGTGACATGGCCTTCACCGTGCCGTAAGTGCCTACTGGCATAAAGGCGGGTGTTTCAACCTTGCCATGCGCTAGGTGAATTGTGCCTCTGCGAGCAAGGCCGTCTTGTTTGTGTAGGGTGAATTTCATATAAGAGCGGTGAATTTTAAGCCGAGATATTATCACAAGCCTTTGTTTTACTCAGTGTTTTGCTATACTTAGTCTTACTTCTATTAAACAGAGCATTAAACTATGGTAGAACCTAAACAGCGACCAGCACGACGCAACGTCAACCAAGAGAGTTTGCGCGCGCGCGGCATTTATTTGCTGCCTAATTTATTTACCTCAGCCTCATTGTTTGCTGGCTTTTATGCCATTGTGCAGGCCATGAATGGCAACTTTGAGCAATCTGCCATCGCTATTTTTATTGCCATGGTGCTAGATGGCTTGGATGGGCGCGTAGCGCGTATGACCAACACTACGAGCGCGTTTGGGGCAGAGTATGACAGCTTGTCGGATATGGTGTCTTTTGGTGTGGCACCAGCATTAATCATGTATGAATGGGCGTTGGGACCTTTGAGAAAATTAGGCTGGATAGCGGCGTTTTTATATTGTGCCTGTGCAGCCTTGCGCTTGGCACGGTTCAATACCAAATTAGATGACCCGTTTCAGGACAAGCGTTATTTTCAAGGCCTGCCTAGCCCGGCTGCCGCAGCATTGCTGGCAGGTTTTGTGTGGGTGGCCAACGAGTATAGTGTTACAGGTCGCGAGATATTTTTTGGCGTCATTGAAATGAAATGGCTAGCTGCCGCGCTGACGTTATTTGCGGCCGGTAGCATGGTTTCTGACTTAAAATTTTACAGCGGTAAAGATATTAATTTAAAACAAAGCGTGCCATTTGTGGCAATTTTAGCCATTGTGCTGGCATTTGTATTAGTATCATCCAGCCCACCAGAAGTGTTGTTTACTGTGGTCTTGGTATACGCGCTATCAGGTTATTATTTGTGGGCAAAATCGCGAATCCACAAAAAAATAGTGAGTTAATTCTCACTCCCAGCTTGAAAAGCGAATTGAATGCCCCTATACTAAAGTTATGTTGAATTCATTCGCATTTCAGTTTTTGGCAGGTTTATTCTTAAGCCTTGCTTTGTTACGTGCACTAGCACTTCGTCTGCGCGTGCGCGCAGACTAATTCCCACTCCCAAAATTAAGTATTTTTACGCTCGCTGAAACTTATTTCAGCGAGTAAAATTCGCGTATCGATTTAGGACAGCACAAATGAACCAGCCAACAGAATTAGACAGTATTATTATTTTTGACACTACCTTGCGTGATGGCGAACAAAGCCCAGGTGCCGCCATGACCAAAGAAGAGAAAATTCGTATTGCGCGCCAGCTAGAAAAATTGGGTGTAAACGTGATTGAAGCAGGCTTTGCTGCTGCCAGCCCTGGTGATTTTGATGCCATTCACACTATCGCGGGTTTAATCCACAATTCGACCGTATGCTCGCTTGCACGCGCGAGTGAAAATGATGTGCGCCGTGCTGGAGAGGCGATTACGCCAGCCATGCAGCATGCCGAAAAAAATGGCCGCATTCATACTTTCATTGCTACCAGCAAAATCCATATGGAAAACAAGTTACGCATGACCGAAGACCAAGTGGTCGAGCGCGCAGTACAGGCCGTGAAATGGGCATTGGAATATACGCCAGATGTTGAATTTTCTGCCGAAGATGCAGTGAGGTCAGATATCGACTTTTTGGTGCGGGTGTTTGATGCAGTGATCGAGGCGGGAGCAACGACGATTAACGTGCCAGATACTGTTGGTTATAGTATCCCTGCACCTTGGGGTGAACGCATGTCAATCTTGATTAAGCGCGTTAAAAATAGCGATAAAGTCGTATGGTCAACACATTGCCACAACGATTTAGGCATGGCCGTCGCCAATTCTTTAGCGGCAGTGATGGGCGGTGCGCGCCAAGTAGAATGCACGATTAATGGTTTGGGTGAACGCGCAGGAAACGCCAGCTTGGAAGAAGTAGTGATGGCGATTAAAACACGCAGCGACATTTTTAACTTGACCACGCGCATTGATACCACACAAATTGTGCCTACCAGTAAATTGGTTTCTACCATCACTGGCTACCCTGTGCAGCCGAATAAGGCGATTGTTGGCGCCAATGCGTTTGCGCATGAAAGCGGCATTCATCAGGACGGCGTATTGAAGCATCGTGAGACCTACGAAATTATGCGCGCAGAAGATGTGGGTTGGAACGCCAATAAATTAACCTTGGGTAAGTTGTCAGGCCGTAACGCATTTAGGACGCGCTTGAAAGAATTAGGCATTGAGTTGGAATCCGAGGATGCTGTCAACGCAGCCTTTGCGCGTTTTAAAGATTTGGCAGATAAGAAATCGGAAATTTTTGATGAGGATTTACACGCCTTGGTGAGCGGCGAGTTTGTCCATGAAGCCAGTGAAAATTACAAATTAGTGTATTTGCAGGTAGCTTCACAAACAGGCGAAGTGCCACACGCTATCATTACTTTGTCTGACAACAGCGTAGAAAAACGCGCAGAGGCCGATGGCGGTGGCCCCGTAGATGCTACTTTTAAAGCCATAGAAAGCATGGTCACTAGCGGTGCAGAATTGCAATTGTATTCGGTCAACAACATCACCAGCGGTACTGATGCACAGGGTGAGGTGACAGTGCGCTTGGCTAAAGGTGGGCGCATTGTGAATGGTCAAGGGGCTGATACGGATATTGTGGTGGCTTCCGCTAAAGCCTACTTAAATGGCTTAAACAAACTCTATTCTAAAGACGAGAAAATGAACCCGCAGTTATAAATGGAGAAGATTGTTATGTCTATGTTGGCGAGAATTTGTTTAGGTATCTTGGGCGCGATTTTTTCAGCTGTCACATTTATTAGTCTGTTTAATGGCTCATTAACATTCGAGGGAAGGTATGGTTGGTTAATGCCATTTTTAGGGATTGCGTTTATCGTTTATGCAGTAGGTGGGCAGCATTTATTAAGAAAATACTTTCCAATTTTGGCAGATAAAGAAAAAATTAATGATGAAAAGTTAAAATAATATGCTCTGTAAGCCAATATCCATAAGGCCTGAGGAGCATTGTTTTTCGCTCGTATTAATTTTGAATGAAAAAGCGACTATAAACATTCATTTTGAACACAAAAAATCAAACCATATTAATAGCGCTTGCGCTGTTTTGCACTTACTTCATTTGGGGCTCAACTTACCTCGCCATTAAGTTCGGCATAGAAAGTTTCCCGCCATTTTTAATGGCAGGCTTGCGTTTTGTCATTGCAGGTGTGTTGATGTACTTAGTGTTACGGGCGATGGGCGCATCGAATCCAAGCCCACAAGAATGGCGTGGGGCAAGCATTGTGGGGTTTTTGCTGCCTGCCGTTGGCAATGGCACGGTGTGCTATGTGCAGTTGACGGTATCCTCTAGCGTGGCGGCGTTATCCATAGCCACGGCGCCAATTTGGATGGCGATTTTTTCTTCCATTTGGGGACATAAAATAACAATCCGTGAGTGGCTAGGCATCGCCATTGGTTTTGTTGGCATAGTGTTATTGAACACCCAAGGTAGTTTGCAGGGTGACGTCATCAGCGCATTATTATTGTTGCTTGCAGCCGCAAGTTGGTCGTTTGGCTCTGTCTGGAGTAAGCATCTAGCCATGCCAAAAGGCTTAATGGGTGCGGCCTGTCAAATGCTGGTAGGGGGGTTGGTGCTGCTGGGCTGGAGTCTGCTTGCGGGCGAAACTTGGCCAGCTAACATCAGCCTGAAATCTTGGGGCGCAATGCTGTTTTTAATCGTGTTGGGCTCGTTAGTGGCCTATAGCGCTTATCAATATCTGCTAAAAACCGTGCGGCCATTGGTAGCCAGTAGCAATACATTTGTGAACCCAATTGTGGCTTTTGCCTTAGGCATTTGGTTGGCGGGTGAGCAAGTGGGTATGCTGGAGTATGTCGCGCTTGCTGTGATTTTAGTAGGCGTATTTTTAGTTTTAACCGTAGAAAACAAAGAAATAACATGAACCAAAATCTAACAACTAGCCAAAATTTAGCCTTATTCGACCTTGATAACACCTTGCTTGCAGGTGACAGCGATTACAACTGGAGCTTGTTTTTAATCTCAGAAGGCTTGTTAGATGCCAAGACCCATCACGATAGAAATGAGCAGTTTTACCAAGATTACAAAAATGGTAGCTTGGATATCGTCGAGTTTTTGAAATTTCAATTGCAGCCACTTAGCCAACACAAAAAGTCATTTTTGGATGAGTTGCATATGAAATATATGCAAAATGTCATCCGTCCCATGATGACTATGAAAGCACAAGACTTGGTAGATAAACATAAAGCTGCGGGCGATTTGTGCATAGTGATTACGGCGACAAATAGCTTTGTGACTAAACCAATTGCCACTGCTTTTGGCATTGAACACTTGATTGGCAGCGACCCTGAAATGGTGAATGGCGAATATACAGGTGGCGTAAGTGGTGTGCCTAGTTTTCAGGCAGGTAAAGTGACACGCCTGAACCAATGGTTAGCCGAGCGCGGCAAAAATCTGCAAGATTTTGAAACGAGTTACTTCTACTCAGACTCCCATAACGATTTGCCACTGATGCAGTTAGTGACCAATCCTGTTGCAGTCGATGCGGACGAAATTTTAACTGCGCATGCCAAACAACATCACTGGCCAGAAATCAGCTTGCGTTAATCCGTTCAGTTTTTAGTTTTCTCGCGCTATACTTCACGCCATCTGTTTGATTGACAGGGAGAAGTCATGGCTAAAAATATTATTTTTTGCGCAGACGGTACATGGAATAGGCCGGGGAATGAGCTTGATGATTCAGAAGCCCCCTCCAATGTATTCAAATTGTTTACCCATCTGGCCGGTAAGCATGTTTCTAAAATTCACCACTCCGAGCTTACTGGCCGCGTCACTGAGTATGAAAAAAGCTTAATCGTTGATGAGTATATTCTACAAATCTCCAAATATATCAATGGGGTTGGCGACTCTAACTTTAAGCTGAGACAAATGTTGGGCGGTGCGTTTGGCTTTGGGTTGATCGAGCGGATTGCGCGCGGATATACGTTTATTTCCAGAAATTATGTTGAAGGCGACAAGATTTTTATTGTCGGCTTTAGCCGTGGCGCTTACACAGCTAGGGCACTTGCTGGCTTGATTACCAATAAAGGTTTGTTAGCAAGAAAATTTAACCAGGGCGAGGACGAGTCCTACGATATGGCGATACGTGCTTGGTTTAGCTACCGTGAAGGCATCAAGCAGAAATCCTACAAAAATAGGTTACAGAACATGCTGACCGCGTTTACCAGTCTTAAAAATTATTTTTTGCAAAATAGTATTGATGAAGATGACTTCATTAAAAATATCAGTGTTGAAGCGGTTGCAGTATGGGATACCGTGGGTGCGTTGGGTATTCCGGATTTTGAGTTTGACGATAACCGTGCGGAGATTAGGGATGGCTTTGCTTTTGCTGATAATGCGCTTAATCCCAAAGTAAAGCGCGGTTTCCATGCGGTAGCGCTAGATGAAATGCGTTTGCTGTTTACGCCAACTTTATGGGATAAGCGCGACGGCATTCAGCAAGCTATGTTTGTGGGTGCGCATGCCGATGTCGGTGGTGGTTATAAAGAGGCGGGCTTATCTGATATTGCGTTACGCTGGATGATAGATGCACTTGGCGATGCAAAAGTGGGTGTAAAATTTATGGAGAGCGCCAAAAATACCAAAGGGGATGTAACAGCTATTGCACATAAAGAGTGGGCGAAATTGGTGGGTGTCGCTGGGAAATTAGGCGCACGTAATTTTAAAAAATTCACACAAGACGGTACATTGCAGGTGCATGCTTCAGTGCTTGAGAGAAAAGCCTTAGGCGCATTTGTGCAATATGTAAATACAGCCGCGAGTAAATACAATCCAACAAATTACTAGCTTAATTATTGAGAAGGACTTGCAGTATAAATTTACTGCCGACATAAGCCAGCAACAACAATACAAAGCCAATCAATGTCCAGCGGATGGCTTTTTTACCGCGCCAGCCAAATTTAAATCGGCCAAATAGCAACCCGCCATAAATTACCCAACTTGCAATAGAAAATATTGTCTTGTGGTTAAATTGCAGAGGTTGATTAAATATCTGCTCGCTGAATAGCATACCGCTAAGCAAGGTAATTGTGAGTAATACAAAGCCTAAGCCAATGACCTTAAACAATAAGTTTTCCATCACCATCAAAGGCGGAAAATCGAGTGACTTTAATGGGCTGGGTTTGTTGTGCAAGCTGGCTTCGGCAAAGTACATGAGCAACGCGTGCAGGGCAGCAAAAGTGAATAAACTATAGGCCAGCAGGGCAATACCAATGTGCGCCACAAATAGGCCAGAGGCATCCGCAGGCAAAATATAGCTGCTATCAAAAAATGCCGGTAACAAGGCACAAACTGCTGCGGGTGGTAGCACAAAGGCTTGTAGGCTGTGAAGTTGATGTTCTAAATCAGCCAGCCAATAAATTAGCACGGTAAGCCACAATATTGCAGAGAGTGCGTGGTAAAAACCCAAATTAAAGCCTTGCGAAAACATTTCTACATATAGCAACCAGCCGTGTAACACCAGCCCCAGCGCTAAAATAGCCGAGTGCAATTTAAAAGCGATTGTGCCATTGTTAGCATTGGTTTTATTCCCACGCCAGAAATCCGCCGCAACCGCAAAGTAAATGAATGCGACGACTAAATACGGAATAAATGTTTGCGCGAAATTATGCATAAGTGTGATTATGGCGCAAAACCGCGTCAAACTTAATAGCTTCATGTAAAATTATGCAATTCCAAGAGGTAACACGACATGCTAGAAAATCTAACCGGCCGCTTACAAGGCGTCATCAAAAATTTACGCGGACAAGCGCGACTGACAGAGGACAATATCAGCGACGCAATGCGTGAAGTGCGCATGGCTTTATTAGAAGCCGACGTTGCGTTGCCAGTGGTAAAAGACTTTATAGCCAAAGTAAAAGAGCGCGCGCAGGGTAAAGAAGTCTTGCAAAGCTTGACCCCGGGCCAGGCGGTAATTGAGGTGGTGAACGATGAACTGACCGCGTTGATGGGCAAAGCCAATGTGGGCTTGAACTTAGCCACGCAACCACCTGCGATTATTTTGATGGCAGGTTTACAAGGTTCTGGTAAAACCACGACATCGGCTAAATTAGCCAAGTTACTCAAAGAGCAAAAGAAAAAAGTCCTGCTGGCTAGCGCCGATGTCTATCGCCCAGCGGCGATTGCCCAGTTGCAAACACTCGCCAAGCAGTTAGACATTGATTGCTTTGATAGTAATGCCTCGCAGAAGCCAGTGGATATTGCCGCGCAGGCTATCGATTTCGCCAAGAAAAATTATTATGACGTGTTGATTTTTGACACTGCCGGTCGCTTAGGTATTGATGAGGCGATGATGGCGGAAATTAAAGCGCTGCATGATTACCTTAAACCTATCGAAACCTTATTCGTGGTCGATGCCATGCAAGGCCAAGATGCAGTAAATACGGCTAAAGCATTTGGCGATACCTTGCCATTAACAGGTGTAGTGCTTACAAAATTAGATGGTGATGCTCGCGGCGGTGCAGCGCTTTCTGTGCGTCATGTGACGGGCCAGCCGATTAAGTTTATTGGTGTCAGCGAGAAAGTGGATGGCTTAGAGCCGTTTTACCCAGACCGCATGGCGGGCCGTATATTGGGCATGGGCGACGTGTTGGGCTTGATTGAGCAAGCACATAAAAATGTCGATATGGCTGAGGCGAAAAAAGTTGCTGATAAGATTAAAAGCGGCAGCAAGTTTGATCTGGAAGATTTTAAGAGCCAGATGAGCCAAATGCGCAAAATGGGTGGCATGGGTGCGTTGATGGATAAAATGCCTGCGCAAATGGCCAACATGGCCGCAAAGGTTAATAATGAAGATGCAGATAAATCGCTGCGACGTATTGAAGGCATTATCAATAGCATGACACCGCTAGAACGCAGGAAACCTGAGCTCATCAAAGCTACCCGCAAAAAACGGATTGCCGATGGCAGCGGCGTACAAGTACAAGAGGTGAATCGCTTGCTAAAACAGTTTGAAGAAACGCAAAAAATGATGAAAATGTTCAGCAAAGGTGGCATGGCCAAGATGATGCGTGGCATGGGAAGTATGATGGGCGGTAAGTTGCCGGGAATGCGTTAAAAGCAACGTAAACAACGTCTTATGTGGCATAATGCCGCAATGTTAAAAACCGTGTTTTTTTCTACCAACTTGCTGTATTCAAATGATTTCATCAGTTAGTAATCATAGTTTAGTCGTCACCAATCTAGCGGTGGTGCGTGGTGAACGCATGTTGTTTAAGCAGTTAGATTTTTCGCTTAACAATGGCGCCGTGCTCTATTTGCAGGGGGAAAATGGTGCAGGAAAAACTACCTTGCTACGCACACTGTGCGGGTTGACGCACCCTTATGCGGGTGGCGTTAGTTGGTGCGGTGAAGATATTAAAGGCATGGCAGAAGAGTACAGTAAAAATGTATTGTATATCGGCCATTTACCCGGCATTAAAGAAGATTTAACCGCGATCGAGAACTTGCAGTTTTCGCTAGCACTGCTGGGATTAAAAGTTGAAAAGCAAGAAGTAGTGGAAGTACTAACAGCATTAGGGCTGGCTAAGGCCTTGCATTTGCCAACGCGCATGCTGTCACAAGGCCAAAAGCGCCGTGTGCTGCTGGCGCGTTTATGGTTACAAGATTTACCCTTATGGATTTTGGATGAGCCTTTCACAGCTTTGGATGTTGCTGCGACTGACGTGCTGAAGCAAAAAATTGAGAGCTTCGCCAACGCGGGTGGCATGGTCGTCATGACTTCGCACCAGGACTTTAGGTTAAACGTGCCACAGTTTATGCAGATCAAGCTGGATGCTTAATGGCTGAAGCGTTACTACCAGTTAGCAAACAAATCGGTACGTTTCCTGTGCTGTATCGTATTTTGGCACGTGATATTAAAGTCGCATTGCGCCGCCAGTCGGATGTCACTGCGGTGTTTTTCTTTTTTATCATTGCTGCGAGTTTGTTCCCGCTGGGTTCTGGGTCTGATCCTAAATTATTAAACGCGATGGCCCCCAGCGTATTATGGGTAACAGCATTACTCTCTTGCATGCTGTCGCTGCCGCGTATGTTTGCGAGCGACCATGCAGATGGCACTTTAGAGCAAATCCTGTTGTCGAATCAGCCAACCGTACTCATTGTGCTAATGAAAATACTGGCGCATTGGCTATTGTCAGGCTTACCCTTGGTGTTTGTGGCGCCGCTGATTGGCCTGCAATTTAATTTAACGGGCGATCAGTTGCAGGTGTTAGCGCTTTCACTGTTGTTGGGGACGCTGGCGTTGAGCCTGATTGGCAGCATAGGGGCTGCGCTCACACTAGGTATACGTGGTACGGGTGTGCTCATCGCTATTTTGGTGCTGCCTTTGTATATCCCTATATTGGTATTTGGCGCAGGTGCAGTCAATGCGATATCTGTTGGTATGAGTCCCAATGGCGCACTGTCCTTATTAGGTGCGGTGCTGGCGATGGCTTTAGTATTTGCACCACTGGCGTCATCCGCAGCACTCAAGATTGCGTTAGAGTAAGCTATTTGCTGATTTAAAAATTGAAAACGGAAGCAAAAACGAGAGCAAAAATGGTATTAATACATGAGCATTAACTGGTATAAATATGCGTCACCCAAAACGTTTTACCCGCTGGCGGGAAAAATCATTCCTTGGTGCGCAGCAGGGGCAGCCATTTTTATTGCCTATGGCTTATACATAGGTTTATTAGTTGCGCCAACAGATTTCCAACAAGGTGAAGGCTACCGGATTATCTTCGTGCATGTGCCTGCTGCCTGGTTTTCAATGTTTCTGTATTTACTCATGGCACTTTACGCCGGCATGGGTTTAGTGTTCAACGCTAAGCTTTCGTACATGATGGCCACAGCTATTGCACCCACGGGTGCGATGTTTACCTTTTTGGCGCTGGTGACAGGCTCGCTGTGGGGTAAGCCGATGTGGGGGGCATGGTGGGTATGGGATGCGCGTTTAACCTCTGAGCTGATTTTGTTATTTTTATACATCGGTTATTTTTCGCTGCAGGCAGCGATTGATGACAAAAACCGTGCCGATAAAGCAAGCGCAGTTCTGGCAATTGTCGGCGCGATCAATGTGCCCATTATTTACTTTTCAGTTAAATGGTGGAATACGCTGCATCAAGGCTCATCAGTCAGCCTGACCAAAGCTCCCGCAATGGCGGCCATTATGCTGCAAGGTATGTTGGTGATGGCGATTGGGTTCTGGTTATACAGCATTGCTGTGATTTTAATGCGGGTACGCAATGAGATTGCAGAGCGCGAAAACAAAATACTGCAATTTAGGAAAGAATAGTTACGGTTGGGAAAAATTTAGGTAATTACGGGAAGAGCGATATGCACTGGAACAGCATGAGTGAATTTTTAGCCATGGGTGGTTATGCCTTTTATGTGTGGGGGTCTTTTGGCATTACATTTTTAGCAATGGCGATTGAAGTCTGGCTACTCAACAAGCGCCGCCAAGATATTTCATAGGTTGTAGCAATTTAATTAAAGCATTATTTAAGAAAGCATATTTAAAGTATGAAAGCACGTCACAAAAGATTTGCGTTAATCGCGTTGGGGCTATTGTTGCTGGTAATAGCCGTGGTGCTGTTTACCAAATCATTCAAAAGCAATTTGGTATTCTTTTTTACCCCTACGCAGGTGGCCAGCGGTGAGGCACCAAAAACAGGTAATTTCAGGATTGGTGGCATGGTAGAGGAAGGTAGCTTAAAGCGCTTGCCAGATGGATTGCGTGTAGAGTTTAAAGTGACTGACACAGCAAGGACCATGCAAGTGCAATACAAAGGCATCCTTCCCGATTTATTTAAGGAAGGCAAAGGTGTAGTGGCAGAAGGTAGCCTGAATAGAGACGGACTATTTATGGCCGACCAAGTATTGGCTAAACATGATGAGAACTACATGCCGCCCGAAGCCGCAGCTGCGCTTGAAGCTGCCAAACTACAAAAAGCAAAAGATGCAGCGAAAGCGGTGACTAAATGATTCCATTCATTGGCGAATTATCGCTTATCCTCGCCTTCATTTTTGCTATCGTTCAAGGCACGCTACCTTTAGCCGGAGTATGGAAAAATAAAACGACATTAATGAATTTAGCAGTGCCTACAGCACGCATACAGTCGCTACTGATTCTAATTTCATTTGCTGTTTTAATGTATTCGTTCTATGCCAACGATTTTTCCGTGCTATATGTAGCTTCTACCTCTAACTCGCAATTGCCTACCATGTATCGCTTAGCCGCTGTGTGGGGCGGGCATGAGGGCTCCATGTTGTTATGGGTGGCTATTTTGTCGATTTGGACGATTGCCGTCACCATGTTTGCAAACAACCTACCTAACACTTTTAAAATCAGGCTAATTGCTGTGATGGGCTTGGTCAGTGTTGGCTTTTTGGCGTTTATATTATTCACGTCTAACCCATTTGACAGGCTCATTCCTGCTGCCTTAGATGGACGTGATTTAAACCCACTATTGCAAGATCCTGGCATGGTGTTTCATCCGCCGGTGCTGTACATGGGGTATGTGGGTTTCTCTGTCGCCTTTGCCTTTGCCATTGCGGCACTGCTAGATGGGCGCCTGGATAATGCTTGGGCGCGTTGGACGAGGCCATGGACGACGGTAGCGTGGATGTTTTTGACCTTAGGTATTGCATTCGGTAGCAAGTGGGCTTATTACGAATTAGGCTGGGGTGGTTGGTGGTTTTGGGATGCGGTCGAAAATGCCTCGTTTATGCCGTGGTTAGTGGGTACAGCACTGATACACTCGCTTGCCGTCACTGAAAAGCGTGGCGCATTTAAAGTGTGGACTGTATTGCTGTCTATCTGTGCGTTTTCATTAAGCTTGCTGGGTACATTCTTGGTACGTTCTGGCGTGCTGACCTCGGTGCATGCCTTTGCCACCGACCCAAGTCGCGGTCTGTTCATTTTGCTGTACTTGGTGATTGTCATTGGCGGTGCGTTGTTGCTATTTGCGCTACGCGCACCCAATGTCGGCTTGGGCGAAAAGTTTGACGTGGTGTCGCGTGAATCTTTCCTGCTGGCGAACAACGTGGTACTGGCTGTGGCAGCTGGCTCAGTGTTGTTGGGCACCATGTATCCACTATTAATTGACGCACTGGGTGGCGGCAAAATATCAGTCGGCCCCCCTTATTTTGATGCGGTATTTGTCGCTATTATGGCGCCAGGTTTATTCTTGATGGGCTTAGGGCCACTCGCTAAATGGAAAAAAGCCAGCATTCCAGAAATAGGCACACGTCTAAAATTGGCCGCAGTTATTAGCGTGGTCTCTGCACTACTGGTGCCCTCTGTATTGGGAAAAATTTCACTGATGGTCACAGTGGGTGTGTTTATAGGCGTTTGGATTGTTAGCACTACGCTCATTTTGCTGCAAAACAGAATCAAAACCAAACAAATCGCAGGCAGCAGTTTGATTGATAACTTCAAAGCCATACCGTTGGCTTTTTATGGCATGTTGCTTGCACATCTGGGCATAGGTGTATTTGTGTTAGGGGTGACTCTGGTTAAAGGCTACGAGAGTGAACAAGACTTGCGCATGGAAGTGAACGATGTGGCAAAAATTGGTGATTTGTCCTTTACCTTTCAAGGTGCACAAAAGATTCAAGGCCCCAACTATACTTCGTCACAAGGTAGATTCATTGTGAGCGAGGATGGCAAACAAATTGCACTGTTGTATCCTGAAAAACGTTTCTACCCAGTGCAAGGTGCCACCATGACCGAAGCAGATATTGAACCGGGTGTATTTAAAGATCTATATGTGTCACTGGGAGAGCCACTGGAAAAAGGTGCTTGGAGTGTGCGTATCTATATTAAACCGTTTGTACAATGGATATGGGCAGGTTGCATCATAATGGCTTTGGGTGGCCTGTTGGCCTTGCTGGATAAGCGTTACCGCATTGCCAATAAGAACATGGCCGCTAAGACTGAAGAAGCTTTTTAATTCACATTATGAACAGGACGCTAAAATTTTTAATCCCGCTCGCCTTATTTTTAGTGGCAGTGGGATTTTTGACCAAGGGTTTATTTTTAAATCCGCGTGAAGTGCCGTCACCCTTGGTGGGCAAACCAGCGCCTCCATTTACTGCGCCCATATTAGGTGAGGCTGGTAAGCGTTTTAACAGTGCCGATATGAAAGGCCAAGTCTGGCTGTTGAATGTATGGGCATCTTGGTGTGTAGCCTGTCGGGAAGAGCATCCATTGCTGATGGAAATGGCACAAACCAAGCGTATCGTGATGCATGGCTTGGCTTATAAAGATATCGATGCCGAATCACAGCAGGTACTGATCGCCATGGGCAACCCGTACAACAAAGTTATTACTGACCCTGATGGCAAAATAGGGATCGACTATGGCGTGTATGGGGTACCAGAAACCTACTTAATTGATAAGGCTGGCATTATTCGTTACAAACATATTGGTCCGCTTACACCGGAAATTTTGCTAACAAAAATCGTGCCGCTACTTAAAGAGTTAGGTGTTTGAGGGCAAACAAATGAAAAAACTCATGATTCTAATTTTTCTTTTAACACAAATTTTTACTGTAGCATATGCAGGCCAGGCCAAGCCACTCGCGGATGACCCTGCGCTGGAAGCGCGTTTGAAAGCCATGTCGCAAGAGTTGCGCTGCCTGGTATGTCAAAATTCTACACTGGCCGATTCTGATGCGCCTTTGGCCGCAGACTTGCGTAATGAAATTCGCACACAGATGCGTGCTGGAAAAAGCGATCAAGAAATTATTGACTACTTAGTTGCGCGTTATGGCGATTTTGTGCTTTATCGTCCACCCGTGAATAGCAATACAGTCTTGCTGTGGTTTGGACCATTTTTACTACTGCTCGTTGGCGGGTTTGTATTGTATCGAGCACTTAAAAAACAGGCTGGTGGCCAGGATATTCAGGCAGAAGATGAATGAGCGTTTCTATGTTACGCGCTGACTTTTAAATGCGTATGCACTAAACGTTTCAATTCTGGCATGCACGATCCGCACTCGGTGCCGCATTTAAGTTTGTTTTGCAGCGTGATTAAATCGGCACCCAATTGAATATTTTCTACGATTTCGTTTTGCGAAATATCCAGGCAGTTACATACAATCTTACCGCGCCCAGTTTGGCCTGAAGGTGGTGCAGATATTGGCGCTAATGCCCAGCGGCTGAAGGCTTTATATTGTGCTTCATCGCTAAATTTTCCAGCAGTCATCACTTCTTTTAACCAATCCGCGGCTAGTGTTTCACCCATCAATCGCACACCAGTGACTTCTGCTTTACCATCATGATTTTCAACCAAAATGCGCTTGCTAATGCCGCGTTTGGCATCGTTGTAATTCAGGCAGGGTGAGTCATCTGACATGCTTAAAATCGCATCGATTTTATTGATTAATTCAAGCTCAGGTGCAGTTTCGTGGGCGGCGCGCAGAATCAATAGGCCTGCTTTGTTGGATTCGGTTTCACGTCCAAACAATCCGCAACTTGCATAAGTAAATTGCTTCATTAATTCGCGCACTTCAGTCAGTAAAGTTAAATCCTGACAACTGCGCATGACTGTCATGCGCCAAGGTAAATCAAGTTTTTCAAGTTTAATAGCGGTGTGCTTTAGCTCAGGCTGTTTTGAAGTTTTATCAAAATTAGGCGGCATCAGCGCATTCACACCTAGACCATGCATAAATTGGCTACCCCAGTGCATGGCAATAAATGTTTGTGCAGGTTTCACTTCATCGCTCATTTGCACAGGCAACACTAGGCTGCCACGCTTGTTTTGCACTTTCACAATGTCACCGTTTTTAATGCTGCGGCGCACCATATCATCGCTGCTCATGTGGATGACAGGCTCTTCTGCATGGTTAAATAATTGCGCTACATTGCCGGTGCGGCTCATGCCATGCCATTGATCGCGTAAACGTCCCGTGAGTAAATGCAGTGGATGGCGTGCATCGGTTTTATCAGCAGTGCCTTTATACACGGCGTTGATAAACTGCGCCTTGCCATCAGACTTTTGAAACACGCCATCAGCATATAAACGTGTTAAGCCTATTGATTCTCCCTGTTTAAAAGGCCATTGTTGCGGGCCTTTTTCGTTGAGCAGTGCGTAGCTCAAACCGGTAATATCCAAGTCTCTGCCACGTGTGGTTTCGCGGTGCTCATTGAAAATATCTTCTGTCGTATTAAATGGAAATAGCTGTGTATTTTTGGCTAGGCGCTTCTCTAAACGCTGTGCAAAATCCACCATGATTGCCCAATCGTGGCGAGCCTCCGCCGGCGCTGCGATTGCAGGGTTCACGCGTGTGATGCGGCGCTCAGAGTTGGTGACTGTGCCTTCTTTTTCGCCCCACGTGCTGGCGGGCAGGAGTACATCTGCATAGGCACAAGTGTCCGTGTTGTTATAGGCATCCTGCACAACGACTAATTCTGCAGTGTTTAAAGATTCCAGCACATTATTCAAGTCTGGCATAGAGTGCGCAGGGTTTGTACAGGCAATCCAGATGGCTTTAATGTCACCTTGTTTAACCGCGTCAAACATTTCTATTGCAGTTTTGCCTGGGGTTTCCGGCACAGCCTCTACACCCCATAGCTTGGCGATTTCTGCGCGATGTTCTGGGTTATTTAAGTCCCGGTGTGCAGAGAGCAAGTTCGCCATGCCGCCGACTTCGCGTCCACCCATGGCATTGGGTTGGCCGGTGAGTGAGAATGGTCCAGCACCAGGCTTGCCAATCTGTCCAGTGGCAAGGTGCAGATTAATCAGCGCTGCATTTTTTTCAGTACCGTGGATGCTTTGATTTAAGCCCATGCAATACATAGAAAGACTGGGCCCTTTACCAAACCATTTGGCAGCAGTGATGATGTCACTTTCCTTGATGCCGCAAATATCGGCCACCATTTTGGGGGTGTATTCGCGCACGGTGTCCTTCAACGCATCAAAGCCATTGGTATGCGCATTGATGTAAGCCATGTCCAGCAAGCCTTCCCACAGCATCACATGCAACATGCCGTTAAATAAGGCGACATCGGTACCAGGTAAAATGGCTAAATGTAAATCAGCCATTTGTGCCGTATCGGTTTTTCGTGGATCGACGACAATAATTTTTAGATTCGGATTCTTGGCTTTGGCATCTTCAATCCGCCTAAAAATAATGGGGTGCGCAAATGCCGTATTGCTACCCGCAATAAATAAACAATCGGTGTGGTCAATATCTTCATAACAGGCTGGTGGCGCATCAGCGCCCAATGTCGCTTTATAGCCGGCGACGGCGGAAGACATGCACAGGCGTGAATTGGTATCGACATTGTTAGTGCCGATCAATCCCTTGGCCAGCTTGTTGAAAACGTAATAGTCTTCGGTCAGCAACTGGCCGGAGATGTAGAA
>JAKFDL010000113.1:0-39509 GCA_036676175.1 Methylotenera sp. | reverse complement strand
ATCAGCAAAACGGTTTGCTTAAATTTTGTGGCGCTTCTGATGTTGCTGACTTTTGGCATGGATGTTTAATCAATGTAGCGATGTTGAATGTTCTGCATGAATGGTGTCGAGCAACCCTCGAATCGATAACATGGCAATTACCAAATCGGGATCAAAGTGTTTGCCACTTTCGTTGCTGATATATTCTAAAGCCTTATCAATGCTCCAAGCCTCTTTGTAAGGGCGCACACTGGTAAGTGCGTCAAACACATCGGCAAGGGCTACTATGCGAGCTGACAGAGGGATGTCCTTTCCACTGAGTGAATATGGATAGCCTGTACCGTCAAAACGTTCGTGATGGGCCAGCGCGATCTCACTCCCTCTTTGTAGATATTTTGATGGGCTGTCTTGCAAAATCTCATAGCCAATTAGCGGATGCGTCTTCATTTGTTTCCATTCAGCATCATTCAGTGCGCCTTTTTTAAGCAAAATACTGTCAGGAATGCCAATTTTCCCAATATCATGCAAAGGAGATGCTAGCTCAATAATATCCACCTCTTCTTTGCTAAGACCAATCTTTTCTGCGAGTGCCCGGCTATATAAAGACATGCGCTGCAAGTGCATGGCTGTGTCAAAATCTTTATACTCACCTGCGCGAGCTAGCCGCATCAGTGTTTCTCTTTCTCTTGATTTGATTTCTGCTGTTGCAGCATTGACCAAGTTTTCTAGGAGATGACTTCTATTTTCTAAAGCGATATGCTGTTGATGCATGGTGAGCAAGTTTTTGCAACGTGCTTGGCATTCGTAAGCGTCGACAGGTTTGCTGATAAAGTCTGTTACTCCTGCATCCAAGGCCGCATAGCGTGTTTCCGTATCTTTTCGAATCGTAATCATGACCACTGGTACGGCTTCATAATTTGGTAGCGTTTTTAACAAACGCACAAAATCGATGCCGTTCAGTTCTGGCATCAGGTAGTCCACAAAAACCAAGTTTGCAGTATGCATGGTTGCCCATTCAAGCGCTTGTTCAGGATTGCTTTTTTCGATGACTTGAATATTTGGATTAATGTTTTTAATCACTTGCGTTAATATGTCTCGGCTAGTTGATTGGTCGTCAACATTGAGTACACAAGAGTCATCAAAAAGCTGTACATCAGTCATTCAAAACATCCTCAAAAGGTAAGCATATTGGTGGCTTACTATCGTTAATTAGAATTAAAATTAAGCAATAACTAAGCCAGTTAAAAATAAATGGCGAGATAAAAAAATAAGAAATAATTTGTATTAAATAATGATTAAAATCAATTAGTAAAACAATTTTATACCAGCTTAAAGCTACGTAAGCTTATTTTTATTTGAACGTTTTTGTTGTTAAGGCCGAAACTTATAATACGAATAGTGTCAACTCGTACAATATTTTGACATATTTAAGTATAAAACTAATAACTATTTTTGGGGGCTATTTTGCCCTCTGGTTTCAGGTCAAATGCAATACAAATGCGTTCTTGATGCGAATTGTAGGGAATAGTGCGGTGAAATAATGAAGAGGGGAACAACACTATATCGCCCGCTTTGGGCAGGATGTACGCTGTAGGAAAATCTGCGACTGTTTTTGGCGCTAGAATTGGATAATCATCACCATGCGTGCCGTATTCAAATGCGCCTTCGATTGTGCCCGCAGCTGGCTCAGGTACAGCTAAATAGACGGCGCCACTTATCCAGCCTATTTCATGTATGTGGGTATTCAAGTGGCCGCCTTGTTGCATTTTTACATACCATGAGCTGGTAAATTCTAATTCACTCGGAAATGACAGAATCAGCTCGCAATTGGCACTAGAAAAATTATTTTTGTACCGCACAAACTCTTGCTTGATAAGGCTTGCAAGTGCCCGAAAAGAAGCTTCTGGGCGCTTAAACAGGTTGCCTGCCGATTGTTGGCCATTGGTTAACCTACCTTGCTTACGTTCTGCAATATCGGCTGTATGAATGTCATTAAGTAAATCTTTTAACAACTGCCCATCCTCTTCCAGTATTTTATTTTGGTAGACAAAATCCAAGCCATTTTTACAAAAATTGTAAGGGTCTGGTGTGCCAAAGTTAATGCTGTAGTGTGTAGAAAGCGTAGCGATAAATGGTGAGTTATTTGATGTGGCATGGGAAAACGCGTCCCTATTGGCTTTGAAGGCATCGAATTGAGCCGCTTTGTATAAGCAATATAGCTTGCGTGCCTGCCAATCATCCAGCTGTGACTGCTCAAAGTAGGTGATTGCCTGGTCATAATTCTTAGCCAAATAAAAAAATTCGGCCATATTGTAATTAGCATTAGGGTGGTTTGAATTTAGCGCTAATGCTGCCTGATAGCATTGCACTGCGGCCTGCATATCGCCTTGGTCACGCAAAGTTTCGCCCAAATTATTGTGCGCATCAGGGTAATTTGGAAACAGCTGAATAGCCTTTTGATAGGCGTTAACAGCCGCTTGTAGCTCACCTTTATCGCGCAATGCGGTACCTAAATTAAAATAGCCGCGCGCATCCTGTGGATTGATTTTTAGGCCTGCCTGATAACTTTTTATGGCCTCATCCAGTTTGCCCTGGCGCTGTAAAATGGTGCCTAAATTGCCATGCGCTTCAAAAAAATTAGGTTGAATTTTGATTGCTTGTTGGTAAGCGCTTACTGCTTCATCTAGTCTGTTTAGATGGGTAAGTGCGATGGCGCAGTTAAACCATAAGTCAGGTGTATTGGTTTGAAGTTTAAGCGCATTCTGATAGCTAGTAACTGCTTCCGCATATTTTTTCTGCCCATCCAAACTCAGGCTTAGCACGTGATGCAAAATAAAAACGTTTGGATGAGATATCAATAAGCTTTTTGCCAAAGCCTCGGCCTGAGCCAGCTGGCCGCTATTAAGTAGCTGGATCAAGCCTTGTATCTGTTGAGGGTTTAGTGATGAAGTGACCATGTTTAATAGCGTTTAGATGCGTTAAGTAAAGCTGGTTTGTAGCCTGCCTGCCATTTGTTTGAGCAACTGCATGGCGATTTTAGGTTCATCTGCCAGCATAGTGTCAATATTTTCTGCGTAAATCACAATAACACGCGCTTTATCTGAGCTTACAATTGCGTCAGATGTCGTCGGCTGTTTGGTCAGCATTGCCAATTCACCAAAATAATCACCGACATTCAGTTCGCGTAAAGTAATGCCATTAGCGACCAGGTTGATGCTACCTTCAGCTAGATAATACAGATTGCGTTCGGTATTGCCACGTTCAAAAACGTATTCCCCCTGTTGTAAAACCAGTCCGTAACGACTCATCAGAGCGTCAATATAGTTATCTTTATTCGGCATGTCATCAAACAAACCTTTGAGCAGCAGCACATCTTGTTTACGCAAAGTGCTAATCAGCTCAGTGCCAAGCAAGAATACGGCAAAATTTAGATATAGCCAGGTAATCGATACAAACATGGCTTTCATGCTGCCAAATACTGCTCCGTAGTTTTGGTTAATCGACAAAAACAACCCAAATGCAGGGCGCATAGCCAACCAAAGTAATGCTGTTAAGCATGCGCCTAATATAAGGTGTACGAATGCGACACGCAGTGGAAAAAATACTTTATAAAAAATCACGATTAAAAGCGTAGTAAGTAATAAGGTGCTAAATGAGCCGACTATGCTGAACTGCATTGCAGGAAAGTGGGTCGCTAAAAAGCGCACCGCTTGCTCGATGATAAAGCCAGCAAAAGTAAATAAGAAAAACAGCAGTAAAATCCCCAGTACCGAAAGCACATCTTTAAATTTGCGCTTAAAATAAGATGGCGCTTCTACCATGGTAGCAATGGTGTAGAAAGCAGAGCGCATGGCACTGGCTAAGGGCGTAATCGTCCACAGTAACACAAATAAGCCGAGTGCTCCCCAGGCAGCTTTGGCTTGGGACGCGCTGTAGACTTCCATCATGATTTTATTGCTAAAATCAGGTACCAAGTTCCCAGTGAGAATCGCTAATTTCACGATGGCGTAATCGGATGAAAATACAAACTGGCTCAGCAAAAAGAAAATCAGTAAAATGAGTGGAATCAGTGCAAACAAGGCATAGAAGGATAGCGATGCGGACATGCCAAACACATTGTGGCGTAAAAATCCTGCAATGGTTTCACGCAACACAAACAACGGGGTGGCATATTCTTGCCTAGCGTAAGCATTAATAGGCTTAGTGAGTGCTGGATGGCGCACTAGATTCTTTAGCTTATTGATGTTGTCTGGATTGATGAGTGACACAATATCCGTTTTTATCTTTATTTAAGTGATCTGTAATGATCAGTCGCATTCACTAGGGCACTGGTAATGCCTACTTCCATGGCAGAATGTCCAGCATCAGCCACCATGACAAATTCAGCGTGAGGCATGGCTTGCGCTAATTGCCATGCGCTAATAGGCGGGCAGACCATATCATAACGGCCTTGTACAATAGTAGTAGGGATTTCGGATAGTTTCATTGCAGCCTCGAGGAGCAAATCCTGATTTCCGACAAAACACATATGCTTAATATAATGTATTTGCACGCGCGCCCGCGCTAACTCCACTTCACCAGCCGTTTCATTTTCAGGGTTCTTGTCATCACTAGAAGTTTCTCTTGGCAATAGTGACATCATCTTGCTTTCATAGGCGTTCCACGCGGTAGCGGCTGGGATGCTGATGGCTTTATCCTCACAAAACACCAGAGCCTCAAAAGCGCCTAATACATCCTGCCTTTTATCTGCGGGCAAATACTGCTGTAAAGTATGCCATGACTCTGGATGAAAATTTCTCACTTCACCTAAGAACCAGTTTAATTCACTTTGGCGACTTAAAAATATACCGCGTAATGTAAGCGATATGATGCACTTGAAATGCTTGAGTGCATAGGCGAGGGCTAAAGTGCTGCCCCAAGAGCCGCCAAACACATGCCATCTGGCGATGCCTAAATGATGTCGTATAGCTTCTATATCACTTACCAAATCATTAGTCGTGTTCTCACGCACCTCGCCCTGTGGTGTGCTGCGTCCACAACCCCGTTGATCGAACAGTATGATGCGGTAATGTGTAGGGTCAAAAAAACGCCGCTGGGTTGGGTTGCAGCCGCTGCCTGGACCACCATGCAGGAAAATGACGGGAATGCCTCCTGAATTGCCACATTCTTCATAATAAACGCTGTGTAAAGGCGAAACTTTTAACAATTCACTGTGATATTGCGTGCATTCTGGGTATAAGTTCTTTACAGCATTTGACATGATAAATTGCGCTTTCTATTTGATTTTAATAGCTATTTTATGGCCGACGTTTATGTGTAAAAAATTAACAAAAAAATAATTGAACATTTGTAAATAAATTGTAACTAAAGTGTTGCAATTTAAAATTACATGTTTTATATTGCTTACCTCACATGCAAATGTGATACGAAGTATGCTTTAAATTTGTAACAAAAATTATAGCTGAATAAGCTTTAATGCAAGAGACAAAATTTGAGTGTGCTTTGAAAAAACCCTTAGTAACATAACTTTGGAGATAAATAATGAAATTCAACACAATCAAGCTCGCTCTAGGCTTAGTTGCAGGCGCTACATTGGCAATGCCAATGGTTGCATCAGCAGCTGCAGACCAAGAAGCAGCAATTGCAAATGCAAACAACTGGGCTCACCCACGTGGCGGTCACTTGAACCATGGCTACAGTGCTTTAGCTCAAATTAACAAAGGTAACGTTAAAAATCTTAAAGCTGCTTGGACATTCGCAACCGGTGTAAACCGCGGTCACGAAGGTTCTCCAGTAGTTGTTGGTAACATGATGTATGTACATACAGCATTCCCAAACAACGTATACGCTTTAGATTTAAATGACAATCAAAAAATCGTTTGGTCATATTTCCCAAAACAAGATCCATCAGTACAAGCTGTATTATGCTGCGACAACGTTAACCGTGGTTTAGGTTACGGCGATGGCAAAATCTACTTGCAACAAAATGACGGTAATTTAGTTGCTTTAGATGCAAAAACAGGTGCTAAAGTTTGGTCAGTTTTAGTAAATGATCCAAAAGTTGGCGCTACAAACACTAACGCTCCTCACGTAATCAAAGACAAAATCTTAACTGGTTGCTCTGGTGCTGAATTCGGTGTTCGTTGCTTTATCGCTGCGTACAACGCTAAAGATGGTTCATTAGCTTGGAAAGCATACTCAACAGGTCCTGACTCAGAAGTGTTAATCGGTTCTGATTTCAACTCAGCAAACCCACATTACAGCGCTTTGTCAACATACAAAGACATCAACGGTGGTAACAAATTAGGTGGTTCTTTCGAAGCACTTAAATTGTCAGAATTAAAAGTTGGTGAAAAAGATCTTGGCGTTCGTACATGGTTAAAACCACAAGCAGTTAAAGATGGTTGGCAACATGGCGGCGGCTCTACATGGGGCTGGTGGCCATATGATGCACGTACAAACTTAGTGTACTACGGTACAGGTAACCCATCAGTTTGGAACCCAGATGTCCGTCCAGGCGACAACAAATGGTCTATGACTATTTTTGCTCGTGATATGGATTCAGGCGTTGCTAAATGGGGCTACCAAATGACTCCACACGATGAGTGGGATTATGATGGTATTAACGAAGTAATCTTGTTCGACAAAGGTGGCAAAACATATGCATGGCACCATGACCGTAACGGTTTTGCGTACACATTCAATGCAGCTAACGGTTCATTGATTGCTGCTGAAAAAGTGCATCCATTTGTTAACTGGGCAACTAGTGTTGACATGAAATCTGGTATCCCACAAAAATTGGCGAGTGCATCTACTCACCAAGATTACAATGCTAAAGGCGTTTGCCCAGCTGCATTGGGTACTAAAGACCAACAACCAGCTGCTTACTCACCAAAAACTGGTTTAATGTATTCACCACTTAACCACGTATGTATGACATACGAGCCAGTTGAGTCTAAATACACAGCCGGTCAACCATGGGTTGGTGCTACATTAACTATGTTCCCAGGTCCAGATGGCGTAATGGGTGGCTTTGCTGCTTATGATCCAATGACCAACAAAAAAGTATGGTACAACAAAGAGAAATTCTCTGCTTGGGGTGGTGCTTTAACAACTGCTTCAAACCTAGTGTTCTACGGTACTCTTGATCGTTGGTTAAAAGCTTTGGATGCACAATCAGGTAAAGAACTTTGGAAATTCCAAGTAGGTTCTGGCGTGATTGGTAATGCATTCACATACGGTCACAAAGGTAAACAACACGTTGGCGTGCTATCAGGTATTGGTGGCTGGGCTGGTGTGGCGATGAACCTTGGTATGACTAACCCAACAGACGCACTTGGTGCTGCTGGTGGTTATGCAGAACTAACTAAATACAACGCGGCTCCTGGCGGCGGTGCATTAACAGTATTCAAACTATAATTAGACTCGTCTAGTTATTATTTAATACAAGTTAGTACTGATTAAACACCCCACTTCGGTGGGGTGTTTTTATTTATACAAGTGACACAGCCAATTTAATACTAAATTGCTAGCTAGTAACAATAAATAGATAGTCAATTTGGCAACTAGTATGCCTAAAAATGAAAAGTTAGTTACAATGCCGAAGTTGTTAATCACTATACAGGCAAGTATAGAACTTTTATTTTTAGCCATACTCTCAGGTAGTAATGCGGAAAATGTAGCCGCAATTTTAATGAAGGAAATAAAATAATGTTGAAACCTATTAAACAGTCTGGTTTGCTGGTAAGTATCGTCACAGCATTTGTACTCACAAGTCAAATAAGTTATGCAGCGGATGATATAGCAAACGTTGATTTAAACTCTGGCCGTGGTGGTGAAGCGCAACGTGTAGATGACGGCACGGAATTTAAAGTATGTGCAGACCCGGAAAATATGCCTTACTCAAATTCAAAACATGAGGGGTTTGAAAATAAAATCGCTGAAGTGTTGGCTAAGGATTTAGGTTTAAAACTCACTTACCAGTTTTGGCCAGATCGCATGGGCTTTTACCGCAATACGATAAATGCAAAACGTTGTGATGTGATTATAGGCACAGCAGATGGCAATGATGTATTGCGTACATCAAAACCGTACTACCGCTCTGGTCATGTTTTTGTATGGCGCAAAGAAAGTAACTACAATATTACCGATTGGACTTCTCCAGATTTGAAAAAAGGTGTAATTGGCGTAGTGGGCGAAAGTCCAGCTACCATCGCTATGGATCAAAATGATTTAATTACAAATGCGCGCCCTTACCGTATGCAGCGCGATTTAAATTTACCACCAAGCTATTTAATTGATGATTTAGCCAAAAAAGAGATTGATATTGCAGTAGCGTGGGGCCCAATTGGTGGTTATTTTGCCAAACAAAGTAAAGTGCCAATGGAAGTTCGAATGATCCCAGAATATGTTGGCCGTGATGCTATTAACACTGCCAAAGGAAAAGAGTTCTGGAATATCTCTGTAGGCGTACGAAAAGCGGATAAGGCTCGCATGGAGAAAATTCAGGCTGCACTTGATCGTAATGCAGATAAAATCACAAAGATATTAGATGATTATGGTATCCCGCATGTTGCTGTTGTTGAAGAGAAAACCAAAGGTAAAAATCCTGATAAAGAACGTGGTGCAGTCGTACCAAAAACAGAGTAAAATAACGCCTTTATTTTGTGACAGTATGATGTCAACCAAGTAGAAACAGGTTCGTTAAATGAGCAAACGATCAAGCAGCATATGCATGCAAGACGTTACTTAAAATTGAAAAAATTAGGAGATAACATGTTTGGTAATAAAGCATTAAAGTCAACTTTATTAGTATCTGTGTTGACATTAGCAGGTCTTACACTTTCATTTCAGGCAAATGCAGCGTGTAATTTAGTTTCTACTATAGACGGTAAACCTTTAGCTATTAAGGCTGTGGATACAGATACACCAGAAGCAAAACAATTTTTGGAAACATGTATAAATCCATACACAAAACTTTATGCTGCAGATGCAGAAGCGGCTAAAAAAGGTAAAAGAGAGTACAACTACAATAACTGTACAGGTTGCCATGGTGGTAAATTAGAAGGCGTGATGGCACCATCATTGCGTAAAGACGGTGGAACAGGTGCTTTTGATACGAAATGGGTATATGCAAAAAATGCAACCGATAAAGGTATGTTTGAATCTATCGCAGGCGGTACACCAGGCGCTTCAGGTGGCACCATGTTTATTTGGCATAACCAATTGCCAGGTAAAACAGGTGATGGCTTATCGACTGATCAAATCCTAAAAGCGATCGCTTATATCCGTTTGAACTATAAAGGCGACGGCGAAAAAACTTGGTTGAAATAAGCAATTAAAGTAGTAATTAATAACAAAATCAAACAGCTGCTGTATAATTACAGCAGCTGTTTTTTGTTGTACCTAATTTTCATGGAGATACCGTATGATGCGATTCAAAGTTAGTTTTATGTTGGCTTTAACTTTGACTGTTTTAACTGCCTGCAATCAAGCAGACAGCACTGCAAACAATTCATCTGGCGAAACTGCCAAAGCTGGAGGTTGTGAGTTGGTTTCTACTATTGACGGTAAACCTTTAGCCATTAAGGCTGTAGACACAGACACCCCAGAAGCTAAAGAATTTTTGAAGACCTGCATTAATCCATATACAAAGATGTATATGGCAGATGCTGAAGCTGCAAAAAAAGGTAAGAGAGAATACAACTACAATAACTGCACGGGATGCCACGGTGGTAAATTAGAAGGTGTAATGGCTCCATCGCTAAGTAAAAACACAGCAGGCGGTCAAGGCGCGTTCGACCAAAAATGGGTCTATGCTAAAAATGCAACAGACAAAGGTATGTTTGAATCTATCGCAGGGGGTACGCCAGGCACTTCAGGCGGCACCATGTTTATTTGGCATAACCAATTACCAGGTAAAACAGGCGATGGCTTATCTACGGATCAAATCTTAAAAATTGTCGCTTATATCCGTACAGAATATAAAGGCGATGGCGAAAAAACTTGGATGAACTGAGATCACCAGGACAACCTAGCGGCTGCTGAATAAACACAGCAGCCGTTTTTATTTATCAATAATCAGTATATAAAAGGTCATTTTTGGAAAATTCATCAAATAATAACTTACACCATGTCGTGATTGTGGGCGGTGGTGCGGGTGGCTTGGAGCTGGCAACACGCTTGGGTAACAGTTTGGGAAAAAGCAAAAAAGCTGAGATTACGCTAATTGATAGTACCAGAACGCACATGTGGAAGCCCTTATTGCATGAGATTGCTGCGGGTAGCATGAATCCAGACAAGCACCAATTAGAATATTTAGCCCAGGCGCACTGGCATCATTTTCATTTCCGACTCGGCCGTATGGATGGCTTGAATCGTGCTACTAAAGAAGTCACGATAGCGCCGCACAATGATGAAGATGGTATAGAAGTGATTCCGCGTCGTACTTTTAAGTATGACACCTTAGTGATCGCAATTGGAAGCACGACAAATGATTTCGGTATCAAGGGCGCGTTGGAGCATTCCATTGCGTTGGACACTCAAGAACAGGCTGAAAAATTTCACCGACGTTTACACAATGCTTTAGTGCGTGCACAAACACAAACTGCGCCGATTAAGCCAGGTCAATTAGATGTGGCTATTGTGGGTGCAGGTGCCACTGGTGTTGAGCTGGCAGCTGAGCTACACAATACGACACGCGAACTAACCGCTTATGGCTTAGATAAAATCGACGCTGATCGTGATATAAAAATTTCAATTATTGAGGCAAGTGATCGCGTGTTGCCTGCATTGCCAACAAAATTGTCGCTGGCTGTGGAGACTGAGCTTAAAAGCCTCAATGTGCAAGTGCTGACGGGTGAGCGAGTGACCGAAGTCACCAACCAAGGCGTCACCACCCATACTGGGCGTTTTGTCCCTGCTGAGTTGATTGTATGGGCTGCAGGTATTAAGGCACCAGATTTTCTGAAACAGCTTGATAATTTAGAAGTTAATCGCATTAATCAGTTGGTAGTGAAGCCTAACTTGCAAACCACCATGGACGAAAGTATTTTTGCTTTTGGCGATTGTGCTGCTTGTCCGTGGCTTGGGCACGAGGGCAATGTACCGCCGCGTGCACAGGCGGCACACCAGCAAGCATCGCTACTGGTTAAGACCATGAAAAAACGAGTTGCGAATCAAACCAACTTACCAGAATATCATTATCGTGATTATGGATCTCTAGTAAATTTAGGTCGTTACTCTACTGTGGGTAGCTTGATGGGCGCGCTTTCCGGTGGCAGCATGTATATTGAAGGCTTGTTTGCGCGTTTAATGTATCAATCGCTATATAAAATGCATTTAATGACGTTGCACGGCTTTTTTACTGTGGCTCTGCAAACGATTGCACGTATTATCACGCAACGCACAGAGCCAAAAATTAAACTGCATTAATCAACTGCATTAATCTTAGTCGTCGCATTAATCCAAGTTGTCTGGGTTATAAATTGCCTGAGTTGTAATTTTTGCACGATATAGCCTATTGATAATGCTCATGGTGATGATGATAAACATGCCGAATGCAATCACAATCATATTCATGGACACGTTGGCCTTCACCATCAGTAAATAGCAGCCTAGCAAAATGAGTATACCAATATGCTCATTAAAATTTTGAACTGCAATTGAGTGCCCCGCACCAATTAAATGGTGCCCACGATGCTGCAAAAGCGCGTTTAGGGGTACCACAAAAAATCCACTGAGCGCCCCGATAAAAAACAACAGCAATGCTGCCAGACGCCAATCATTAATCAACACCATCAAAATGACTAATATGCCCATCACAATGCCTGCGGGCAGCACCTTGGTTGAGTCTTCGAGCTTAATGTAGCGAGACGCAATAACAGACCCTGCTGCAATGCCCAGCGCTACGGTTGCAATTAATTGGGTCGATTGTTCTATATCAAACTTTAGCACTAGCGCCGCCCAAGCCAATACCACTAGCCTTAACGTTGCGCCTGCTCCCCAAAATAGGGTTGTTACAGCAAGCGATACTTGACCAAGTGGGTCTTTCCACAGTGTATTAAATGCGTGCCAAAAATCTTTAAGCATGTAGAACATACTTTTGCTTTCTGGTCGGTGGTCAATCGGCATTTTAGGTATGAAAAAATTGAACACAGCGGCAGCCACATACAAAGCTGAGATAATTATCATGGCAAAGTGTGGGTCATCGCTGGCTAATTTACCTCCTATAATAGCGCCCAAAATGATGGCAGTTACGGTAGAGCCTTCCATCCAACCATTGGCTTTTACCAACAAACGGCTTGGAAGCATCTCAGTCAGTATGCCGTATTTTGCTGGCGAATATGCCGCTGCGCCAATCCCTACAATACCATAAGCATACAAGGGAGGCATGCCTAGCATCATGCCGACACAACCGACTACTTTTACAGAGTTAGAAAAAAACATCACCGCACCCTTTGGAAAAGCGTCAGCGATGGTGCCGACAAAGGGCGCGAGTAGAATGTAAGAAATTACAAAATACTGCTGAAGTAGAGGGGTATGCCAATCGGGTGCGTTTAATTCTGCCAAAAGTGCAATGGCGGCGAATAACAAGGCGTTATCCGCTAAGGCAGATAAAAACTGCGCAATTAAAAGCGTATAAAAGCCTTTTTTCATTACATCGTTTTAGAGTGCTTCGGCTGCAAAATCTGCCAAACGAGAGCGTTCACCGCGTACTAAAGTCACATGACCATTATGTTGCCAGCCTTTAAAGCGATCAACTACATAGGTTAAGCCAGAGCTACCTTCGGTGAGATAGGGCGTATCAATCTGGGCGATATTGCCTAGGCAAACCACCTTGGTGCCAGGTCCAGCGCGTGTAATCAGGGTTTTCATTTGCTTAGGCGTTAAGTTTTGGGCTTCGTCAATAATCAGGAACTTGTGTAAAAAAGTGCGGCCGCGCATAAAGTTGAGTGATTTCACTTTAATCCGGGTTCGGATTAAATCTTGCGTGGCAGCCCGACCCCATTCGCCTGCATCTTCGTCTGTTTTATTCAATACGTCTAAATTATCTTCGAGTGCGCCCATCCAGGGAGCCATTTTTTCTTCTTCTGTGCCAGGCAAGAAACCAATGTCTTCACCGACAGGCACGGTTACCCGTGTCATAATGATTTCTGAATAAGTTTTCTTGTCTAAAGTTTGTGTCAGCGCTGCCGCCAGCGTCAATAAGGTTTTACCGGTACCGGCTTGACCAAGCAGTGTGACAAAATCAATGTCAGGATTCATGAGTAAATTTAACGCATAATTCTGCTCCCGATTTCTTGCTGTAATGCCCCACACATTATGTTTAGGGTTCATATGGTCTTGCACCACCTCTAGCACGGCCGTATTATTTTCCAGCTTGCGTACCATGGCGTGAAACGGTTTATCGAATTCATAAAACACAAACTCGTTAATCAGAAACGTTTTTACCAGTGGCCCTGTGATGCGATAGAACATACGCCCGCCCTCTTGCCAGGATTCCATCGCCTTGCTATGTTTATCCCAAAAATCTTGCGGTAGTTCTTTAATACCGCTATAGAGTAAATCGGTGTCTTCCAGTACTTTATCGTTGAAGTAGTCTTCCGCTGGTACACCCATGGCGCGGGCCTTAATGCGGATATTGATATCTTTACTGACGAGAATAACTTGGCGCTTTGGTTGCTGCTTTTGCAGGTTGAGCACGACGCTAATAATTTGATTGTCTGCTTTGCTGCCAGCCAAGCCGGGTAGCTCGATATTGACCTGGGAAGTTTGTAAAAATAGACGGCCTGCCAAATGCTTATTGCCGTTGATCGCAAGTGGACAACCCAACTCCAGATTAGTGAGGTCCGTACCGACAATTTCTTCCAAGCTACGACTGGCTTGGCGTGCGTTACGTGCTACTTCAGTCAAGCCTTTTTTATTGTTATCCAGTTCTTCCAGCGTCACCATAGGCAAGTAAATATCGTGCTCTTCAAAGCGGAATAAGCTCGACGGGTCATGCATCAGCACATTGGTATCAAGTACAAATAATTTAGGATTTGTTGCAGGTTTATTGGCCATAGTTTATTTACAGTATTTATTTATAATTTATAAAGTTTGAATAAAGTCTAATACTTGCTGTGCATGGCCATCTACCTTAACGCCACGCCATTCTTTAATCAGCACGCCGTTTTTATCAATCACGAATGTGCTCCGTTCAACGCCACGTACCTGTTTGCCATACATATTCTTCATTTTCATCACGCCAAAAATACCACAAGCCAGTTCATCCGTATCTGCTAATAGTTCAAAAGGAAAGGTAAATTTGGCTTTAAAATTCTCATGCGATTTTAAGTTATCGCGTGAGATACCAAAAATCTCGGTGTTCAAAGCTTGAAATTGTGCGTAACTATCGCGGAACTGTATTCCTTGCGTGGTACAGCCAGGGGTATTGTCTTTGGGATAAAAGTAAATAACCAGGGTTTTCCCTAGATAGTCTGAAAGTTTAAATGTGAGCCCACTGGTTGCTGGTAGTTCAAAATTAGTGACGGTTTTATTTAGCATAGAAGTTGTCATAGGATTATTCTCATTGTTGTAAAAATTTGGCATTTAGGCAAGCTAAAAATTATCACAAAATGAAAATGTTTCGATTGGGCATGGCAGTAAAAGTATTTAAACTTGAAATTATTGCGGCAGGCTAAGTGTAATAGACGTACCTTGCGGTATTACAGCATCAAATGTGATATTGCCGCCTAATACTTCGCACACCTTAAATGCAAACGGAATGCCCAATCCAGTACCAAAGCGCTTAGTACTAGGACCCGGGCTGAGAGTATGTGGGTCAGGTATAAATGGCATGCCAGTGCCTTCATCACGCAAGCTGCTGGTAAATGTACTATCCATCAATTGTGCTGCGATGACAATACTGCTACCAGTTGGCGATGCATCAATCGCATTCAAAATCAGGTTGTAAAATACTTGTTCTAGTAAGTGTTCATCGGTAAGTATTTCAATGTTGGGCGGCTGTAAGTGCTTGGTTACCGTGATATTTTTATCCCGTATTCTTTGTGTCAGCGGCAACATGGCACCTTCTAAAATACTATCAAAACGCGCTGTTTTAAGCTGCGGCTTTACTGGATGCAAATACGCCAATAAGCCGCCAGTCCATCGCTCCAGCCTATCAACTGTGTTAATAATGCCTAGCAGCGATTCGCGTGTATCCTCATCGTGGGCGGGGTCGTCAAGCACCTGCGCAGTGGCACGTATGCTGGCAAGCGGGTTGCGAATATTGTGTGCCAGCATCGGTACCAGCAGACCCATCGCAGCTTGCTTCTCTGTGCGCACAAGTGCGTCCCTATTAGTTTGCAACTCGATTGCCATTTTGTTAATTTGTTTTGAGAGTATAGCGAGCTCTGCGGCACCTGATTCGGGTACTTGGTGCTGTAAATTGCCTGCGCTAATTTCATTAGTGGCCTGCATAATGGCATTAATGGGGTTAACAATGGCGCGCTTTAGTAATAGTCGCGATAAGATGAGTAGCAAGCCAGCCAATAAAATAGGGATGAGCAGCACGGCAATTGAAGCGTATTTGGCTTCGTTTAAATTTTTCTTGAGCTCAATTTGCTTGAGCGCTAGCAAGTCCTCCGCACGCTTTGATACCGCCTCGTATTGGCTAAAAATACCAGTTTCTATATCTTGGTAAAGTGATTTGCGTGAGGCGTCACTGGGAGATGCTTGATATCGGTAAAACAAAGCAGGCGCACCGTTTACAAAGCTTTTGTATTTACTTTCCAAGTCCTGGATTGCTTGCTTCTCTTGTGAGCCAACTGCTAAATGATTGAGTGCCTCTATGTGCTTTAAAATCGATTGTGTATAGGCTTCGTACTCATTTTTACCATCAGCATCTTCCAAAAAGAACGTATCAAACAGCTCTTTCATCTGGCGGTATAAATCACCTCTCGTTTGCTGTATCTCTTGGTTTAAGTAGTGGATGCGTTGCGATTCCTTGGCTGATTTATCCCATACATAAATACCATAACCGCCGCCTGCTACTGCCAGCAAAATGAGCGCAATAAAAATGAGCTCATGCGTTAGTAGTAAGTCACGCAAAGACCTAGATTTGTAGGCTTGCACGCGTTGCATTAAGCACCTTCTAGCCTGAATGATACTGGAACGGTAATGTTGAAACTGCGGCCACGTAAAGCTTCTGGCGGTGCTGGAAACGGCGATGCTTTACGCACCATCTCAAGCGCTTGATTATCGAGTGAATCGTAACCGCTACTTTCCTTAATATTCGCCGACAGTACAGTACCGTTACTGTCAATTTTTAAATCAAGCAGGCATTCACCTTGCCAGCCCCGCATCTGGGCAATTTTAGGATAACTTTTGTGTTTGGCAATCGCCATGCCTAAGGTGCTGCCATATTGACTTAATGCGTTGTTGATCTCATTTTCATTAGGTTCTATCTTTTTAGGCGGTTCTGGTGCTGGCGCTGTAATCACAGGGGGTGCATCTATTTTGGGAGCTGCGGTGATGACACTTGGCGGCTGCGGCTCAGCTGTCGCAGGCTCGGGGGTGGGCTCTTCAATAGGCACAGGTTCAGGAGATTTTTTGCGAACCGGTTTTACCGGTTCAACAGGTTTTATTTCTTTTTTAATCGGTTCCGGTTCTACTGGTTCCGGCACGACTGGCTCTGGCAGCGCAACTGGTGCAGGCGGTGTCGGTTGCATTATTTCTACTGTCAGCGCTTGCGGCTTATCTTTACGTATTTCAAACTTAAAATCTGGCACTATCACTACTAATAGCACGTGCAATAACACAGAGCAGATCAATGCCCAAATAAGCATGTTTTCACTAAAGCTGGAATGGCCGCTGGCGTTTTTAATCGTGATGTTCAAAAGAAATATTTCTTTGTTGGTAGTATAAAATTCGATGGTTAATTTTGAGCTAAACCATTGATTATACTATAGCTTAAAGCGCATTGATAACCAATATTATGGTTGTTATAAACCAATTGTTTGAGTTATGTAAAATAAGATTGCCAAAATAAGCTTAGATAAAACTATCTAATGCTTGCACACGCACGGTTGTGCCCGCCTCGCAATTGCCTACTGTATCATCCAGTACAATAAAGCAATTGGCTGCGCTCATGCTGCTTAATACACCAGAGCCTTGATTGGGTAAGGGTTTTACTTTCCAAGTCACGAGGCCGTCTTGCATCTCCTCAAATAAAATACCACGCTGGAATTCGGTACGTCCCGTGGCCTTTTTAATACTTTCTGTGCATATAACATTGAAAATTGGTACTGGCCTATAGCACGCGCCAGATAGGGCTTGCAGCGCTGGTTGTACAAATTGGTAAAACGTCACCATTGCCGAAACCGGGTTGCCTGGCAACCCGAAATAATGAGACGATCCTATCTTGCCATAAGCAAGTGGCCGGCCAGGTTTCATGTTGATTTTCCAAAACAGCACTTGCCCATGCTTGGCGAGTAGCGCTTTCATATAATCGGCTTCCCCAACAGAAACTCCACCACTGGTAATGACGACATCGTGATTCTGGGCGGCTTTCAACAACGTTTTTTCTAAGAGCTTTGGGTCGTCCGGTACATTGCCTAAGTCGCTTATTTGTACATTCAACCGACTCAGCATGCCATGCAAAGTGTAACGATTGCTATCGTATATCTGACCCAATTCTAAAGGATTCCCCACGTTTACCAGCTCATCGCCCGTGCTGAAAAAAGCTACTTTTAACTGACGAAAAACTTGTACCTCACCAATACCTAATGACGCGATTAAGCCTAGATCTGCTGGCTTCATCACATGGCCTTTTGCCAGAACGGTTTGGCCAAGTTTTAGATCTTCACCTGCCAAGCGCACGTTCGAGCCTTGCTTTAGGGTGTCTAGCAAAGTAATTCGATCGCTTTTAATTGCAATACGTTCTTGCATAACCACTGTATCTGCGCCAGCAGGTACCACTGCCCCTGTCATGATTTTGACGCACTCTCCTGGCTTAACAATGCCTTCAAAAGCCCTACCGGCAAAGGCAGTGCCAATGATTTTGAGAGTCTTTAAATGGTCACTATACTTAAAAGCGAAGCCATCCATGGCGCTATTGTTATGGTTGGGCACATTGCTCGGAGAAATAATATCTGCTGCTAACACACGCCCTAAACTTTGCATGACAGGCAAAACTTCAGTAACTGCAACAGGATTTAAAAATTGCTGGATAAACTGCCGTGCTTGCGTTACGGACATCGCATTCGGGTCGTAGTCGTCCATGCAAGATGGGTTGTTGGCTATTTGATCCAATGTTGGTTTGTTAAATATAGGCTTGGTCATGACTTTAATTCTAGTGTTTTTAAATCGTCAAACGTATTTAGGTTAATAAATCCATCGCTATTATCGTTAAAATCTACTTCAACATAGCTTAAACTTTTTTGCCAGGTGCTTACTTTGCGCTCACCCGCTTCTAAAAATTCCACCAAGCTTGGCAACACGCTTTTCTTCATTAAACAAAACACAGGGTGAGCATTTTCGTCGCTACTCGCAACGGCAATATCAGCGCGAGCTTCAATCATGCCATTTAAAAGTCTTTTGGTTAAATCGAGAGGTAATAAAGGTGAATCACAAGGCACTGTCAGTACATATTCATATTGAGCGTGCTGTAAACCCATATTGAATCCCGCCAGTGGACCTAAAAACTCATCTGTCTCATCTTGCAAAACACGGTAACCAAATGTTAGGTAAGTTTCAATTTCACGATTCGCGTTGATGAAAATTTCATCCACTTGTGGTTTTAGGCGTTCTACTACATGTTGAATCAACGGCTTATTCTGCAAAGTCACCAAGCCTTTATCCACACCGCCCATGCGCGTTGCACGGCCACCGGAGAGAATGATAGCGGAGATGGGCATTAGCCACCCGTATGCGACATAAATCTCACCACCGCTGGCTTGGCGCGGCTTAGGTCAAAATCGTGGCCTTTTGGCTTAATTTTCATGCTATTTAAGATGGCTTCAATTATCGGTGTGTCGTCGTTTGGATATTGACGTAGCAGTGGCATGAGTTCTACCTTGTCGTCTTGGCCTAAGCATAAAAATAATTCGCCTTGGCAGCTAATGCGTACGCGGTTACAGCTTTCACAAAAATTGTGGCTATGGGGAGAAATAAAACCGATTTTTGTTTCAGTGTCAGCAACGCGCCAATAACGCGCGGGTCCGCCCGTACTTTCCATGCTAGGCAGCAAGTTAAACTGTGTTTGCAGCAGTTTTAGCGTGTCAATATTGCTGACAAAGGTGTTTTCGCGGTTGTGCATCACGTCGCCCAATGGCATTTCTTCAATGAAGCTAATGTCGATGTTGTGATGAATGGCAAACTGTACTAAATCGATAGCTTCATCATCATTGGTACCGCGCATCAATACAGTGTTTATTTTAATGCCCTCAAACCCCTCATGAATACTGGCTTGCAGGCCATCTAATACTTGCTCAAGACGGCCTGTGCGAGTAATTTTTTTAAATCGCTCTGGCTTCAGGCTGTCGATAGAAATATTAACGCGTTTGACGCCGGCTTTTTTCAGTGCATTTGCGTGCTTTCCTAACTGGCTGCCATTGGTAGTAAGCACTAGCTCTTTTAAATCATTTAATTTACCCACCTCTTCAAACAGCCACATGGCATTTTTACGTACCAAAGGTTCGCCGCCGGTAATGCGTACTTTAGTTACACCCAAACCCACAAAAATTTTCACCAATCTTGCACATTCTTCCAGGCTTAACACTTGTTCGCGAGGCAAAAAAGTCATGTCTTCTGCCATGCAGTATTCACATCTGAAATCACAGCGGTCGGTAATCGATAAGCGAATATAATCGACTACGCGACCAAACTGGTCGATGAGTTGTACTGGGGTTGAGCTAAGGCTGGTCATAATTAGAATTTTTCACTCAAAATGCTGTCTTAATATCAGTAAGTAATGCTTAACTTGGTTTTAATTATATCTATGTCTGTTTTTAGCCTAAATGCTAATAACCGCCTTGATAAGCGGCCAAATAAGTTTATGATACTAGTGTTTTTAATATTGTCATACGTTTCTGACATTTTTATTTAGGATTGGTTGTGGTGGCAGATTTAACTACACATGAAAAGCTGGATTTAGTCTCTAGAATAGACGCGCACATTGCCAAACACCAACATAGGCCGGGTGCTTTATTGCCTATCCTACACGCCATTCAAGATGATATTGGCTGGGTGCCAGAAGCCTGTTATTTACCTATTTCCAAAGCTTTAGCTCTCTCGGTAGCTGAAGTGCATGGCGTCGTCACGTTTTACCATCATTTTCATACCCATCCGGTCGGTAAGCATGTATTGCAAATATGCCGTGCTGAAAGTTGCCAAGCCATGGGTAGTGAAAAGCTTGAAGCGAATGTCAAGGCAGTGTTAGGCATCGATTACCATGAGACCACCCAAGACGGCGCGGTGACCTTGCTACCTGTATATTGTTTAGGCAATTGCGCATGTTCACCCAATGTGATGCTAGGCGATGAAGTGTATGGCCGCATGACAGCTGACAAAGTGAATGAAATTGTGGCAGAAGTGAGGGCGACATAATGGCTTCAGTAAAGGTTTATGTGCCTCGCGATTCTAGTGCGCTTAGTTTGGGCGCAGACCGTACCGCCAAAGCCATACAAGCAGAGGCGGATAAACGCGGCATCGAGATTCAACTAATCAGAAATGGTTCGCGCGGCCTGTTTTGGCTAGAGCCATTTGTAGAAGTTACAACCAGTCAAGGCCGTGTGGCATTTGCACCAGTGCAACCAAATGATGTCCCTGGCTTGTTTGATGCGGATTTTTTAAATAATGGCAGCCACCCACTTAATTTAGGTTTAACTGAAGAAATTAGCTGGCTTAAACAGCAACAACGATTAACTTTTGCACGGGCAGGTATTACTGACCCAGTGTGTTTGGATGATTATATTGCGCACGATGGTTACAAAGGCCTCAAAAACGCGTTGAAAATGACGGCAGCGGAAATTGTAGAAGCCGTTGCCGACTCCGGTTTGCGTGGTCGCGGTGGTGCGGCTTTCCCCACAGGCATCAAATGGAAAACTGTCTTAGATACGCCCGGTGAACAGAAGTATATTGTCTGTAATGCAGATGAAGGCGATTCTGGCACTTATTCTGACCGCATGATTATGGAAGATGATCCCTTTGTGCTGATTGAAGGCATGACCATTGCTGGCATCGCGGTGGGTGCGAATCAGGGTTATATTTATCTGCGCAGCGAATATCCGCATGCGCTCAAAACGCTAAACGAAGCTATTGCCAAAGCGGAACAAGCAGGCTATCTGGGTGATGACATTTGCGGTTCTGGACACGCATTTCACTTAGAAGTACGCCGCGCTGCAGGCGCTTATATCTGTGGTGAAGAAACTTCTTTGCTGGAGAGCTTAGAAGGAAAACGTGGCCAAGTGCGTTTTAAACCGCCATTGCCAGCCATTGAAGGCTTATTTGGTAAACCAACCGTGGTGAATAATGTGATATCGCTGGCAACGATTCCCATTATTTTGGATAAAGGCGCGCAGTATTATGCAGATTACGGCATGGGTCGTTCACGCGGCACCTTACCAATTCAGTTAGCTGGTAATATCAAACAAACTGGTTTGGTTGAATTGGCCTTTGGTGCGACTTTAAGAGAATTGTTATACGATTTTGGTGGTGGTTCAGCAACTGGCAGGCCAATCAAGGCGGTGCAGGTAGGCGGGCCACTTGGCGCATTTTTGCCAGAAAGCCAATTTGATACACCATTGGATTATGAAGAGTTTAGCAAGATTTGGGCGGTGCTAGGCCATGGTGGAATTGTAGCATTTGATGACACGGTGGATATGAGCAAAATGGCGCGTTACGCGTTTGAATTTTGTGCCATAGAAAGCTGTGGCAAATGCACACCGTGCCGTATTGGCAGTACGCGCGGCGCGGAAGTGATAGATCGAATTATTGCGAATAAGGATAATGCTCGGGAACATAGTAGGCAAATACAATTAGTGCGCGATTTGTCTGATACGATGATCAATGGCTCATTATGCGCCTTGGGCGGCATGACACCTTATCCAGTGCTGAGCGCCATTAACCATTTTGGTGAAGATTTTGGAATAGGGTCGGCAAAGAAAGCTGCTGCTTAAGGCAGCAAACAGCCCAGAAATAAGGAAATATTGATGGACGACATTAAATATACAACCCCGCAGTTTCACCCAACACCCGATTTCGGCACTCCCAAACGGCTGTCGCAAAAACAGGTCACGCTGAATATTGATGGTGTGGATGTGAGTGTGCCAGAAGGCACATCCATCATGCACGCGGCGCAGGTTTCTGGCGTGACTGTACCAAAATTGTGTGCCACGGATTCACTAGAGCCATTTGGTTCATGCCGTCTCTGCCTAGTAGAGATTGAAGGCCGTAAAGGTTATCCCGCCTCTTGCACCACGCCAGTTGCGGAAGGTTTAAAAGTACATACGCAAACCTCGAAATTAGCTGATTTGCGCCGTGGTGTGATGGAGCTCTATATTTCTGACCATCCACTTGATTGCCTGACTTGTGCAGCCAATGGCGACTGTGAATTACAAGACATGGCGGGCGCAGTAGGTTTGCGCGAGGTGCGCTACGGTTATGAGGGTGAAAATCACCTTAAACTAGAAAAAGACGAATCTAATCCGTATTTTACTTTTGATCCCTCCAAGTGCATTGTTTGTAGCCGCTGTGTGCGGGCCTGCGAAGAAACACAGGGCACGTTTGCGTTGACCATTGAAGGCCGCGGCTTTGGCAGCAAAGTGTCGGCTGGCGGTAAAGATTTCATGGATTCAGAGTGCGTATCTTGCGGCGCATGTGTACAAGCCTGTCCAACTGCGACCTTAATGGAAAAAACCGTCATTGAAGCGGGCACGCCGGAACATAGCGTGACCACCACTTGCGCCTATTGTGGTGTGGGTTGCAGCTTTAATGCCGAAATGAAGGGTGAAGAAGTGGTGCGCATGAGCCCGAACAAAGACGGAGGCGCAAATCATGGGCATAGCTGCGTCAAGGGAAGATTCGCTTGGGGTTATGCAACGCATAAAGACCGCATCACCACGCCGATGATCCGCAAAACTATCCACGACGAATGGCAAGTTGTGAGCTGGGATGAGGCAATCAGCTACGCCGCAAGCGAGATTAAACGCATTGAAGCCAAATACGGCAAAGATGCGATGGGTGGTATTACTTCTAGCCGCTGCACTAACGAAGAAGTGTATGTGACGCAAAAATTGGTGCGTGCGGTATTCGGCACTAATAATGTGGATACTTGCGCACGGGTCTGTCATTCTCCTACCGGCTATGGCTTGAAACAAACCATTGGTGAATCTGCTGGGACGCAAACATTTGACTCTGTGATGCAATCTGACGTGATTATGATTATTGGCGCCAACCCGACTGATGGCCATCCTGTGTTTGCATCGCAGATGAAACGGCGTTTGCGCGAAGGTGCAAAATTAATCATTGCTGACCCACGTGCGATTGATTTGGTGGAAAATTCGCCGCATGTGCGCGCTGATTATCATTTGAATTTACGCCCTGGCACTAACGTCGCACTAATTTCTGCTCTAGCGCATGTGGTGGTAACAGAAGGCTTGGTAAAAGAAGACTTTGTACGCGAGCGTTGCGAGTGGGATTCATATGTAGCATGGCGTGATTTTGTGGCTAAACCAGAAAATTCGCCCGAAGCGCTAGAAGAAACATTAGGTGTAAAAGCACAAACCATGCGCGAAGCGGCGCGGCTGTTTGCTACTGGTGGAAACGGTGCGATTTATTATGGATTAGGCGTTACCGAGCATAGTCAAGGTTCTACGATGGTAATGGGCATTGCCAATTTAGCTATGGCCACTGGCAATGTCGGCCGTGAAGGTGTTGGTATCAACCCACTACGCGGCCAAAATAATGTACAAGGTAGTTGCGATATGGGTAGTATGCCGCATGAATATCCAGGTTACCGTCACGTGTCTGACCCTGCTGCCAAAGCCTTATTTGAAGCAGCTTGGGGCAGGCCGCTCAGTCCAGAGCCGGGCTTACGTATCCCCAATATGCTAGACCTCGCGGGAGAGGGCCGCTTTAAAGCGTTGTATTGTGTTGGCGAGGATATCGCACAAAGTGATCCGAATACCCAGCATGTCACACACGCGCTAGAGAGCATGGAATGTGTAATTGTGCAGGATTTATTTTTAAACGAAACCGCCATGTATGCACATGTGTTTTTCCCCGGAGCTTCCTTCCTTGAGAAAAGCGGTACATTTACCAATGCCGAAAGAAGAATTTCGCCGGTGCGTCGCGTGATGGCACCTAAAAATAAAGGGGAGAATGGCTTCGGGGAAAACGGGCTGGAAGATTGGGAGATTACTGCTAAGCTTTCCGAAGCGCTGGGCTACCCCATGCACTATAACCATGCCAGCGAGATCATGGATGAAATCGCCGCACTTACACCGACATTTAAAGGCGTGAGCTTTAAAAAATTAGACGAGCTAGGCAGCATACAATGGCCGTGCAACGACGAAGCACCCACTGGCACCCCAACTATGCACATTGATGAGTTTGTGCGCGGCAAAGGCAAGTTCTTCGTTACCCAGTATGTGCCGACTACCGAAAAAGTGAATGCGAAATACCCGTTGATTATGACGACTGGCCGTATTTTGAGCCAATACAACGTAGGGGCACAAACGCGCCGTACTAAAAATGTGGAATGGCACCATGAGGATGTGGTGGAAATTCATCCTCACGATGCTGAAGAACGTGGCATTAAGCAAGGCGACTGGATTGGTATTACGAGTCGCGCAGGTGAAACTGTGTTGCGAGCGAATTTAACCGAACGCGTACAACCAGGGGTGATTTATACCACTTTCCATCACCCAGAATCTGGTGCTAACGTGATTACTACCGATAACAGCGATTGGGCGACCAACTGCCCTGAATTTAAAGTGACAGCGGTGCAAGTAACGCGTGTGAACCAACTCTCTGATTGGCAAAAACATTACAACACTTTCGCTGAAGCGCAAATTGCCTTTGCCAATAAAAGCGATAATACAATCGTGCGGCAGCCAGCGTAGAACACACGTTAACCTTTGGATAAGCCAGCATTTATCGTTGATGTGCCTTTGAGCGAGGTGAATGTCACGCGCTGGCGCGATGGTATCAGCGTTGAGGCAACCGACAAAGTGGCTGAAGAAGTTCCGATTGCCTTGATTTATAATGGTGTTTCGCACGCGGTAATGCTGGCTACACCGCAAGATCTAGAAGATTTTGCACTTGGCTTTTCGCTATCTGAGGGCATTCTGCAAAGCAAAAGTGAGTTGTATGATGTTGAAATTGTTACGCAGGCACAAGGTATCGAACTGCGTTTGGAAGTAGCCAGTGAAGCTTTTGCGATGCTGAAAGAGCGGCGTCGTAATTTAACAGGTCGTACAGGTTGTGGCTTGTGTGGTGCGGAAAGTTTAGAGCAGGCACTGCGTTTGCCCGTACTTGACCATTCAAAGCTTGAAAAACCAGTGCGAGAAAAGAATACTACCCTGCAAGGCAATACCGATGAGACTTCTAGCGCATCACTTGGAAAGATATCTGCAATCAGCATTCAAGCTGCTTTTAAAACTATTCAAAGTAAACAAGCATTACAGCAAGCCACTGGCGCTACCCATGCTTGTGCTTGGGTGAATGCAAGCGGTGAAATTGAATTGCTGCGTGAAGATGTTGGTCGCCATAATGCCATGGACAAACTCATTGGCGCACTGGCCAAGTCAGTAAAGCAGGAGACTGGATTCGTGCTAACCTCCAGCCGTGCCAGTGTAGAGATGGTGCAAAAAGTGGCGCTGGCAGGTTATGACCTGCTTGCTGCCATCTCAGCGCCAACAGGTTTAGCAATACGTATTGCTGAGGCTTATGGTGTAACGCTGGTAGGTTTTTTGCGTGAGCAACAATTTGTAATCTATACCCATCCCGAGCGCATTCAAAACTAATATATTCTATAATAATCAAATCATGCAAAACGATACCTTAATAAAAATGGCGAACCAAGTGGGTGATTTTTTTGGCGCCGATCCCAATAAAACGCAAGCTAACATTGAAATTGCCAACCATCTTAACCGTTTTTGGACGTTGGATATGCGCCAGCAAATCGCCAAGTATGTGAGCGAGCAAAACGGTGCTGGCTTGCATGACCAAGTAGTGACAGCCATTTCGCAGCATCTTAAGACTTAAAGTAGGGGTTTGTGTCGGAAGCACTTGTTATAGCGCCCCTGATTTTTTTAGCGGCTTTGCTTTTTTCATCGGTAGGGCATGGCGGCGCATCTGCATATTTAGCAGTCTTTGCTTTGGCGAGCATGGCACCGGCTGAAATGCGGCCTGCAGCCTTGGGCTTGAACGTGCTGGTGGCCTCCATAGGTCTATATAAGTTCTATCAAGTGCGTGCATTTAATTGGTCTTTGTTTTGGCCCATTGCACTCACTTCCATACCTGCAGCATTTATTGGTGGGCAAATTACTTTGTCCAATAACACCTACAAAGCTTTGGTAGGTGCAAGTTTATTATATGCGGCTTGGACTATTTTTAGGAATGCTAATAAAAGTGACGATGTGCATGTAAGGCCTGTAACAAAGCCAATTTTGCTCGGTTTGGGTGCAAGTTTAGGGTTTATTTCTGGCTTAACTGGTGTGGGTGGAGGCATTTTTTTAAGCCCTATCTTGTTATATTTTTGTTGGGAAAAAACTAAAGTGATTTCTGGCGTGGCGTCCGCATTTATTTTGGTGAATTCAATTTCTGGCTTAATCGGCGTTATGACTAAAGCCCCTGTTTTACCAGCAGGCCTTTTCTATTGGGCGCTAGCGGCTATTCTAGGCGGATTGATTGGTGCAGAATACGGCAGTAGAAAATTAGCGAACCCGACTATTCGGAAATTATTGGCGTTGGTGTTGGTATTTGCAGGTAGTAAAATGATGCTAGGTTAGTTTTTAACTGGGTTAATTGTGTTGAAATAACCTGAAACTTTCACGACGTTCGCTGACGCGCTTGCCGCTCCAAATCAGCTTCCAATCCGCGTTTGGCTCAATCTTATCCCTGCCTTTCTCATCTTCTACTAAATAGAAATCGCAAGTTAGAGCTTGTTCAGATTCAGCACTCAAAGTTTTGATGTTGGTGTAGTAGTGCAGTAAATCGCGTTGTGCACTGCCTAAATTCTGGCTTTTTACACAGGCATATTGTGTGGGCAAGGCTTTACTCAGGCTAGAAAAAACGGCTTGATAACTGCGGGCCGAGTCGATTAAAGGTAACCATAAGGTCATTAGCAGTGTCCACACGCAAGTCATGCCAATCGCCCAATTGGTGGCGCTGGAGCGGTTAGAATATTGCGAGCGAAAAATAGCAAACAACCAAATCAGTGTAAGTGCCGCCGCAATTGAAAAAGCAATGATGTTGAAATTAATCTGCTGCATGCCAGATAAAAATATTAGCCGTTCTTTTATTTTGGCTGGATTGCCCGTTAGCATGGCCACCCAGCCTAGCCAAATCAAGAAACTCATTAACCCAAATAAAATCAGGCCAAACCAACTGAGTGCACCGGCAGTGCCGCGCTTCAAGGTTTCAATGCTGCCGCCTGCCATGGCGGTGAGCGGTACTAAAAAGGGTAACGCAAATACTTCTTTATCGTAGCCTAGGCCGATAAATAGCCATGCCATTACAAAGAAAGTGATGATGAGTTGGAATCTCTGTATGTATATCAATTGGTTACGGTAGCGCCATAACCCCCATGCTGCTAGCGGCAATGCGGGCCATGCATACCACAGTAGAATCTTTAAAAAATATAAGTGGTGGCTGTGTTTAAACTGCAGCAGTGATAGTGTCCACCAATTTTGAAATACTTCAGGATAATAAACTTGGCACAATATTGACCAGCCTAATATAAGCGGGCTTGCGATTAAAAATGCGAATAATAGAACTTTGGCATAGCCAGCATTGCGCCAAGCACTAAATAAGCTTGGCAAGGCAAGACAGGTGGCTAAAATAATCGCAAGTGGTTGCAAACCAGTGGATAGAAAGCTTACTGCTAACCCTGAGCCTAATAACACACTAGCACGATAAGGTCGTCTTTTAGCTAGCGCAAGCGCATAAAAACTGCTGGCGATGCCGGTAAGTGTCGATACAGCAGGCATGAGTGTGTGTGCGCTCAGTACCAAGCCGAGAGCGCCGATAAACACAAAAGTAGTTTGCCGGCCAAAACCTTTACCCCATAGCTCACGACCTGTCATGCCTATCATTAACAAAGTAATCAGCATCCACAGGCCTGTGACAATTCGAGCCGCATCGTGCATGGGGAGTATAGGGCTTAATATTTTAGCTGAGGCCGCCGCACTTAAGTAATACAGAGGCGGGTTGGCAATATATGCATTGCTTGCTGCGCCAGGAGCAATAAAGTTGCTCGTATCGAGCATGGTTTTGATGGTACTGATAGCGTGCGATTCAAATGGCTTCCATGGTGCATGGCCGACTAAGCCCATGCACAGCCATACTGCGCACAACACGAGTAGTAATTGTGTTTTAGCCCGCTCGCCCACTTTTGCGCGGGGAGTTGACATATTGCCTTGCCAGTCGTGGTCTAAGTCAAATCGCATATTTTGCAGAATTATCAAATATTAGGAGTTTAACATTCTGAAGGCTTAGGAAATAAAATAGGGAAATAAAAAAAGGCAGCTTAGCTGCCTTTTGTGAAAAATACGATTGAACCGTAAATTACATGCCGTATTTTTGTTTGAATTTCTCTACACGACCAGCCGTATCTAATATTTTTTGTTTGCCAGTGTAAAACGGGTGGCACTGTGAACACACCTCGATACTCATGTCGCGGCCATGGGTAGAGCGTGTTTTAAACTTGTTGCCGCAGCTACAAGTAATGTTGATTTCAGGGTAATTTGGGTGGGTTTCAGCTTTCATGCTTTTCTCTCTAATATTAAGCAGTTGCAGTAAGGCGCGCATTATGAATGAATAACGCACAAATAGCAAGGTTAACCTCGACGCATGCTGTCAAAAAAGTCCGCATTGTTTTTGGTTTGCTTGATTTTATCTAACAAGAATTCCATCGCTTCTAAATCGTCCATTGGATAAAGTAATTTGCGTAGAACCCAAATTTTCTGCAATACATCTTTTTCGATGAGTAGCTCTTCTTTACGCGTACCCGACTTGTTGACATTAATCGCTGGATATAAACGTTTTTCGGCCATACGGCGATCAAGGTGAATCTCCATATTGCCGGTACCTTTAAATTCTTCGTAGATTACATCATCCATGCGTGAGCCAGTATCCACTAGAGCTGTAGCTATGATGGTAAGTGATCCGCCTTCTTCAATATTGCGCGCAGCGCCGAAGAATCTTTTTGGTTTTTGTAATGCATTCGCGTCCACACCACCGGTCAGCACTTTGCCTGAGGATGGGATAACCGTGTTGTAAGCACGCGCTAAACGCGTGATTGAGTCCAGTAAAATGACCACATCCTTTTTATGCTCTACCAGACGTTTGGCTTTTTCCAATACCATTTCTGCTACTTGTACATGGCGAGTTGCGGGTTCGTCAAAAGTCGAAGCGACGACCTCACCTTTTACTGAACGCGTCATTTCTGTTACTTCCTCTGGGCGTTCGTCAATCAGTAATACAATCAAAATACAATCCGGATGGTTGGCAGTGATGGCGTGCGCTATATTTTGCATCATCACGGTTTTACCACTTTTGGGGCTGGCAACTAACAAACCGCGTTGGCCTTTACCAATCGGTGCAATCATATCAATGACCCGGCTAGTAATATTTTCCTCGCCACGTATATCACGTTCTAAGGTCAGTGGAATAGTTGGAAAAAGTGGGGTTAAGTTCTCGAATAAAATTTTATGCTTGGTATTTTCTGGTGCTTCGTCATTCACCATATCAACTTTTACTAGGGCAAAGTAGCGTTCGCCATCTTTTGGTGTGCGGATTTCGCCTTGAATACTATCGCCTGTATGTAGATTAAAACGGCGAATTTGTGAGGGTGACACATAGATGTCATCTGTCCCTGCTAAGTAAGAAGTATCAGGAGAACGCAAAAACCCAAAGCCGTCTTGCAGTACTTCTAGCGTACCGTCACCAAAAATACTATCTCCTTTTTTTGCTTTATTTTTAAGAATTGCAAAAATCAAGTCCTGCTTACGCATGCGGCTGGCGTTTTCAATTTCATCGGCAATGGCCATGTCGACCAATTCGGTCACGGGAAGATGTTTTAGATCAGATAAACGCATGTGAGGACTCGCTTGAGGGGGCTATAGGTATGAAAATACTGGGTAAGATTGAAAAGGGATCAGAAAAAAATTCAGCTACCACAGGTAGCTGAAAGCACATTAAATATTACTATCAATAAACGCCGTTAATTGAGATTTTGATAAAGCACCAACTTTGGTGGCCTCTACATTGCCGTTTTTAAACAACATTAAGGTCGGAATACCACGAATGCCATATTTAGGTGGCGTTTGTTGATTGTCATCAATATTGAGTTTAGCAACCTTCAAACGGCCAGCATACTCTTTAGAGATGTCATCTAGAATTGGTGCGATCATTTTGCACGGTCCGCACCACTCTGCCCAATAATCTACCAATACTGGCAATTGCGATTGCAACACTTCTTGCTCAAAAGCGGCATCGCTTAAATGTGTGATATGTTCGTTCATGGTGACCTCAGTTTTTTTGAATAATGTAACGGATTGCAGGCAAGGCCTGACTAATATTGAAAATTTTTGTTAAAACTTATATTAGTTAAAATTAGATTTATCATTGCCAAGTGTTATTTTTATGATTGGGATGACTGCGAAAAAAACAAGTTAATATTTAATTTTAATTACCAGTATAGCAATATCAATTGCCTTATATCAAGCAGTATTGATAGCGCTCAAATCTAGAAGTACGTTCCACCAATTTATTAATCTGTACTTTAGTGATGATATTTGCCTGCTCAAGTTTTAATGTATCACCCAGTTTACAAAAACCACGTGCAGTAATTACACTGGCAGCTTGCTTTAGGCCTGCAATTTCGGGTAATAATAAAGCTTCCCCTTCAATGTTGTCATTGATGAAATGTGCAGTAATGGCTTTTACGCTGGGTGAGATAAGTTCTAAGCCAACATCCAGTTGATTCATCTGGTTGATATTAGCCCAGCGCAAAACCGCTAGTTCCCATAGCTTATTTTTACTATTCTTCATGACAACTACGTCCCCAATGTAAGCAGCTGCTTGTGATGTGCTAAATTTACGTAGGGCATAGCCACCTGCGCCTACATTAAGCACTTGCCAGCGTGAAGGCTTAATGACTAAAGCAGTATTAGTTGCGTTGAGACTATTGCCATCGCTAATTAGGTGATGCGCTATCATGAGCCCAATACCCAGTTCTATACCATCACTTTTCTTTATTCTGGAAAAAACACGATGTTGCGCTTTGCCAAAGTTTTTCATTAGCCGAGCTAACAAATCCGCATAGTGGCTTTCAAGTGCATCGCTAGGTAAATAGCCGTCGTTGGGTACAATACCTTCTTGTAACAAACTTAAGTGTTGGTGAATTTGCCTGGCTAATTCTACTGTTACTAATAGAACATCGGTTTCATTATTTGGTACTTCTTTGTTTTTTGTGAATGGGATGGGCGGTTTATCGCCGTCCAGACTCACTAAAAATACGCCAACGGGATTATCAATTAAACCCAGAGGCCGTATTTCTGCATGCTCTGCAATATTAGATAAGTAGCTATCTGTTTTTAAAATGTCTGAGTTAGCAAGATGCTGCGGGTCTGCCAGCGCCATCAATAGCATCTGACCATAGACTAAACTTACAGAGCTGACGTTGTTAATGGCAAGTTGGTCAGTCACGGCCAATTTTTCTGAGCTTTGTTGAATAGCGCAGAAATAAAGCTGGTGTAATTCTGCCCACAGACTTGAAGGCGGCACACGATAGGTAAGGTGGTGCACCAAAGCAATTTCTTTGAATGCATGTATTGCGCGATGCACTACCTGTGCAGTGGTTTTGCTGTTGTTGATATTTAAAATTTTATTTTGTAAATCAACTAGTGCGAACTTATAACCGTAAGCAAATTCTTGCCACAGCTGGATAGCCACATCGGCAAATGATTGCTCATTTTTTGTCAGCGGCAGGCTTGCTTCGCTAAAATGCTGTATTAGTTCCTGATATATTTGGATGGCAGCTGGGCGATATTGCTCTAAGGCATTGTAACGATTAGTGAAAGCAACTTTTTGGCTGTTTAGAATTTGCAGCTCATCGATTAAGTCTGTAGCTGCAGTAATTGGGTCGCTAAATGGGAGTTTTTGAATAAATTCAGCGATTTTATGCGCACGCGTTTCTGCCAACAATATTGGGTTATTATCCAAACTTGGCAGTTTTAGACTGATTGGCAATGCATACTCCCCTTAGAATGTTTTATATTAGTGCGTAATTATATGTTTGTCACTTTTTTGCACATTTTTAGCAGGTAAAATGCGTTATGTTGCGTAATAAATCATTATTTTTTGTATTTTTGATACTACTCGGTCTACATGTCGATACAGTTGCTGCAACTAACACGAATAAAAACACTGAATTCAAGAATTTTGTATTAAAAGACACCTCTGGCAAAGTACACATGCTGTCGCAATACAAAGGCAAATGGGTCATCATCAATTATTGGGCAACTTGGTGCCCACCATGCCTGGAAGAAGTTCCAGATTTGGTGGCGCTCTATGACAGCCGGAAAAATAAAGATGTGATGATACTGGGAGTGGCGTTTGATTATGAGAGCGCGGGTGAAGTATCTGAATATGTGGATGATATGCTGATGTCTTATCCGATAGTACTGGGTGATGAGGACACCATTAAGCAAATTGGCAGTGCGGAAGTGCTACCCACCACTTACATCTATAACCCGCTAGGCAAGCTGGTTAAAACCAAGCGCGGTAAAGTGACTAAGCAATATCTTGAAAGCATCATGGCCAAATAACTGGCGTTTAACTAGCTGTTCGACGGAACTACAATGCTGTTGCCTGCTTCGTCCAGAATATTTAGTTGATTCTCATCTGCAAACTGAATGACGTGTTCAAAACCTTCTGGGTTCACGTCTTTTAGCTTCATATCTACCGCCAGGCAACGTACACCATTTAACACTTCAGGTCGCAAATAAGGCGAGTAACGTAATTTGCGGTTTTCACCAAAGGTGGCAAAACTGCTGCACATGCGGTCTACCCAATCGCTGGGGCGGAACTGTTTGCCATCTTTAGTGAGGCCTTGTACAAATATCTCTACTGTTTTTACAGGCTCTTTTTTAGGGGTCATTTTTCGATATTCATTGAGAGTTTTAATTGATATATTCAAATACTTTTACCACTTTGCTTACGCCATCAGTATTGCTGGCAATGGCTACTGCGGCATCTGCTTCGGCTTTGGTCACTAAACCCATTAAATAAACCACGCTATTTTCGGTGACCACTTTGACGTAATTGGCAGGAAACTGATTTTCCGTTACAAATTTTGCTTTCACTTTAGAGGTGAGGTAAGTATCGTTGCTACGTGAGCCAAGATCAGTTTTTGGGCCAACCGTAATTTCATTAGTGATGGTGCGTACATGTTCAATACTTTTAACAAAAGCTTCCGCATTTGCCTTAGTCGCTTCATCAGGAGTTTCCCCGGTCAGCAACACATTGCGGTTGTAGCTAGTCACATTAATATGGGTGTTCTCACCTAGAGTGGTTTCCACATGCTTAACAGCCTTCAGCTCAATATTCTCATCTTCTACATAAAACCCAGAAGTACGTCTATCGGCCGCAATAGCACCGCCAGCCGCTGCGCCACCTACTACCGCCGGTACGCAGGCTGCTAATTGAGAAGATAAAATAGTCGCAACAATAAGTTTGTACGCTACATGCATCAAAAGCTCCTTTTATTGTGTGGTAAAGCAAAAACTTAAATTATGTTAAACACATGAATTTTGAAAAATGATACGCCAATTATGTTTCGAAAGCATTACGAATCCATTCAATATATTGCAAGTCGGCTTTATTCATTAAAATAGCATCGAAGCGACAGGCTGGCTCACCCATTGTTTGAGCTTGCGTTTGTAGATAGTGCTGTGCGGTAAGGATCAATTTTTGCTGTTTTTGCGGTGTAATGCTGACCGCAGCGCCACCAAACTGATTATTACTACGTAACTTAACTTCAACAAATACCAAAGTTTTAGCGTCTTTCATAATCAAGTCAATTTCACCATAACGGCAGTGGTAATTTTGCACCACCAGTTTAAGTCCATGCTTTGCTAAAAAAGTTGCTGCTAATTTTTCCGCTTCAAAGCCGGCATTGTTTTTATTTAATTGCATAGAGTATAGGTATAGTTGCCAGCTTTAGCTTAAAATTCAAGTTATGAGTGATTTAAAAACCAATGGTCTAGGTACATTATATGTGGTCGCCACGCCAATTGGTAATTTGGGTGATATCACTTTGCGCGCGCTGGATATTTTAAAAAGTGTGGATGCTATTGCTGCCGAGGATACGCGGCACAGCTCAGGCTTATTATCGCATTTTGGCATCAGCAAAAAACTCATAGCTGTGCATGAGCACAACGAACTGCAATCGGCCGAAAAGTTATTGCTACAGCTTAAAAATGGTGAAAACATTGCATTGGTCACCGATGCCGGGACGCCGGGGATTAGTGACCCAGGTGCGCTAGTTGTCGGTTTAGTGCGCAAAGCGGGGGTTAAAGTGGTGCCAATCCCAGGTGTGAGTGCGGTGATTGCAGCTTTGTCAGCTTCAGGCATTGTAAAAAATGGTTTTTATTTTCATGGTTTTTTGCCTGCCAGCGGCGCAGCGCGGCGGAAAGTGCTGGAGAGTTTAAAACCACAACTGGTAACGCTGGTATTTTACGAAGCACCACATAGAATTATTGAAAGTGTTGAAGATATTGCGAACGTGTTGGGTGGAGATAGACAAGTTACTTTTGCGCGCGAATTAACCAAGACATTTGAGACGATTTACACCTGCCCGGCAGACCAAGCCGGGGCTTGGTTGCAGGCCGATGTAAATCAACAGCGTGGTGAGTTTGTGTTGCTGGTTGAGGCCGCGCCTGTAATAGAATCGCAAGAAATAAACGAAGAAACACAACGTGTACTAAAATGCTTGATGACTGAACTGCCGTTAAAACAAGCGGTGGCATTAGCAACCGAAATCACCAGAGAAAAGAAAAATACGCTTTATGAATTTGCCCTTATTTTAAAGCAAGCAAACACAAAGCTACCTTAAATCTAGAAAAATGACGACTAAACTTATAAATACCCTGACCCTGACTCGCCCAGATGATTGGCACTTGCATTTGCGCGATGGCGTAGCGCTTAAGGCCGTGTTGCCCGATACCGCTCGGCAGTTCGCTCGCGCAATAGTCATGCCGAATTTACGCCCACCAGTCACTACGACAGATTTGGCGGGTGAATATCGATCGCGTATTTTGGCTGCATTGCCACAAGAGTTGAATTTCGAACCTTTAATGACGCTGTACTTAACCGATAACACCTCTGCGGATGAAATTAAGAGAGCCAAAGCCAGTGGGTTTATTCATGGCGTTAAGCTTTACCCAGCAGGTGCAACCACTAATAGTGATTCTGGAGTAACAGATATACTTAAATGCAATGCTGCGCTGGAAGCCATGCAGGCTGTAGGCTTGCCGCTGTTGGTGCATGCAGAAGTCACCGATGGCAATGTAGATGTGTTTGATCGTGAGCGCGTTTTCATTGATCGTCATATGACCCCTTTGTTAAAGCACTTTCCGGGTTTAAAAGTGGTGTTCGAGCACATCACCACTAAAGATGCGGCAGATTTTGTGATGAATGCTCCAGCCAATGTAGGCGCGACAATTACTGCGCACCATTTGCTGATGAATCGCAACGATATGTTTAAAGGCGGTATCCAGCCACATCATTACTGTTTGCCGATTTTAAAACGTGAGGAACATCGCGTAGCCCTGGTAAAAGCCGCAATTTCTGGAAATGCAAAATTTTTCTTAGGTACCGACAGTGCGCCACACGCTAAACACACCAAGGAAGCGGCTTGCGGTTGCGCAGGTATGTATACCGCGCATGCGGCGATAGAGTTGTATGCTGAGGTTTTTGAGGCTGCTAATGCACTCGATAAACTGGAAGCTTTTGCCAGTTTTTATGGTGCAGATTTTTACGGCCTACCGCGAAGCACCAGTAAAATTACCTTAGAGAAAACTAGCTGGCTAGTGCCAAATGAACTTCCACTGGGCGATGATCGTTTAGTACCGCTAAGGGCAGGACAGCAAATACACTGGAAGCTTATTTAGCTTTTTATTCAAATCATCCAACGGTTAAAAGCCTGTATTAGCCAGTAAAAGCTTGGCCTCAAAGCACCCCATCGTCTGGAATACTCATCAATACTAGTTTGCATTACATGTAATTTGCATGCTTTTGAGTGTGTTAAAATAGCATCGAAGCTAGCTAGACAGTCGCCGCTTAGCAATAAGGGGAGGAAAGTCCGGGCTGCATAGAGCAAGATGACGGCTAACGGCCGTACGCCGTGAGGCGAGGAATAGGGCCACAGAGACGAGCGTATTCAGTTACGGTGAAACGCGGTAACCTCCATCTGCAGCAAGACCAAATAGGCTGGCAATAGGTGTGGCTCGCACTGCCAGCGGGTAGGTTGCTTGAGCGCATGAGCAATTATGCGCCTAGATGAATGACTGTTACGTGTAGCAATGCACGACAGAACCCGGCTTATCGGCTAGCTTCTTTTTATTTCTTTTAGTCCTTACATGCAATTCAATCACATAATCAGCATTAGTAATATTTCACATTCACTTAATTTAATAAGCGATTGATTTATATAGCTATTGTTTTTTTGCAAAAATACGCTAAGTCTTTGTCTTATAAAGAAAAAACCTTAAAAAGTCCTTGCAAAGCGCTTTTATTTTATCTATAGTCGCAATTGGTGGGTAAAAGTGGGTTTTTGTGGGGAGTTGTTAATTCGGCTAAGGGTTGTTAGTGATTCCTCACTTTTTAAATGAATAATTTAAAAATTAATATTAAGAAATTATAAGGCTTCAATCTAAAACATGTTTCGTGGTACTACAAATTTAAGTATGGATGTCAAAGGACGCTTAGCCGTCCCGGCTAAGCATCGCGAAGCACTTCAAACTAAGGTGGTGCTAACCGCGCATCCGCATGGTTGCTTGTTGCTGTATCCGCAACCAGCATGGGAGCCGATTGAGGCCAAAATGATGGCGTTATCTTCTTTTGATAAGCAGTCATCTGGATTGCAGCGCCTATTGGTGGGTTATGCAGAAGACATCGAGCTTGATAGCGCAGGCCGCTTATTGGTATCGCCGACCTTGCGCGAGTTTGCAGGTCTGGAAAAAGAAGTCATGCTGGTCGGCCAAGGCAGCCATTTTGAAATGTGGCATCTCGAAGCCTGGCGTAAGCAGCTGGACAGTTTAATGGCAGGTGGTGATATTGAGATGCCCGCAGAATTAGAAGGTTTTTCACTATGATGATGGGCGCGAACCCGGCGCCCAACTTACCCACGGTAACATTATTAAAGTCGTCACCAGCCACCATGTCTTCACCCCCTACCCACATCACAGTTTTACTCAATGAAGCAGTAGAAGCGTTGAACATTAAGCCGAGTGGTACCTATATTGATGGCACATTTGGCCGTGGCGGGCATAGTAAGAAAATACTATCCAAGCTAGATGAAGCGGGTCGTTTATTTGCCATGGATCAAGATTTGGCTGCTGTAGAAACTGGCAAATCTATCACCGATACAAGATTCAAGATTGAGCATCGGCATTTCTCTGAAATTAATCAATTAGCAATCACTAACAAGTTAACAAGGGTAGACGGCATTTTACTGGATTTGGGTATTTCGTCGCCACAAATCGATGAAGGCGAACGTGGGTTTAGTTTTAGGTTTGATGCGCCGTTAGATATGCGTATGGACCAAACGCGTGGCAAAACAGCCGCTGAGCTGTTAACCACAATTTCAGAGCAACAATTAGGGAAGGTAATAAAAGACTATGGTGAAGAACGGTTTGCTAAGCAGGTTGCAAGGGCGATTATTAAGGAGCGCACTGACGGGCGCCCCATCACCACTACAGGACAGCTTGCCAAGGTCGTGGCAAGTGCAATCCCCAAGGTCGAACCGGGGCAGAACCCTGCAACGCGCACCTTTCAAGCTTTACGGATTCACGTCAATCAGGAGCTTGAGGAGTTATCGCTAGTCTTACCGCAATGCCTGAATCTATTGGCAGTCGGTGGACGTTTAGTGGTAATCAGCTTTCATTCGCTGGAAGATAGAATGGTGAAGCGTTTTATACAATCAGAGGAAAATCGCGATGATTTGCCTTCAAATTTCCCAATCAAAGCCAAAGATTTACCTCAAGCCAGGTTGTTTTCGATAGGGCGTGCCATTAAGCCAAGTGCTAGTGAAGTTAAGCAAAACGTGCGTAGCCGCAGTGCAATCATGCGCGTGGCGGAAAGAACGGCAGAGGGGGTAGTCGCATGACCCGCTTAAACTTGATTTTGTTTTTTGTATTGATATTAGTGAGCTTGGGAGTGGTGACTGCCCAGCACAAAGCGCGAAAATTATATTTTGAATTGGAACAACAACAGGATTTGGCCAAAAAATACGAAACCATATTTGGTCAAATGCAGCTAGAACAAAGTACTTGGGCGATGCATTCGCGCATAGAAGAGCATGCAACTAAAAAGCTCAAAATGCAGGTACCAGACGCGAAGCGCATACAAGTCATTTCGCTGGAAGAAATGACAGAAAAAAAATAGATTGAACACAATGGCTTATAACAAAACACAGCACCATATCGTAAAACTGCCCGCTTGGCGCAGGCGCGTGCTGCTGATTGTCGTATTAATAGGCTTTGCGGGTTTGTTTTTGCGAGGCATTTATTTACAAAGCTTGCATAAAGAGTTCTTGCAGAAGAAAGGCGATGCCCGCTACAGCCGTGCATTAGTTTTGCAGGCACATCGAGGCAAAATCACCGATAGAAATGGTGAATTGCTTGCTATTAGCAGTCCTGTAGAGTCAGTATGGGCTAGCCCACCTGACGTGGAGATAAGCAAAACGCAGAAATTGGCGCTGGCTAAATTGCTCAGCATTAAAATTAAAGATATAGATAAAAAAATCGTCAATAAAACGGGGAAATTTGTTTATTTAAAACGCCGTATCTCACCCGAGTTGGCTGCAAAAGTGATGAGTTTAAAGATTCCCGGCGTTTTTTTGCAGCGTGAATACAAACGTTTTTACCCTGCTGGTGATGTGACCGCGCACTTGGTGGGCTTTACCGGAATTGATGACACCGGGCAGGAAGGTTTTGAGTTGGCACAAAATGCCACGCTTTCAGGCAAAAAAGGCAGTCGTCGGGTGATTCAGGATAGAAAAGGCCATATCGTTGAAGATCTGGAGGCCGTTAAAGTGC
>JAKFDL010000112.1:0-20366 GCA_036676175.1 Methylotenera sp. | reverse complement strand
AATTTTATGCAGCTGTTTTTTGGCTGGGAGGCAGTAGGTGTAGTTTCTTATTTACTCATCGGCTTTTGGTACAAACGGCCAACTGCGATTTATGCAAACCTGAAAGCATTTTTGGTCAACCGTGTCGGCGATTTTGGTTTTTTGCTCGGCATCGGAATGGTGCTTTATTTCACAGGCAGCCTTGATTACGCCACAGTGTTTCAGGCCGCGCCTAAATTGGCCTCCATGCAAGTGAGTATTTTGCCAAATACGGCTTGGTCACTGATGACCGTTACCTGTATTTTGCTGTTTATTGGCGCCATGGGCAAATCTGCACAAGTGCCGCTTCACGTTTGGCTGCCAGATTCGATGGAAGGCCCGACACCCATTTCAGCGTTGATTCATGCCGCCACCATGGTAACAGCAGGTATCTTTATGGTTGCGCGCATGTCGCCGTTGTTTGAGCTATCAACTACTGCCTTGTCCTTTGTCATGATTATTGGTGCGATTACCGCGCTGTTCATGGGCTTTTTAGGCATTATCCAAAACGACATCAAGCGCGTGGTGGCTTATTCCACGCTGTCACAATTAGGCTATATGACTGTTGCACTAGGCGCGTCAGCTTACTCTGTTGCCATATTCCACTTGATGACGCATGCGTTTTTTAAAGCGCTGTTATTTTTGGGCGCTGGTGCGGTAATTATGGGCATGCATCATGACCAAGATATTCGCAATATGGGCAACCTTAAAAAGTATATGCCAATCACTTGGATTACCTCGCTCATTGGTTCGTTGGCGCTTATTGGTACGCCATTTTTTGCAGGTTTTTACTCTAAAGACAGCATCATCGAAGCAGTCAAGTTTTCACACATTACAGGCAGTGGTTTTGCTTATTTTGCAGTGCTGGCAGGGGTGTTCGTGACGGCATTTTACTCATTCAGGATGTATTTTTTAGTATTTCACGGCAAAGAAAAATGGCGCGAAGTTAAAAATGATTATCATGGTGCGCATGACGAACATCACGGTTTAGCGCCAACAGATACCCCGCACGAACCTGGCTGGGTAGTGAAGTTACCTTTAATTTTATTGGCGATTCCTTCAGTATTTATCGGCTACCTGACCATTGAACCCATGTTGTACGGTCATTTTTTCAGCGATGCCATTGTAGTAGATAGTGCCAGTCATCCAGCGATGGCACACCTAGCGCAGCATTATGCGGGAATATTACACAGCCCAGCGGGCATGGCGCTACATGGCTTTTTAACGTTACCGTTTTTACTTGCAGCGCTTGGCGTAGGCACGGCGTGGCTTTTCTATACTAAACGGCCTGATATTCCCGCCAGTATTCAACAAAAATTCAGTGGTATATATCAAATATTAGACAACAAATATGGTTTCGATCGCTTTTATGAGCGCGTGTTTGCTGGTGGTGCGCGTTTAATCGGTGATAAATTTTGGAAAATTGGCGATATACAGTTGATTGATGGTGCGCTGGTGAACGGCACCGCTAACCTGATTGGCCGCATCGCACAGAAAGTGCGGCATTTGCAATCGGGCCTAATTTATCACTATGCGTTCGCTATGATTATTGGCGTGTTTTTGTTTTTAACCTTTTTTATCAAAATTAATTAGATGCTACATAATCACGTGCTAAGCGTATCCATCTGGCTGCCAATATTGGCAGGCATCGTCGTATTGTTATTAGGCAGTGATAAGCAAGCTGCCTTGACACGTTGGCTGGCACTGTCTGGCAGTTTGTCGGCTTTTTTTGCAACTTTGCCGCTTTATACTAAGTATGATTTTTCTCAAGGCGCTTTTCAGTTTCAAGAGATTGCGCGGTGGATTCCCGCCTTTAACGTCAATTATCACTTAGGGGTAGATGGCATTGCCGTGCCATTGATTTTACTGACCAGCTTTACCACGGTGATCGTGGTGATTGCTGCCTGGGAAGTCATCACCAAAAATATTGCACAATACATGGCAGCATTTCTCATCATGAGCGGCTTGATGATAGGCGTGTTTAGCGCCCTTGATAGCTTGTTATATTATGTGTTTTGGGAGGCGATGTTGATTCCCATGTTCTTGGTCATCGGTATTTGGGGTGGCGAAAATCGGGTCTATGCAACGGTAAAATTCTTCTTATATACGCTGTTGGGCTCGTTGTTAATGTTGGTCGCGTTTATTTATTTGTATCATCAAACGGGTAGTTTCGCCATTCTCGATTACTACAAGCTGCCTTTGCCACTTGATGCGCAAGTGCTTATTTTCTTTGCATTCTTTATCGCATTCGCCGTCAAAATCCCAATGTGGCCAGTACATACTTGGCTACCCGATGCACACGTAGAAGCGCCGACCGGCGGTTCTGTGGTGCTGGCGGCGATTATGCTGAAGCTGGGTGGTTATAGCTTTTTACGTTTTGCCATGCCCATTGCGCCCGATGCGGCGCATTATTTGTCGGGCTTTATGATTACCTTATCTTTAATTGCCATTGTTTACATTGCCTTAGTCGCGCTGGTGCAAAAAGATATGAAAAAGCTCATTGCTTATTCGTCTATCTCGCACATGGGTTTTGTGACTTTGGGCTTTTTTATCTTCAGCCAATTGGGGCTAGAAGGCGCCATCGTACAAATGATTTCGCATGGCTTTATTTCTGCCGCCATGTTTTTGTGTGTGGGCGTGCTGTACGAGCGCATGCATAGCCGTCAAATTGCCGATTACGGCGGCGTGGTGAACACCATGCCTATGTTTGCTGCATTCGCTGTCCTGTTTGCCATGGCTAATAGCGGCTTGCCTGGTACATCGGGGTTCGTGGGTGAGTTTATGGTGATATTAGCCGCGGTTAAATTTAACTTCTGGGTGGCATTTTTGGCAGCAACCACGCTGATTTTTGGCGCGGCATATACGCTATGGATGGTAAAGCGGGTGTTTTATGGTGATGTAGCCAACAAGCACGTAGCAGAACTAAAAGATTTAAATCATCGCGAATTTTTGATTTTGGCCATATTGGCATTCATGGTGATTGGCTTGGGGGTTTACCCAAAACTCATTACCGATTTTACCCATGTGAGTGCGGCACAATGGTTAAGCCACATGTCAGTAAGCAAATTGCCGATAGCAGGTTTATAGGATTTAAGTTTAAACATGGAATATATACAAGCTGATCTAATCACTGTTTTACCTGAACTAACCGTGCTTAGTATGGCGATGTTTATCTTGCTGGCGGATTTGTTTCTAAAGCCTAGTAACAGAGTCCTCGTGTACGTGCTTGCACAAATAACCTTATTTGTAGCTGCCTATTTCACCATCAGTACGCATGTGCCAACAGTAGGCTATGCCTTCACACGCATGTTTGTAGATGACCCGTTGGCAGATGTGCTTAAGTTGATGATATTGCTGGGCACCGCAATGATGTTTGTATACACGCGGCAATATATGCAACTACGCGGCATGTTTCGTGGCGAATATTATGCACTCGTGCTGTTTTCAGTATTGGGTATGATGGTGATGGTATCTGGCCAAAGTATGCTGACGATTTATATGGGCTTGGAGTTGCTTTCTTTAAGTTTGTATTCATTGGTTGCACTTGATCGCGATAACGCAAAATCGTCAGAAGCAGCCATGAAATACTTTGTGCTGGGTGCGCTAGCTTCAGGCATGTTGTTATATGGCATGAGTATGATTTACGGCATGACAGGTAGCTTAAACATTGCAGAAATTAGCAGTGCACTGCAAGACAGTAATACCAAAAATCCAGTATTAATCTTAGGCTTAGTGTTTATTGTGGCAGGCTTGGCTTTTAAGTTTGGCGCAGTACCGTTCCAAATGTGGGTGCCAGATGTATATCAAGGTGCGCCGACAAGCATCACCATGCTGATTGGCTCAGTGCCAAAACTGGCCGCATTTGCCATTGCAATTCGCTTACTTGCGCAAGGCATGCATCCGCTTACTGCTGATTGGCAGGACATGTTGCTGATGATGGCGGTACTATCCATTGCTATTGGTAACATGACTGCCATTGCGCAAACCAACCTAAAACGGATGTTGGCATATTCCACTATCTCTCACGTTGGCTTTTTGTTGTTCGGGTTAATGAGTGGTAGTTTGAATGGCTTCGCCTCGAGTATGTTTTACATTAGTGCTTATGTGCTGATGACGTTGGCGGGTTTTGGCATGATTTTGATGCTGTCACGCAAAGGCTTTGAGGCAGAAAATCTAGATGATTTAAAAGGTTTGAACCAACGTAGCCCGTGGGCAGCTTTTTTAATGCTCATCACCATGTTCAGTATGGCTGGAGTGCCGCCTACCATCGGCTTTTATGCTAAATTTACTGTACTACAGGCAGCGCTTCAAGCTGGTTTCTTGTGGGCGGTGGTATTTGCAGTGCTGATGGCGGCAGTGGGTGCATTTTATTATTTACGCATCGTCAAGCTGATGTATTTCGATACGCCACAAGACAGCTCAATGATTAGCGCGCCTGCTGACATGAAGCTGATATTGAGTGTGAATGCGATTGCGTTATTAGCGCTTGGTTTAATGCCTCAGATATTGATGCAAATTTGTGGTGTTGCGATTGGTGCAAGTCTGCAATAAATACAGAAACACCACTCAGGTTTGCACGTAACTGATTTTACGCCTCTAATTTAATCTATCTGTGTTTATGTATTAAGATGCACAGATAGGGTACTTAGAAAGTTAATGGGGATTTATTATGCGCTTAGATGACGAACGCGAGAGTAGCAACGTAGAAGATAGACGCGGCAGTGGTGGTGGCATAGGCGGTAAGGGCATTGGCATCGGGACCATTGTTTTGGCGCTGGTAGCCATGTATTTTGGTGTCGATCCTGCACTGGTCATGAATATTGGTCAGGGGATGAGCCAAAAGGCGCCAGTTGAATCCACACCCATCCCACAAGACGATCCAGAAGCTCAGTTTGTGGCTAAAGTATTAGCAAGTACAGAAGACACCTGGGACAAAATTTTTCAGAATTCAGGCCAGCAATATCCAGCGCCAAAACTCGTGCTGTTTAGTGGACAAACGCCTACTGCCTGTGGCTCTGGTCAGGCGGCCATGGGACCGTTTTATTGCCCTGGTGATAATAAAGTGTATATCGATTTGAGTTTTTACCACGAGATGAAAACCAAGTTCAACGCCCCAGGTGATTTTGCGCAAGCTTATGTGATTGCGCACGAGGTGGGCCATCATATTCAAAATGTAGTGGGTACGTCAGATAAAGTGCAGCAAGCACGCCAAAGTGCTCGCAACGAGGCGGAAGCGAATCAATATTCTGTGCGGCTGGAGTTGCAAGCTGATTGCTATGCGGGTGTGTGGGCACATCATGCTGATGGCGAAAACCGCATATTAGAGGCGGGTGATGTGGAAGAGGCGATGGCTGCGGCAGCGGCTATTGGCGATGACGCACTACAAAAACAGGCGCAGGGTTACGCGGTGCCAGATTCTTTTACGCACGGCACATCAGAGCAACGTATGCGCTGGTTTAATCAAGGCCTAAAATTAGGTGATGTGAATAAGTGTGACACCTTTAACGTCGCTGCACTTTAAGATTCTAGGGCGCAAATTATGCAGGATTTGACTGAGCAACATTTAGTTGAGCATATGGTCAGCTCTCAAACCGTTGTCTCGGGTGGCATGCTGACAGTAAAGCGTGACCAAGTGCGTTTACCCAATGGGAGTGCCAGTCAGCGTGAGTATGTTATACATCCAGGCGCTGTCGTGGTTGTACCAATGCTGCCAAATGGTAATGTCATTCTCGAAAAACAGTTTCGTTATGCATTAAACAAAGTTTTTATTGAGCTTCCTGCAGGAAAAATCGACGCCAATGAAGCGGTCTTAGTCACTGGTCAGCGCGAGCTGTTAGAAGAAACTGGCTATACCGCAACCGAATGGACGCTACTTGGGCATCAGTATCCGTGCATTGGTTATTCTAATGAAGTCATTCATATGTACATGGCGCAAGGTTTAAGCGCTGGTGCACATCAACGCGATGCCGACGAAACCTTAGAAATATTTGATTTGCCATTTGAACAATGCTTAAGCATGATTCAAACAGGGGAAATTACGGATGCTAAAAGTATCATCGCCTTATATTTTGCCGAAAAATACTTACTTAGACGCGGTTAATTATAAAGTATGGCTAAAATTTTAATCGTAGGCTGCGGTGATTTAGGCAGCGCAATTGCCCTGCAGCTGCAAAAAAAACACCAAGTCATTGGCCTGCGCCGTAGTCAAAAATTGACAGCAGGCGTGCAAACAATTCAGGCCGATGTCACCCAGCCAACGACGCTAATTCAGTTAGAAAATCTAAACCCTAATATTGTCATTTATTGCGTTTCTGCCGATGCGCAAACGGATGAAAGTTATGAAGCGCAATATGTAACGGGTTTACAGAATGTGCTAGCCACTCAAGCCACTAATAGTGCACTACAGCACATGTTTTTTGTTTCTAGCACACGCCTTTATGGCCAAAAGACCCTGGATATACTAGACGAAACCACGCCAGCTATTCCCAACGATTTTGGTGGGGGGCGGTTATTAGAGGCTGAAGACATATTAAAAGATATGCAGTTTAAGTCTAAGCAATGGAAGTCAACCTGCATGCGCCTTTCAGGCATATACGGTAATGGCCGTTTGTATTTGGCCAATATGGCGAAAGACCTAGCACGCTGGCCAGCAGAAAATAACTGGAGCAACCGTATTCATCGCGATGATGCGGCTTGCTTCATTGCATATTTACTAGAAAAAGTGCTCAACCAGCAAATTGTTGACGATACTTATATTGTTACTGATGATATGCCCACCCAGCAGTATGAAGTGCTGCAATGGTTGGCAGTTCAGCAGGGAGTAGACACTTCATCTGTCGAAGCGCCACCAATTTCAGGTGGGAAGCGCCTAAGCAACAAACGTTTACGTGACACGGGCTTTCAACTGCAATACCCTAATTATCAAGTGGGTTACAGTCAAATATTGAAAAATCTCGTTTAAACTTAGCCATGTTAAAAATAATCATCGTGTTGGCCTCTTGTTTTGTTGGTACCGCTAATGCATACGACGCAGACGAGCTTGAAGATTGGTTGCGCGAGTTTAAGCAAGAAGCCAAAGCGGCTGATATTTCAGCCAACACCATCAGGGCGATGTTCAAAAATACCAATTATTTACCGAGCGTGATTGTGTTAGATCGTGGCCAACCAGAGTTTATTACCCCTTTTTTAAGCTATGTCGAAAAACGCGTTACTGCCAGCAAAATAGAGCATGGCAGGGAGATGTTGCAAGAACATAGTGTTTTGCTTAATAAAATTGAAAGTCAGTACGGTGTGCCGAAAGAAGTGCTGGTTTCATTTTGGGGGTTGGAAACTGATTATGGCGAAAACAAGGGTGGGTTTGTTTTACCCTCAAGTTTGATGACACTGGCCTACGAAGGCCGCCGTGCTGATTTTTTTCGTCACCAGTTGTTAGATGCGATGCGCATTGTCGATGCGGGCCATAATAATGTGGCGGGCATGCGTGGCTCATGGGCGGGCGCCATGGGGCACATGCAGTTTATGCCTTCTACCTTATTAAAATATGGCGTAGATGCCGATGGCGATGGACGCATGAATATTTGGAGTTCGTTGCCAGATGCCTTTTCTTCGGCAGCCAATTACCTCGCCAAAACGGGCTGGCGTAAAGCTGAGCCAGCTTTGCTACAGGTGAAACTTCCAGAACATTTTGATTATAGTTTGGCACAGTTAACCAGTCGGAAATCTACCGCAGATTGGACAAAGCTAGGTGTACTTGATGTGGAAAATAATGCGCTCCCCAACTTAGAAAATGCCGCTATCTTGTTACCACAGGGCTGGCAAGGTCCGGCGTTTATGGTTTTTAGCAATTTTGATGTGATTATGGATTGGAATCGTTCAGTCAAGTACGCGATTTCTGTGGCGCATCTAGCCAATCAATTTATAGCGGATAAGCCGATAATTATTAATAGTGTTGCAGAAGATGAAGCCCTTAGTTTTAATCAAATGTGGGCTCTGCAAGCCAGATTAAATTTGTTGGGATTTAAGTGCGGCATACCAGATGGCTTCCCCGGCCTGCAAACACAAGCGGCTATTCGGCAATACCAAGCTGCCAAAAACCTGCCGCAAGATGGATATGCTAGCTACAGTTTGTATCTGCAACTATTGCAACCTGAAGCACCTTAAAATACATATGCTTGGCGACAAATAGATGCAGTGCGAGTTTGCGTCTAATCCGCATATACGCTAAAATTCGCCCTCGCTTTAAACATTGAAAATAGGCGGTTAGCTCAGTTGGTTAGAGCACTTGGTCGACATCCAAGGGGTCAGCAGTTCGAGTCTGCTACTGCCTACCAAATTAATTAGGAAATCCATGCCAGTCATTCGTTTGCCAGATGGCTCACAACGTAGCTTTGATACGCCTGTTAGTGTGGCCGATGTGGCCATGAGCATTGGCGCCGGGCTAGCCAAAGCCGCGCTAGCTGGCAAGGTCAACGATAAAATCGTAGATACCAGTTATGTGATTGACAAAGATAGCGATTTGGCAATTATTACGGATAAATCTGACGAAGGTTTAGACATTATTCGCCACTCCACTGCGCATCTACTGGCTTATGCGGTGAAAGAGCTGTTTCCTGATTGCCAAGTGACGATAGGCCCTGTCATTGACAATGGCTTCTATTATGACTTTTCGTATAAAAGAGCATTTACCCCCGAAGACTTAACTGCCATTGAAAAGAAAATGGTTGAGCTGGCCAAAAAAGATGAGCCAGTGACGCGCACAGTATTGCCGCGCGATGAGGCGGTGGCTTATTTCAAAAGTATCGATGAGCATTACAAAGCGGAAATTATTGCATCGATTCCTGCCAACGAAGATGTTTCACTGTATTCTGAAGGCGCATTTACCGACCTGTGCCGTGGCCCGCATGTGCCAAATACGAGCAAACTTAAGGCGTTTAAGCTGATGAAGCTGGCGGGCGCATACTGGCGTGGTGATAGCAACAACGAGATGTTGCAACGCGTGTATGGCACCGCTTGGCGTAATAAAGAAGAACTAGATGCGTATTTATTCCAGCTCGAAGAAGCGGAAAAGCGCGACCACCGTAAACTGGGTAAGCAACTCGATTACTTCCACATGCAAGACGATGCGCCAGGCATGGTGTTCTGGCATCCGCGCGGTTGGAGCATTTGGCAGGAAATCGAACAGTATATGCGCCAAATGTTTGTGGATTATAACTACCAAGAAGTTCGCACGCCGACAATTCTGGATAGAAGCCTGTGGGAAAAATCGGGCCATTGGCAAAATTATCGCGACAATATGTTCACCACCAAGTCGGAGAATCGCGATTACGCCGTGAAACCGATGAATTGTCCAGGCCATGTGCAAATTTACAACAGCACTTTGCATAGTTACCGCGATTTGCCATTGCGCTTTGCTGAGTTCGGCTCTTGCCATCGCAATGAACCTTCTGGCGCGTTGCATGGCTTGATGCGTGTGCGTGGTTTTACGCAAGATGACGCACATATTTTCTGCACTGAAGAGCAAGTAGAAGCTGAGGTTGCTGATTTCATTAAAATGCTCTACAAGGCTTATGGCGATTTTGGTTTTAAAGACGTCCTAGTAAAGCTGTCTACTCGTCCAGAAAAACGCATTGGATCTGATGAAGATTGGGATAGGGCCGAAAAATCACTCGCAAATGCACTTAAAATCAATAACTTGGAATTTGAGTATCAGCCTGGTGAAGGCGCGTTTTACGGTCCAAAAATTGAATTTACGCTGAAGGATAGCTTAGGTCGTTTATGGCAATGCGGTACCATACAGTTAGACCCAAATCTGCCAGAGCGTTTAGGCGCAGAGTACGTGGCTGAGGATAACTCGCGAAAACGCCCAGTGATGCTACACCGTGCCATTGTCGGCTCGATGGAGCGATTTATTGGCATATTGATTGAAAATTATGCAGGTGCGATGCCACTTTGGTTGGCACCAGTGCAGGCAATGGTGTTGAACATTTCTGAAAGTCAATCGAATTATGTGTTGCAAGTTGTTGAAACATTGAAGAAAAATGGCATCAGATGCGAATATGACTTGAGAAATGAGAAGATTACCTATAAAATACGTGAACATTCGATGCAGAAAATGCCTTACCTGCTAGTTGCAGGTGAGCGTGAAATGCAAGCAGGACATGTGGCCGTGCGTACCAGAAAAGGTGAAGACCTAGGTTCTATGCCGATTGCAGAGCTAGTAGCTCGCTTAAAAGCAGAAGTTGAGACTAAGGTTTAAGCGAATTTTTCTGCGGTAGCGCGGTTATTTTATTTTTAGAGATTAGGAGTCAGCAATAGCACAGGATAAAGATACACGAATCAACGGCGATATTACCGCGCCAGAAGTTCGTTTGGTGGGCATAGAGGGCGAGCCGTTAGGCATTGTAAGTTTGCGTGAGGCGTTTGCAAAAGCGGATGAAGCGGATATTGATTTGGTAGAAATCGCGCCAAATGCGGTGCCACCAGTGTGCAGATTGATGGATTATGGTAAGTTTAAGTATGCTGAAAGTAAGCGTCAGCATGAACAAAAACTTAAACAAAAACAAGTTGTTATTAAAGAAATTAAGTTTCGTCCAGGTACGGATGATGGTGATTACAACATTAAAGTACGTAATATCATTCGATTTTTGGGTGAGGGCGATAAAGCCAAGATTACATTGCGTTTTAGAGGCCGCGAGATTACGCACCAAGAGTTTGGTTTGGCTCTATTAAGACGCGTTGAAGCAGATTTGCAAGAGCATGCGGTGGTTGAGCAGTTTCCTAAAATGGAAGGCCGCCAAATGGTGATGATACTAGCCCCTAAAAAGGTTGAAAAAATAGTCCCTAAGGCGCCAAAAATAGCAAAGCCAGCTGAAAAAATTGAAGAAAAAGCTGCAGTAACAGAATAAATAAGTTTTTACCTGAGTGATACGGCTAAACGGCATGCCTAAGCACTCTTAATTAACCTCCAAGGAGAATAAAATGCCAAAAATGAAAACAAAGAGCAGCGCCAAAAAGCGCTTTAAGTTCTTAGGGAATGGCAAAGTGAAGCGTACGCATTCACATTTGCGTCACATTCTTACCAAGAAAACCACCAAGCAAAAACGTAAATTGCGCGGTACATCGATCATCTCACCAACTGACGTCAAACGCGTTCGCGCTATGATGCCAACACGCTAAGGAGACCGATATGCCTAGAGTAAAACGTGGTGTCATTGCTCGCGCTAGACACAAAAAAGTATTAAACGCCGCTAAAGGTTATCGCGGTCGCCGTAAAAACGTTTACCGTGTCGCCAAGCAGGCGGTAATGAAGGCTGGTCAATACCAGTACCGTGACCGTCGCCAGAAAAAACGTCAATTCCGTACTTTGTGGATTGCGCGTATCAATGCGGGTGCACGAGAGTGTGGTTTGACATATAGCCGTTTCATGAATGGCTTGAAAAAAGCTGCCATTGAGTTGGATCGTAAAGTATTGGCAGACATGGCTGTATTCGATAAAGCAGCGTTTGCTAAATTAGTTGAGACAGCAAAAGCCAGTTTAGCGTTATAGCTTGCTACTCAAGCTAGCTTGAGTTTCAAGCAATTTAAAAAAAAGAGGCTGCGGCCTCTTTTTTTACAACATAAACAAATATTTATTCATAATCAATCAGTTAAACGCCAACAAACCAATTACTTTAAGTTAAAATAACGCATGGCCAATTTAGAATACCTCATAGCGGAATCGCAAAATGACTTTAATGCATGCGTGGATATGCCTGCGCTGGAAAATGCAAAAGCAAAATATTTAGGTAAGGCTGGACCGCTTACCGAAGCCCTGAAAGGTTTGGGCAAGCTGTCCAACGAAGAACGTCCAGCCGCTGGTGCCGCTATTAATATGGTGAAGCAGGCAGTAGAGGCCGCTTTAAATGCACGACGCGAGGCGATTTTAAACGATGCGCAAGCACAACAGCTCGCGCAAGAATCCATTGATGTGACTTTGCCTGCGCGTGCACAATCACAAGGTGGTCTACATCCTGTGACTCTAACCTTGCAACGTATTGAACAGTTATTTCACTCGATTGGTTTCGATGTGGCGACTGGTCCTGAGATTGAAACTGATTTCTATAATTTTACCGCGTTGAATATTCCAGAGAATCACCCTGCGCGCGCCATGCACGACACGTTCTATGTGGATGAAAATAACGTTTTAAGAACACATACTTCGCCTGTGCAAATCCACTATATGGAAAACAAGGCGCCTCCGTTAAAAATCATCGCGCCAGGCCGCGTGTATCGCGTGGACTCAGACGCGACACATTCGCCAATGTTTCACCAAGTAGAAGGCTTATGGGTAGATGAAAATATCAGTTTTGCCAATTTAAAAGGCGTGGTACAGGATTTTCTGCAGAAATTCTTTGAGCGCGATGATTTAACCGTTAGATTTAGACCGTCATTTTTTCCATTCACCGAACCTTCAGCTGAGATGGACATGAGTTGGAATGGCGGCTGGTTGGAGATTGGCGGTTGTGGCATGGTGCATCCTGAAGTATTTAAACATGTAAACATCGACAGTGAGAAATACCGCGGGTTTGCCTTCGGCTTGGGCGTGGAGCGTCTTGCCATGTTGCGCTATGGTGTGAACGACCTTCGCCACTTTTTTAATAATGATTTGCGTTTTTTATCGCAATTTAATAAGTAAAGTTTTCAAAAAAAGCCCCTATGCAATTTTCAGAAAATTGGTTACGTACTTTTGTAAATCCCAACTTAAATTCAGATGAGTTAAGTCATGCTTTGACCATGGCCGGATTGGAAGTGGAAGATTCGCAACCGGCTAGTGCGCTATTCACACATGTCGTGATTGGCGAGATTATTGAAGCTAACAAGCATCCTGATGCGGACCGCCTACAGGTGTGTAAAGTGAATACAGGCGGCGCAGTACTTCAGATTGTGTGTGGGGCATCTAATGCGAGAGTTGGTTTAAAAGCACCATGCGCTTTGGTGGGAGCGGCACTACCAGGTATTGCGATTAAAGAAGCTAAAGTGCGTGGTGTGGAATCGTTTGGCATGTTGTGCTCAGCTAAAGAGTTGGGATTGGCCGAGGAAGCTAGTGGCTTGCTGGAGTTACCGGCTGACGCATCGATAGGCCAGGATATACGAGAGTATTTAAGTTTAAACGACAATTTATTGACGTTAAAACTGACACCCAACCGTGCAGATTGTTTGAGTATTCTAGGCATTGCCCGTGATGTCGCTGCAATCACTGGTGCATCCTTAAATGTGCCGAAAATTAAGCCGACACATGTTACCTCGCAACACAAGATGGCGGTGTTGGTGAATGCGCCGGAAGCCTGTCCTGCTTATTTTGGCCGCGCCATTGAAGGTGTCAATGCCCTGGCCAAAACACCTGATTGGATGATTCGCAACCTAGAGCGCAGCGGTGTGCGAAGCATCAGCGCGATTGTGGATATTACGAATTATGTGTTGCTTGAGCTTGGCCAACCGACGCATGCGTTTGATTTAGCCAAGCTAGGCGATCATATTGAAGTGCGTTTTGCCAAAGCAGGTGAGACGCTAACACTATTAAATGACACAGAGGTAAAATTAAAATCGGATGATCTGGTGATTGCTAGCAATAGCGGTGCGATTGCACTGGCTGGCATTATGGGTGGCTCCCCAACCTCAGTGACTGATGCAACAACCAATATTTTCTTGGAAAGTGCCTTTTTTACGCCCGACGCGATTGCTGGAAAAGCGCGTCGCTTGGGCTTAAGTACCGATTCATCCTATCGTTTTGAGCGTGGCGTAGATTTTGGTAACACCCTGTCTGCGCTGGAGCGCGCTACTGCGTTGATTTTGGAAATTTGTGGGGGTCAAGCCGGCAATATTACACAAGCAGTGACGGCTTTACCCGTCCGCAACACGGTCAATTTGCGCTATGCCCGTTTGCTTTCCGTATTGGGCATTGATATTCCGCAAGCAACGGTGGGTGTACTACTGAAACAATTGGGATTTGAGTTTACTGAAACGGCAAATGGCTTTGCCGTACAAGCTCCAAGCTACCGTTTTGATATTGCCCGTGAAGAAGATTTGATTGAAGAAGTTGCGCGTTTGCATGGTTACGATAAGATTCCAGCCATTCAACCCATTGCAAATTTAAGCATGTTAGATGCTCCAGAATCTGCACGGAATAAGGCTTCTGTGGCAAGTGTTTTGCAGTCTAAAGGCTATCAAGAGGTGGTCACATACAGCTTTGTAGACGCAAGTTGGGAGCGCGACTTAATGGGTAATGAAAATCCAATCGTGCTCAAGAATCCTATTGCCAGTAATCTTAGCGTCATGCGCAGCGGCTTGTGGGGCGGTTTGCTAGATACGCTGAGTTATAACTTAAACCGTAAGCAAGAGCGCGCCATGCTGTTTGAAATTGGTGCTAGTTACTTTTCTGGTCAAGAGGCTTATCGTGAAGAAATGCGCGTATCTGGCTTATGTCACGGGGCTTTTCAGCCAGAACAGTGGGCAGATAAGAGTCGGGATGTCGATTTTTATGACGTAAAAGCTACCGTGGATGCTTTAACGCATGGCCAGGTGGAATATCGCCAGGACACCCATCCAGCCTTACATCCAGGCCAGACGGCACGTGTTTATTTACGCGGCAAGGCCATTGGCTGGTTGGGTAAGTTACATCCAAAATGGCAGCAACAGTACGCGTTGACTAAAAACACGATTCTGTTTGAACTGGCGTTGGATGATTTGCTGCAAACACAAGTGGCGGCATACCAGGAAGTGTCTAAATTTTTGCCAGTACGACGCGATATTGCGGTGGTGGTAGACGCTGATTTGCCCGTTCAGGCTATTGTAAATACTGTGCGTGCAGCTAAAATTAACTTGTTGCAAGAACTACAATTGTTTGACGTTTACCAAGGAAAAGGCATAGCAGAAAACAAAAAAAGCCTTGCATTTCTTGTACTTATGCAAGATACTCACAAAACGCTGTTGGATACAGAAGTGGATGCAGGCATCGCCGAACTGCTTAAATTACTCGAAAAAAACTTCGGCGCATCGTTACGAAACTAGTAATAAAAACTAAGCAATAAATTGAATATAAGAAATAGCTCAGGGGATTTGCATGACATTGACAAAAGCTGATTTGGCCGACTTATTATTTGAGCAAGTTGGCTTAAATAAGCGTGAAGCGAAAGATATGGTAGAAGCATTTTTTGAGGAAGTACGCAGTGCATTGGAAACGGGTGATAGCGTGAAGTTATCAGGTTTTGGCAATTTTGAGTTGCGTAAGAAATCAGAGCGCCCAGGCCGCAACCCGAAAACTGGGGAAGAAATCCCTATTTCTGCACGGCGTGTCGTCACTTTTCATGCGAGCCAGAAATTAAAGAGCAAAGTTGAAGAGCATTACGCTTAATAGGACCGTGCATAGATAAAGTATATGTTAGACCCATCTGCAAAAGTCGCATTACCACCCATTCCCGCCAAGCGGTATTTTACTATTGGTGAGGTGAGTGAGCTCTGCGGTGTAAAACCGCATGTATTGCGCTACTGGGAACAAGAGTTTACCCAACTAAAACCTGTTAAGCGTCGTGGCAATCGCCGCTATTACCAACACCATGAAGTATTGTTAATCCGTAAAATTCGTGAACTGTTATATGAGCAGGGCTTTACCATCAGCGGTGCACGTAATCGTTTAGATGGCGCAGAAGAGGCGATCGATCTAACTCCTACAGCAGCTGGTAGTGCTCAAACCGCAAATGTAATATATTCTTCAACACCAAACAATATATTTGATTTTGTGCAGTTTAAAGCTGAACTTCGTGAAGTAATTCAATTGCTGCGCGCTTAATTGCAGCACCAACCTATATTAAATAATCCATTTTTAATGCGCCTAGCCTAATCTGACTAGGCGCTTTTCATTTATAATAGTGCCTCGTCGTTTAATAGCGATGCGGTTCGGGGCGTAGCGCAGCCTGGTAGCGTACTTGTCTGGGGGACAAGGGGTCGCAGGTTCAAATCCTGCCGTTCCGACCAATCAAATTTAGTCATTGATCATATTCATGTTGATACTAAGCTTTTAAATCTTCTAGTTTTAAATCTTAAAGTGACGATTAGCTGATAAGCCGTTACAATCTGTGGCTAGCGTAACCAGTTTAAAATAACTTCAATCATTCATATCCATTATGTCGCGTCCTACCATTGCACATATCCGCTTAGACGCTTTTAAACATAACTACCGCATAGCCAAGCAGCTGCATGGGGGTAAGGCATTAGCAGTAATTAAGGCCAACGCTTATGGGCATGGTGCGCTGGCTTGTGCCCAGTCTATTCAAGCTGAAGCAGACGCTTTTGCAGTGGCGAGCTTAGAGGAGGCTTTAGAACTGCGACAGGCCGCTATAAATAACCCGATATTATTGCTAGAAGGCTTTTTTGAGACGGCAGAGCTAGCTGACATCGTAGCAAATAATTTATGGATAGTGATTCATGCAGAATGGCAGCTAGAGATTTTCTTGGCAGCCAAACTCGCAAAGCCGTTGCACATATGGCTTAAGTTAGATAGCGGCATGCATCGTATAGGATTTTCGGCGCGCGCCTATCAACAAGCATTCATGAGGCTTACAGGGCATGTCAATGTAGCAAGCATCGTGCACATGACACATTTTGCCAATGCAGATGCTTTAAGTGACGCGCACACTAATCAGCAAATCACAGTTTTTGAACAAACGGTAGAAAGTTTGAATGCCCAAGAAATTAGCTTGGCTAACTCCGCGGCAATCTTGGGTTTGCCGCAAAGTTATCGCCATTGGTCGCGTCCTGGCATCATGTTATATGGCGCCAATCCTATTGTAGACACCACCGTGAAATTGCGCCCGGTCATGCTGTTGAGCTCATGCATTATTTCGATTCGTACCATTCAAGCAGGTGAGTCTATTGGCTATGGCAGTATTTTTACCGCCAATAAACCAACTGTTATAGGCGTGGTGGCTTGCGGTTACGCAGATGGTTACCCGAGATCTGCAGTAGGCTCGCCAGTCGCAGTTGCTGGGCACATCACCAAGTTGATAGGTCGCGTCTCAATGGACATGTTATGTGTCGATTTAACCGACATTCCATACGCATCAATCGGCTCACCGGTCGAGCTGTGGGGCGATATAATCAATGCCAATGATGTGGCAAAAGCCGCTGGTACCATTGCATATGAGTTATTTTGCAATGTAAAACGTGTAGCATTCAAATATTCTGATACTGAAAGGCTGTAAATGAAAGTTATACAAACGCCGTTGGCACCTGCTGCCATCGGCCCTTATTCGCAGGCTGTTCAAGCGGGAAATCTATTGTTTACCTCAGGTCAAATCGCCCTACGAGCGGATGGCACATTAAATGATGGTGACATTAGCGCGCAAACCGCACAAGTACTGGCTAACCTAAAAGCGGTAATTGAGACTGCTGGCGGCAAAGTTAATTGCATAGTAAAAACAACAGTGTTCTTAAAAAATTTAGATGATTTTTCAGCCATGAACCAAGTTTATGCCGAGTTTTTTGCCGGGCACACCCCCGCGCGCTCGACCGTGCAAGTGGCTAAGTTACCGCGTGATGTATTAGTGGAAATTGAAGCTATTGCAGAGCTAGCGACCGTTTGATTTGCTGCACTAAAATGATCACCGTAGATTTAAATAAAATTTAAAGAGCGCTTGAATGAATAATTTAATCAGTGACTTAATGAGTAACCTAATTAAAGTAAAGCCATATTCAGACCAAAAACCTGGCACGTCTGGGCTGCGCAAGAAGGTGAAAGTTTTCCAGCAGCCACATTACCTGGAAAACTTTGTGCAGAGTATTTTTGACTCTATCACTATTCCAAAATATGCAACGCTGACTTTAGGTGGAGATGGGCGTTTTTATAATAAAACCGCCATCCAAACCATTATTAAAATGGCTGCCGCCAATGGATTTTCCAGCGTGTTGGTAGGCCAAAACGGCATACTCTCTACGCCTGCTGCCTCACATCTTATTCGCAAATACCAAACCCTAGGGGGCATTATTTTATCTGCCAGCCACAACCCGGCTGGGCCAGATGAAGATTTTGGTATTAAGTACAACACGGCTAACGGCGGCCCGGCACCTGAAAAAATAACCGAGGCGATTTTTGCCAAAACCAAAACAATTAACCACTATAAAATAGCTCAGTTTGCTAATGTGAATATTGAAGAAATTGGCGAAACGCAGCTGGGCGAGTTTACAGTAAAAGTAATTCACTCGGTGACTGATTATGCCGATTTAATGGCCCAATTGTTTGATTTTCCTGCCATTAAAACCTTGCTTAATTCAGGTTTTAGCTTGAAGTTTGATGCGATGCATGCGGTCACCGGGCCTTATGCTAAAGCTATTTTGGTGGAGCGTTTAGGCGCGCCTGATTCTAGCTTGATGAATTGTGAAGTGAGCGAAACTTTTGGAGGTGGCCACCCGGACCCAAATCTTACTTATGCGCATGAGCTGGTGGATATCCTATATCAAGACAGCGCCCCAGACTTTGGTGCGGCATCCGATGGCGATGGCGATCGCAATATGATTTTGGGCAATCACTTTTTTGTCACGCCATCGGATAGTTTAGCCATCATTGCCGCCAATGCAGCACTTATTCCTGCCTATCAACAAGGATTGGCAGGCGTTGCGCGTAGTATGCCGACGAGTGGTGCGGTCGATAGAGTGGCAGCAAAACTACAGATTCCATGCTATGAAACGCCGACAGGTTGGAAATTTTTTGGCAATCTGATGGATGCCGATAAAGTGACGCTATGCGGCGAAGAAAGCTTCGGCACTGGCAGCAACCATGTACGTGAGAAGGATGGTTTGTGGGCAGTATTGTGCTGGCTAAATATCATTGCTGCTAAAAAGTCATCTGTAGAAAAAATTGTAATGGCGCATTGGGCAGAATTTGGCCGCAATGTGTATTCGCGCCATGATTATGAAGCAATACCCACTGATGCTGCCAATGGCGTTATGCAACATATTAAAGCGCAATTTAACATCTTACCCAACCAAAAATTTGGTCAATATGTTGTGAGTGCTTGTGACGATTTTAGCTACATCGACCCGGTAGATGGTAGCCTGAGTACTGGGCAGGGCGTGCGTATTTTGTTTGCCTGTGGCTCGCGAATTGTATTCCGGCTCTCAGGGACTGGAACGGAGGGCGCGACTTTACGTATTTATTTAGAGTCGTTTGAGCCTGATGTGGCCAATCATCATTTAGATGCACAAGTCGCGCTAAGCGAGATGATACAAATAGCACTGGAAGTTTCTGAATTAAAACAGCGCACTGGTCGCGCTATACCCACCGTCATCACCTAGCCCAAAAAATAAAGCCAGCTTTTTGCTGGCTTTATAAAGTTCTTGTTAGTTATGCACGTATTATTTGCTTAGCAGGCCTTTCATCGCCCACTCTTGTGCATCTAGTTGTTGGTCTGAGGTGGTATCAAGCTTAGCAAATACGGCACGATGATGATTCAAGAATTCATCACGTGTGACTTTTTGGTCACCATCAGTGTCCATCAAGCGCATCATTTTCATGCTGCGCAACTCGCGACTGTAGCCACCAGTAGTCAGGTCAAGTTTTGAGTTTTTAGTTGGACCAGTCCATTCATTGGCCTCTAAAGTGTCGTCACTGTCTTTGTTAAGTGCGTCAAAAATACTGTTGTAATATGAATCAGCTTCAGCAGCTGTGACCATATGGTTACCGTCACTATCCAGCATTTTCATCATTTCCAACTTTTGGAACTCACGTGCATAACCGCCTGTGCTCAACGTCGCATCTGCAAAAACAGAGGTAGAGAAAGCAAGTAATAGGCTGGCCGCTAGAGTCGCTTTTATAGGGTTAAATTTCATTTCAGTTCTCCTGATAATATAAGTAAAGTATTAAGTTTGCTAGCTAGCCATCATTGGTCATGTAAACAGAAAATTACTTACAAATATTTTTAAGAAATTAATGAAACGGGGTGGAGTACCAAGCCTGTTAGGCTGATGCTTATTGGCTTACAGGGCAGGTGTTTACCGTCGACGGCGGACTTGGCGTGACCTGAAACAAACGTGCTTATTTTCAGCGGAACCGCAGCCAGTAGTACAAGAGGCCCCCGCAGGCGGGAGAAGGCGGCATCGAGGTCGGAATGATGGCGCAGGTCGAGCTCGCGCTCGCGGATCTCGCGAGCGCGCTCCAGCTGTCGCGCCTCCACGGCAGCCGCGGCGCGCGCGGCCTCATCCGCCGCGGCGAGCGCGCCCTGCAGTTCGGTGGCGCGGAGGTCCGCCAGGCGTCTGCGCTCGGATGTGCGCTCGAATTCAGCGCCCACCTCGGCGAAGGCGGTCTCGGCGAAGCCGAGCGC
>JAKFDL010000111.1:0-3804 GCA_036676175.1 Methylotenera sp. | reverse complement strand
GACTTTGAGAATTGTCCAGCTCCACAAGAGTAAGCTTCGAAAGCGGTACCTCGCACGAAATAAAAGCGTTAGCTTTTATGAGGAGCGCCCTAGAGCTTTTCTAATTATTTCGCTAAGCCTTCTGCCAATTGTTTTTCTTTCCACATGACTGTAATACCGAGGCCAATGGCCATAATGACAGCAGCGAAAAGATAGGGATAGTGGAGGTTTACATCAAATAGGATTCCGCCCATCGCCGGACCGACGATATTACCTAAGCTCGTATAGGTTGAGTTCATACCAGCAACAAATCCTTGCTCTTTCTCGGCAGCTTTTGATAAAAAAGTCGTCAATGCCGGGCGAAGCAAGTCAAATGCGAGGAAGATGAAGCAAGTTAATGCCAGCACAGCCAAAAAGCTAGAGATTACAGTAGACGCCACTGCCAATATTGCACCTATAATTAAACATAATTGAATCAATTTCTTTTCACCAAGTATTTCTACCATTTTTCCAAACATAAATACTTGGATTACAACTCCGAAGATTGAGCTGATTGTGATAATAGCTGCAATCTCCTTCGGCGTGAAGCCAAATTTATGATCAGAAAATAGGCTGAAAACAGTTTCATATGCTGATAAACCGAAAGCAAGTACAAATACAATGATAAAGGCAGTAAAGTAACGTGGATTAAATGATCTTTTGAAATCGCCTATAAAGTTTGTTTGTTTTGTATAAGCAGAAATTTCTGCAAGCTGTTCCTTTGTTAGCGGCTCTTTTAAAATAAATATTGATGAAATGCATGCTAAAAAGGAAATGCCTGCCGCAAAGAAGAAAGGCATACGTATACCGTATTCTGCAATAAAGCCACCAATGGCAGGTCCGATAATATAGCCAGTACTAATGGCGGCAGAAATATAGCCTATCGCTTTTGACCGTTCCTGAACAGATGTAATATCTGCAACATATGCAGTAACACCTGGCATAATAAAGGCGGCACTAATTCCCCCTAGAATCCTTGATAGATAAAGCACTGATACATTCGTACCTAAACCAAAGAAAAGTTCTGAAACACCAAAAAGAAACAAGCCGATTATGATAATTTTCTTTCTGCCATAATGGTCAACCCAACGTCCTGCGAGCGGTGATATAAGTAATTGTGCCACAGCATGTAAGGCGACAAGATAGCCCATCGTTTTTCCCGATAAATGCATGATATTCATAAAAGACGGCATAACGGGGACGATAAGACCTATACCTAGGTATGCAATGAATAGATTGCTTAAAAGAATAATTAATACCAACTTTTGTTCTTTAATTGTTTTCTTCATATATAATCACCTCTTTCTGTATAATCATTGATGTGAAATACCTATCCGCAATACTGTCCAAGAGGTCTAACTAAGCAAAAGCTATTGCAAGTAGAAAAAATTTATATCAAATCTTTGCTTGGAGTCTTACGAGACCAAACAACTACAGGGATAAGCAATAGCGACAGTATTGCTCCAGAAAGCGATAGTATCGTATAACTATAATGAGCGACTACCAATCCTGATAACGCACCGCCGGTGGCACCTGATAATGCAAGCAAAACATCAGCAGATCCCTGTGTTTTTGCACGAATAGATGGATGTGTTGCATCTACAATGAGAGCAGTTCCACTTATTAAGCCAAAGTTCCAGCCAACACCAAGTAGTACTAATGCACAGATAAGTAGAACCATTGAATCTGCAGGGGCAAAAGCTGCCAGCATACCAGAGGCCAGAAGCGTGGCACCAGAAGCAACAGCCATTGAAGTACGACCAACTTTATCTACAAGCATCCCTGTAAGAGGCGAAGGCAAGTACATGGCGCCTATATGAAAACCTATGACCAACCCCACTTCTCCCAAACGATGACCATAATGTCCCATATGGACCGGTGTCATGGTCATAATGGCCGCCATGACAAATTGAGTCAAAACCATCACTGTAACGCCCACGACAATTCCTCTCTTGTTTATTGTAGAGCTTTCGGAATTTGACTCTGCCTGCACAGTGCGGTTTTCCTCCTGGGCATTGGCTATGGCTGTAGATACAATCAAAGGGTCTGGACGAAGAAAAATGAAGAGAACCAATCCGGCAAGGATAAAAGCAGCAGCCGCTAAGATAAAGGGGCCAGCCAAAGTTGGAACACCAATAGAATCCGCAAATTTCCCCATCACACCGACCAAGTTAGGACCCGCTACAGCACCAAAGGTAGTAGAAACCATGGCCATGCTCACAGCAGTTGCCCGCTGTTTAGCTGTCGCCAGATCTGTACCGGCATATCGCGCTTGCATATTTGCAGAGGTACCAGCCCCATAAATAAGCAGGGAAATGAATAAAAGCACGACGCTGTTGATTAAGGCAGCGATTATAACGCCGACCGCACCCAGTCCACCAGCAAGAAAACCGGCTGCAAGTCCTGGTCCGCGGCCAAAACGCTGTGAAAGTCGGCCTACAAGCAGTGCGGCCCCTGCAGATCCTAAAGTGAGTAAGGCAACTGGAATTCCTGCTGCACTTTCAGTCCCTAGTATATCTTGTGCGAGTAGTGCGCCTACTGTTATTCCTGCTGAAAGTCCTGCACCTCCAAAGATTTGTGACAGGATTACAACTCTTAATGTTTTTTTATAAAGCTGTTTTCATGAAACGAAACCTACAATGAGCGCCTCCACCACTTCGGACCGCATTGTGATCGCTGAACGACTGACGGGCGCAGCCCGCCTCGCCGAACTTGCGCAAATCAAGGCTGCACGCAAGCGCAAGGACCACATCATCGAGTTTGTGCTGCTCATGGCGGCCTGTGTCTCGGTGTTCACCACCCTGGCCATTGTCTATATTCTGGTCAAGGAATCGCTTTCTTTTTTCAGCCATGTCCCGCTCTGGACCTTTCTGACCGACACGCAGTGGACGCCGCTGTTTGACGACGCGCACTTCGGCATCATCGTGCTGCTTTCGGGCACGCTGTCGAGCTCGCTGGTGGCCCTGGCCATTGCGATACCGCTGGGAACCATCATCGCGATTTACCTGTCCGAGTTTGCCAACCATCGCCTGCGCGAAATTCTCAAACCCGTGCTCGAGTTGCTGTCTGGTGTGCCGACGATCATTTACGGTTTTTTTGCCTTGCTGGTCATCACGCCGTTGCTGCAGACGATCTACCCGGATCTGCCTACCTTCAACATCCTCTCGGCGGGTATTGTGATGGGCATCATGATCATTCCCTATGTGTCGTCGCTGTCCGAAGACGCCATGCGTGCAGTGCCCATGAGCCTGCGCGAGGGTTCCTACGCCATGGGCGCCACACGGTTCCAGACGGCTACCCGTGTTGTGGTCCCGGCTGCATTTTCCGGCATTGCGTCGGCTTACATCCTGGGCATTTCGCGCGCTGTGGGCGAGACCATGATTCTCGCGGTGGCGGCCGGCATGCAGCCCAACCTGACGCTCAATCCGCTGGAGCCTGCAGCCACCATCACGTCTTTCATCGTGCAGGTGGCCCTGGGTGACTTGCCGCACGGCAGCGTGGGTTACCAGACCATTTTCGCTGCGGGTTTGACGCTGATGCTCATCACCCTGCTATTCAATCTTCTGGGCCACTGGCTGCGCCGCAAATATCGGGAGGCTTACTGATGAGCAGCAATCTCAAACGAACGGAAGAACTCCGTTCCATCATCAAGTCGCACAAGCGCTGGGACATCATTTTTGGCCTGGTGGGCCTGGCAGCGATTGCCCTGGCTATCCTGACCCTGATGGCCCTGTTTGCAGAAATGGTCATTGAAGGCTTTCCGCGCCTGTCATCCGGGTTTTTTAC
>JAKFDL010000110.1:0-5104 GCA_036676175.1 Methylotenera sp. | reverse complement strand
AAGGTCCTGGATGGCAGCCTTAATTTGTAGCAACTGGTAATTGGATGGATCATTTGGTGCGGTGCCGAACTTTATTTTTATGCTATGAGCTAATTCTTGATCATTTCTATTCATGTAAACTCCTATTGTGAACTGTGTGGTTAAGCCGCTAACGTTCAGGTTAAGGGGCCGCGGAACGCGGTCCCGAGTGAGCGCAGCGAACGGCCTTGAACCGTTTGTTAGGCCACGCCACGGATTCAAGCCAGGCGTAAAACGTGATGACTCAAAGGCGCTGGGGTTGTGGCTTGGAGCATACGCGTGCTGACTTTCTGATTGAAGGATGGGCACTCGTAGATTTGCACATAAACCGAAAAAATAATGCGCCCGAGGCTGACGCGTGCGGTATGTCAGGCTGAAATGGGTGCACGCGGTATTGTGGCGAGAGCCAAGCAAATGGTGCGTGTTGGATTCGCGCTGACGCCACGGAACACCAGGCTGAATACGTAATGTGTTATTTGAGCGCATAACTTCCATGTTTTACCTGGCTTTGCTTTGCCGCCTAACGTTTGGTTAAGGGGCGGGCTTTAGCCCGTCCCAGTGAGCGTAGCGAGCGATTTGAACCAGTTGTTAGCAGTGCACTGGTAGGGTTACGGTACCGCCTCATGCCCCGCGCTCACTTCTAGCGAGAAATAGTAAATAGAGTTCTATATTTTTCATATATTTCTTCGGCGTGGCTATGCATCTCTGGATAGCTTACATAAATTCCTGCGCCGGCCTTAAGTTCGCAGGGATATCTCCCTGCCCAAGTGACTGACTCGGTTAGCAACTCTAGCGAGAATTCATATTTCTTCGCTAGGTTTGGGTCTATCTCATTTGCCAGTTTAAGTAAGTTGTGCGTTTTTATTTCGGCGGGGAATTTTGCTACGGGCTCCCAATCAGCTGTATGAGGAATGCCAAATTTTTTATATATCCATATTGCTTTGAATAAATTTTCTAGCGCCAAGCCATAAAGCAGGGAGCAAACATTCTCTAGCTCGGACTTTTCAGTTCTGCTTATTAACTTTGCAGCGCTGTCTTTTGATATTCTTGCAGAGGCTATTAGTGCCCTTGCATGTTCAAACCATGCAGTAGCGTCGCATAGCTTGTGTGCGAAACTACCGTCTATGAAATTGTCAATTTCTTCAGTTGTATATTCCATATTTTCCGTGACTGCTAACGTTTAGGTTAAGGGGCGGGCTTTAGCCCGTCCCGAGTGAGCGAAGCGAACGACTTGAACCGTTTGTTAGAGGCTTACGGTTTTCTGCCATGCGACTGAAGGCGAGCTTGAATGTCGGCTTCTATTGATTTGTAGAGAGGCTCAGCGTCTTCTTTGATTTTTTGCCAGCCTTCATTTTGCATTTTGTGGTCATTTGCTTCGCGTCCCACCTCTTTAGAAACCAATGCAGACCAAAGCATTTCTGAGATTTTAGTAAATTTTTCTTTTAGCTCTGTGGGAAAGAAGATTCCATTGCGAGCGACGAAACTTTGCAGCTCCGAGAAGGCCAGCTTGACTTTGTGAAAGCGGTACCAGAACACGATTTCCGTATAGCTGTGCAGCCTATCCCTTGATGAGCGGATTTCGTCCTTTTGTGTTTCGGTAAACTCTGTGGTTGCCAGAAACTCTTCGAGTTGTTGTGGGTTCATCCGGTCAAGGTTTGGATATTCTTGCATTGGGTGAACTAGCCACGAAACTAGACCATATGCCTCGTCAAGTTTTTGCCATGCATCTGGGAGGGTTTGAAATTCTCGCTCCTGAAGTTTTAGTGCGCCACTCAGTAATGAGTCTATCTCCACTCTCAATCGCTGAAGTTCAAGAGCTTGCTGGTGCTTTAGCTGGTCTAGTCGTTGAGAAAATTTATTCTCTATCCAAGTCTTTCCGAGATATTGAAATAACAGATACGCGACAACTGCGGCTCCGCCGCCATATGCAACTACCTCGCCTAGAAACTTGAGAATATGCTCAGGCATTGGCATGGCCTCTAACGTTTAGGTTAAGGGGCCGCGGAACGCGGTCCCGAGTGAGCGAAGCGAACGGCCTTGAACCGTTTGTTAGGCCACGCCACGGATTCAGGCTAGGCGTAAAACGTGATGACTCAAAGCCGCTGGGTTTGTGGCTTGGAGCATACGCGTGCTGACTTTCAGATTGAAAGAAGGGCACTCGGAGATTTGCACATAAACCGAAAAAATAGTGCGCCCGAGGCAGACGCGTGCGGTATGTCAGGTAGAAATGGGAGCACGCGGTATTGTGGCGAGAGCCATGCAAATGATGCGTGTTGGATTCGTGCCGACGCCGCGAAGCGCCAGGCTGAACAAGTAATATGTTATTTGAACGCATAACTTCCATGTTTTCCCGGGCTTTGCTTTGCCGCCTAACGATTAAGCTAAGGGGCCGCGGAACGCGGTCCCAGTGAGCGAAGCGAACGGCTTGAGCGCATTGTTATGCGCTTATACGTATGGCGTTACGGCACTTTGGAAATGCGCTACAACCCCAAAATATTTCACCTGCATTGGTTCCGGATTTTGCCTGACGCTGGACCATGGGCGAAGCGCATTTTGTGCATGTTGGAGTTACAGGTATAACTTTAGCTTGCAGCTGCTGTTCTTGGTTCTCCGCTATTGATTGCGAAGGTTCAGAGTTTTCGACAGGCGAAGAGTTATTAATAGGTAAAGCTATGGCTTCTTGCTGACCAAGAGCGCCCACAATTTTGGCCCTTACCTCAGCTACTGAGTAAGCAGCCTGAGCTTGGATTTGAATAAGCGGCAAGGAGATTGATTGACAAACCCCAACAAGAAAAGCATCCCGCTCTTGCCGTTTGTGCTGTTGATGAGATTTATCGTCAAGCTCTACTGCGCATGTAATAGAAAGATCTCCCTTTGCACAAAGCAAGAAATCAAAGTGTTTAGCGCTAATGCGGTTGAAAGCTTGATACCAATTTCTTTTATTTGACATTGACTTGACACTGGCAACGTCCGCGACTCGGACTTTACCAAATATCCGATATTCATCTCCTACTGCTTGTTCAAGTACTCCTAAAAATGAGCGCTCAGCAGGTGAGAAAAGAGCTGTATTTTTAATATACGGACAGCTTTCCGGTGAGCTGCTTGGCTGTTTCAGTCTGATGATGAAAAACAAAATTATAAAAGCAATGATAAATATAGGAATCAGCCAACTCATAAATCTCTCCAAAGCGCATAACGATTAAGCTAAGGGGCCGCGGAACGCGGTCCCAGCGAACGAAGTGAGCGATTTGAGCGCATTGTTATGCGCTCTCTCGTGCGGCATATATATTCACGCCAAGTCGGTCGCATAGGGCCGTGTATTCACAGATTGAATTAACTATTTTCTGAAGCCTCAGAATGTTTCCTTCAGTAGTTTCTCTGGAATAGCCAAAAACCTCGGATTCGCGAAGGATATCTTTTGAAAGCTCTTTCTTGATGCTTTCATCTATGACTTCTTTGTTTTCGACGATAACTCTGAAATCTGAAAAAGATTCTATTTTTCCACCTGTTAGGTAGCGAATTAAGTATCCAAACTCGCTGACTGCAAGACGGTGCATAGAGAGGCCGCCGTACCCGTTAAAGGTCATGTCAATCTCCGCCATGAACTCCTGAACTTTGGCAGTGTTCGGGCATACCTTCTTCTTCGCTATCATATTTCTGAGTTTTTCCAGAATGCGCATGATTACTCCTTGTGCATAACGTTTGGTTAAGGGGCGGGCTTCAGCCCGTCCCAGTGAGCGCAGCGAACGATTTGAACCATTTGTTAGGCCGCGCCGCGGATTTGTGCCGGCAGCATAACGTAAGTGCCCAGCGATGATGGAGTGTGGGGAAGGCGCGTGCCGGGTTCACGGTTGAAACCTGTGATGAGCGAACATGCGCGCGCCGGACGTTCCTTTGCGCATGTGAATATGCGGGTTACTTGGCGCAAATGGTTCGGGCCGGATTCGTACTGCCGCCGCGAACTTTCAGAATGACAAAGCCAATTGTTATTTGAATGCATAACGTCCTTGTTCATCGAATTCTGCTTTTACGCCTAACGTTTAGGTTAAGGGGCCGCGGAACGCGGTCCCGAGTGAGCGAAGCGAACGGCCTTGAACCGTTTGTTAGGCCACGCCACGGATTCAAGCCAAGCGTAAAACGTGATGACTCGGCGCTGCTGGATTTGCAGGTTCGAGCATACGTGTGCCGAGCTTCCGGTTGAAGCGGGTAACTACTTGTCAGGTTGCCTTGGTTTTGTTGAACGAATGGCCTCATGGCAAAGTGGGGCATTAGCTAAGCCAAATGGTACTGATAAAAAAAGAAATCCAGCTACTGCTAGACAGCCCACTACGCCTGCAAAAACAAGATTTTTGTTACGGCTTTGTAGGCGCGGAATGGAGGCAAACAAAGCGCAAATAAATAATGCCGTTGACATTAGCGCGAGATACGGCGACTGCGCGAGTTTGGCTAAGCCAGGAAACGGAATAGTGCCGCCGAATGTGTATGGCCATGCAAGCGTGACAGCAAAAATGAGCACCCAAACCCATGAGTAAATAACTGTCGAGCGACTGATGCCGGTCATTTTACCGCCTAACGATTAAGCTAAGGGGCGGCGGCACGCCGTCCCAGTGAGCGAAGTGAACGACTTGAGCGCATTGTTATATGATCAACACTAAAGCCAGCGATTGCAGGCTGTTTTCTCGATGATTCTCTGATAAGAAAAACTATCAATCACATTGGAATCAAATAGATCATCCAATATTTTCTCTAGAAGATCCAGGTCTTCATGAGAGCCACAGAATTTACTTAGCCCAACCTCTGCTACTTGAAGTATCTGCTTGAAATCTAGCTCGGATAGACTCATTCTGGCTTCTTTTAATTGATGTGCAATAACCTCCTTAAATGGAGTGACGTTAGAGTGTGCATCCATTTCGGATATTGTTTTTTCTATGATTTCTATATGGGGTTTCATGGGTATTAACTTGGCATATAACGTTTGGTTAAGGGGCCGCGGAACGCGGTCCCGAGCGAGCGCAGCGAGCGGCTTGAACCGCATGTTAGGCCGCGCCACGGACTTGAGCCGGCAGCAGAAAATAAGTGCTCAGCG
>JAKFDL010000109.1:0-1556 GCA_036676175.1 Methylotenera sp. | reverse complement strand
CAGGCATAATACGAGAAGGAATTGTCAATGCGCGGCCTACACCCCTTGTTTTTCCTAGTTCTCGCGTGGCTTTCTGGCTGCCAGGAACAAGTACAAGTCAAAAAGGAAATTCCACAGATGTCATCGATGATTACAGTGCATATTAGCGAACAAGGAGAAGCATTTGCCAAGCGTTATCCAAATCAAATCCGCGTAGACCGGCAGCCCGCCGGTTTGACTTTTTATAATTTGGATTGGAAGGTATCTAAACCGGGCGCTGTCACCATAGAGCATGGAAAACATACTTTTTTGATCGACAACGTAATAGGTGTGATGGGTACCCAAGATGGGAGTTTTTCAGAAGAAGGTTTGTCAGAACTGACTATCACCGCTGGCATAACCGCACCAGAACTCATTTCCCATGACGAGGCACGACAGAAAACGTTTGCCATCCTAAAAAGGATAGTACAGGCCGGATGGAAGCCATTTATCGATAGAGGCGACCCTCGTCTTCGTGGCCGGGATAATCTTGACTATGTACTAAAGACCTCTATTGCCAGTAGCCTGGATCCGACGTATGAACCGACATTGAAAGAGTGGATGCTTATTGAAAGCCAAAGCACGTGGTACTTTTATGCCGATCACGTATATTTAGGCGTGAGTTTTACTCGTGAACACACGCTTACCGATCCTGATAAACCGGGTGCGTATTTAATTAATTTTAATTTGGTAAACGAATCCGAGCATTTCCGTGCCCATGTTAATCCTCATGACCGAAAACGCTGGAAAGAGTTGCTATCTGCAGAGCTTCGTAAATTAGCGCCCATGCGTATTGAAGCTGAAACGGCCATGCGTGCCAAAGGCTTTAAGATCGATGAAACTTACCAAGATCCACCCGCTCCCAGTTTTATTAAGCAGTAAAATTTCCTCAGTTAAGCCGAGCCAACCCTACACTTATAGCTATTTGAAGCCTGGCACTTGTCTAACCCAATGGCACCCGGCAGCGAATCTGCCGGCATCTTGGGTATACATCACTTAAGTACCCCCTCAAAATAAATTGTCAGTGTCAGTGTCAGTGGCCCTGGCCTTGGCCGGCGCTGGCGTGTTGCCCGTTCCTTGCAGTGCTCGCACTGCGGTGGATCGTTACGCAGGCTGGCAGCATGCTGCCAGAATTCCCTGCTCACCCTTACAGCGCATCCCGCCAGAGCCGCATCCATCTCACAATTTTTTCCGACCGGGTACTTAGCTGGCCACTGAAACGGAATTACCCCTGTTCTTACGTGGCAGCGATCTCTCTTAAAAAAATACTGTCTTATCAAGCGGGGGGTACCGGGCCGCTTCCGCCAATGAATGGCTGGCAAAATATACTCAAATGCCACAATAACAATTCAAATTCTGCTTAGGCAACCCTAATTAACTGCAAAACAATGTAAATCCCCCTATATTTCCAGTAGGATATATTGATTAGTTAGTATATTTTATGTGTTCCCTGTTGTCGGAGTGCCCGATGAAAGACATCCCGTTCGAAAAGGTCTCGGTCGAAGACGCCAGAGCCAGTGCCAAACTGGAGCCCGACA
>JAKFDL010000108.1:0-1773 GCA_036676175.1 Methylotenera sp. | reverse complement strand
ACTGCAGGCCAGTCTGCACAATAAAACGGTACAATTGAATTTAACAGATGCAGAATATCTCAGTTTTGGTATGCTGGGCTTATTGCTCTTATTAAAAAAACAAATGGATAAGCAAGGTAACCAATTAAAAATTGTTGGGCTCCGGCCTAGTATGAGAAAATTAATGAACTGGAATGGTTTGAATTATTTGCTTGAGTAGGAAACTTGAACTTTAGAAGTTGTTTTCACCAGATTGCTAGCGAAACGCTAAACTAACATTAAGGCATTAAATATGTATGAAGCATTTTATAAGTTGAAAGAAAAGCCATTTTCGATTCAGCCAGATCCGGAATTCTTGTTTTTTGGCCTGCGTCATAGCATGGCCTATGCAATGCTGGAATATGGCGTACAAAATCGAGCGGGATTTTCAGTTATTTGTGGTGAGATTGGTTGCGGAAAAACAACGCTTGTCCGGCATATGCTTAACAATTTTGGTGATGAAATTACAGTTGGTATTGTCTATAACACCCACCAGAATATTGATGATTTGCTCAGTTGGATCATGTTGGCATTCAACCAGCCCTACGAAGGAAAGTCTCATTTAGCCTTATACGATGCATTCCAACAGTTTTTAATTAAATCCTACGTGGAAAAAAAACGTGTGGTACTCATTATTGACGAAGCGCAAAACTTAAGTGCCGGCGCGCTGGAATCACTGCGCATGTTATCCAACATAAATGCGGATAAAGATCAGTTACTGCAAATTATTTTAGTCGGCCAGCCGCAACTGAGGGATTTATTACGCCGCCCTGACTTGCAGCAGTTTTTCCAACGTGTATCAGTAGATTTTTTCATTCCGCCTTTAGAGTCGTTTGAGGTTGATAAATATATTCAGCATCGTTTACACGTTGCTGGACGCGATGAGCCTTTATTCACGCCATCTGCGACACGCCTGATAGGGGAGGCTGCCCGCGGCATTCCGCGTAGCATTAATATCCTCTGTGATACTAGTTTGGTTTATGGTTACTCTACAAATGCCGATAAAATTGACGTTAATCTAGTACGTGAGGTCATCAAAGACCGTGCCGAGTTTGGTGTATTGGGCGTTTAGGGGCATGTTTTGAATATACTGGTAACAGGTGGAGCTGGTTATATTGGCTCGCATACTTGTCTTGAGTTACTGAATGCCGGGTTTGATGTCGTGGTGTTGGATAACTTTAGCAATAGTAAGTTGGAGTCGCTCAAACGCGTTGAAAAATTAACGGGACGTTCAATTGTATTCGTGCAAGGCGATGTGCGTGATCGTGCCTGTTTGCGTGAATTATTTTCGCAGCATGCTATTGACGCAGTGATTCATTTCGCAGGGCGCAAAGCAGTAGGTGAGTCGGTCAGAATGCCGCTCACTTATTATGATAATAATGTTTCTGGCAGTGTTGCCTTGGCTGAAGTGATGTCTGAGTTCGGTGTGAAGCGCCTCGTGTTCAGCTCATCTGCCACCGTCTACGATACAAACGATGATGCACAAATCCGTGAGGATTCCCCGCTAAAACCAATCAATCCGTACGGGCAATCCAAACTCATGGTAGAGCAGATTTATCGTGATTTGGCTGCTTCAGATAACCAATGGAGTATTGCAATATTGCGTTATTTTAATCCAATAGGGGCACACGAAAGCGGTAGAATTGGTGAAAATCCAAATGGCATTCATAACAATTTAATGCCCTATATTACACAGGTAGCAGTTGGCAAATTAAAAGAACTACAAGTGTTTGGGAATGATTACCCAACAATTGA
>JAKFDL010000107.1:0-1983 GCA_036676175.1 Methylotenera sp. | reverse complement strand
CTTTCCGCTAAACTTTTTTTGAAAATCGCGGATATATTGGTGATAAGGAGCTAAATTTTTAAATAATATTGTTGCTTATTTGCACTTATATGTCGTTTTAGGGAGGGCGCAGATGAGCCGCACTTAAGCTCTGTGTTCTGCCTGTTAAAAATCGCAACAAAATTAATAACTTATATAGTGACCGCCTATGGCTCACTGATATGGCTTTTAATATCGGTAAGAATAGTTGTCAGAATTTTTAAAATTGGGGGAAAAATGGAGGCACAGCATTCTTCTTTTCTCTTAAATGCTCGCGTTATGACTAGGCGGGCCGATGCACATGCGGCAAAATGTATTGGTGTCGACGTGTAGCATTAAAATTGTTGTATGTATTTTTCGAATAGAAAATATACATTTATATGAATTTGGCAGCTAACTGCTTGTTTTAAGATTTACTTAGCTAGGTCTAATCAAGGTAAAGTTATTGACATATTTTGCGCTGCTTTTCTTTACCGTTCTGAATTGTTTGGCAACGTAATTTCAAATGAATCGTTACAATAAAACGCCTGTCGGAACCAATTTCAGCAGTTCCGGCAGAAAGATTCATTTGCAATTAACAGGCTTCTCTCAACAGTCTTATTTTTCAATTGATCGTGTGGTACAGGCAGTTGATGTTTTACCGGCTTTTCATCTTGAGGGCTTGCGTGAAATATCGTATCTGAGTAATTACCAAGCCCGTATAGAGCTGATATATTCACCTAATCCCGACTTTGTTCGCCGAAGGGGAGCATTTATCCAGCGCGAACGCCGGATCATAATCTATAACATCGATAGCCCGGCTCTGTTTTTCCATGTGCTGTACCACGAGATCGGCCATTATGTATTTTTCCTAACGCTCAGTAGCGTAGTCAAAAAACAATGGGTTACGCAGATTTTTCCAAAATCCGATTGTGTGACCGTCTACGCCTCAACCAATCCAAGCGAAGATTTTGCTGAATCCTACGCATGCTATGTTAGAGAACCAGAACGTCTAGCCACTATTCCCAAAAAATTTGCATTTATGCGCGACCATGTGTTTTCTGGTGCGCCACATACATTAAAAGAAAAAAACCAATAGCCTCGCCTATTAATAGATGCCGTCTGCATTCTATCGTCTGATGTGTGAGAAATCAGATGTAACGAATTTGACCTGTTTAGAATTTTGCGGCCAACCACAATTGAATCGACCAGAGTTTAATAGACACTTTTTAGCCTCATAATACTCACAGAGGAGAGCATTATGAGCACGGTCCGATTTACAGAAGAATTCAAACTCGAAGCGGTGAGACAAATCACCGAGCACCAGCGCCCGGTGGCCGATGTGGCCAAGCGGCTTGGCGTATCGACCCACAGCCTGTACGCGTGGGTCAAGCGGTACGGCAAGTCAGCGCCGCAGCGTGAGGAGGATAGCAGTGAGGCCGCTGAGCTTCGGCGCCTGCGTGCTGAGATAAAACGCCTGACCGAAGAACGCGACATATTAAGAAAAGCCGCCGCGTACTTTGCCAGGGAGTCCGGCTAAAGTACGCGTTCATTGAGCAATATTCGACTCAATATTCCGTGCGCAGGCTCTGTAAAGTGCTCGAGGTTCACCCCAGCGGCTATTACGCATGGCGGCACAATCCCTATAGCAAGCGTCATCAAGAAGACCTGCGCTTACTGGAACTCGTGAAGCCCTCATGGCTTGAGAGTGGCCGAGTATATGGTTATCGCAAAGTGCATCATGATTTGCTGGCACTGGGAGAATCCTGTAGCAGGCATCGTGTCGCGCGTTTGATGCGTGGCCGCGGCTGGCGTGCCCAGGTTGGCTATCGTCGCCGCCCAGGCTTCCATGGTGGTGCCGTGCATAACGTGGCGGCCAACATTCTGGACCGTCAATTTGATGTGGCCGCACCCAATATCGCCTGGGTAACCGACATAACCTACATCCGTACGCATGAAGCCTGCCCTCGTGATTGTTTCTCTTGG
>JAKFDL010000106.1:0-43824 GCA_036676175.1 Methylotenera sp. | reverse complement strand
GCATGCGCACTTTTGGTGACATTGGTAGATGAATTTTGGTCTTTGATGTTGTAAGCGCCCCAAAAATAGTAACTGGTCAGTGACAGGTATTCTAAAATCGCCACTTCGCGGTTTTGACTATAAACCCGCGTTGCTAAATGATCTAACGGCAATAACAAATCGGCAACACCAATTTTGGTTTGTAGTGTTTTTGCTTCTAGGTAGGCAGCCTGCACGTCTGCTTTAATGAGGCTCACTCCCAGCGCATACACTCTCAATTCATCTGGCTTGCGTTCTAAATACGCCACGATATTATGCGTGTAGGGAGAAGGTTTGCTGACTGCTAGATTGCCAGGAAATTCCAGTTTACGCACATCGTCCTGGCTAAAAAACCGGAATTCACGTTGCTCTTGCAGCTTAACCACACTGTGTAAATCCGTAACGCGGATTATCTCGCCCATGTAACGACTATTAGGCTTTTTAGCGCCGATTGGGTAAACCTCATTCAAACTTCTAAAAATGCCACGCAAGTTAGGGTCTTTCACTTCGCGCAACAGGATATCGGGTGAATTTAAATCAATACGCAGTACATGGGTTAAATGTTGTTCAGTTTCCAGGGTCACCAAATAATGGTATGGCGTCATTAACGCCAGTTCTGCAATATATTCAGTGGCATGCTCCGGATCCACCGAAATCATGAGCGCATCAATCTCAAAAATCATGTCGGTTAAACCCAATTTATCGCGCTCTTCTAACAGGCGGATTAAGTTATCTTCAAAAAATGCTGAATTTTCCTTATCGCCATGACGGCTGAATTGTAAAGAGTTGACGGCCATAGTTTAAGTTACTGTTGCGCTTGCTGTGCCTGCTGTATCTTTTGCTGCGCCTGTTGTGCTTCTTTTAATAGCGCAATTTGATTCATTTTATGTTGCTGCTGAATGGGTGTACCTGCTTGGTTCACGACTACACTGGTGGCCATGCCCTCTACACCGCCGCCAGAGCGCATGCCCGTCACTGGGCTAGCGGTACGGTAATCTAGGCCTGTCGCCAGGCGGATATAAGTTTCGCCTGCGTGGCAGCCGTTTGATACATCGATGCTTTGCCAAGCACTATCAAACCATACATCCACCCAAGCGTGACTTTGCATGAGGCTACCATCTTGGGTAAATAAATAACCGCTGACATAGCGTGCCGGGTATCCCAAGCTGCGGCAGCAGGCGATGAAAACGTGCGCATGATCCTGGCATACGCCTTGCCCTAGTTTAAAGGCCTCAATCGCGGTGGTAGTCACTTCGGTTGCGCCTTTAATATAGCCCACTTTATCCACCAGCGCGTGCATCAGATCGTCTATCGGTTTGTGTTTGTAATTGCTAGCAAAGACACTAATGGCCTCATCTGCAAGCGTTAATGGCGTATCCCGCATATAGATATGCAATGGCAATGGCTGTTGCTGGGTGTAATCGTTGACCCCTGTTTCCACCTCACCCACAACGGTCACGCTCAGTTCACTATGTGGCTGATCAACCACCAGCGTATGCGTGGTGTTACCAAATGCATCTTCAAAACTGTCTAGCTGGCCTTGTGTTTTAATATCCCAGTACTTCACGTGCTGGCCAAATCCACTTTGCGGTGTCAGCCGCAGTTGCTGGATAGTGTAATCAACAGGCGAGCTGTATACATACTGGGTATAATGTTCAATATTCAAACGCATAATGACTAATTCTAACTGGCTTTAGCTGGCATTAATACTTAAAAAAGCACGCTGAATTTCTGCGCCCAATAGATTATTTGAATCAATAAAATCGCTTAAAAACTCGTGCAAACCGCGCTGGAAAATATCCTGCATTTTGCCATAGCGCAGTTTTGCATGCAGCTCGCCAGCCAGCCTTCGGCATTCCACTTGGCGCCTGCCAGCAAGCTGCTCTAAAATAGGGGTAATTTCATCCAGGCAAGCATGCAGCGAGCGCGGCATATCGCGTCTTAACACCAATAACTCCGCCACCCGCCAAGGTTCTATAGTGTCGCTAAATATTTTTTGATACGCCTGAAATGCTGAAACCGAGCGCAATACTGCACTCCATTCGTAGTAATCGACTGCCCCGCCCACCTCTTCCTCTTCTGGCAATAGCAAGTGGTATTTCACATCTAGCAACCGCGCCGTATTATCGGCACGCTCTATAAACGTACCTAACCGCACAAAGCTAAACGCATCATCGCGTAACATGGTGCCAAAACAAACGCCCCGAAATAAATGAGAACGCGCTTTGACCCAATCACAAAATTCCCGCAATCCAACCTTAGATAAATCAGCACCCCTGAATTGATCGAACTCTAACCAAAGTGCATTAATGTTTTCCCAAGTTTCTGATGTCATGTCGACACGTACCGCGCGTGCATTTTCACGTGCATTACGCAGTGCGTTGTAGATGCTGGAAGGGTTGTTTGCATCCATTGATAAATAATGAATCACCTTGGCTGCATTTATACTGCCATAATCTTCTTCAAACTGATCGACATTGCCAGCGATCTCTAACGCTGGCAGCCAAAGTGCAGCTTCACTTTGAGCGGCATTTGGCACTAGCGACATACTGTAAGTCACTTCTAATACACGCGCCATGTTCTCAGCGCGCTCAATGTAGCGTGCCATCCAATATAAGTGGTCAGCTGTCCTGCTTAACACGCAGGCTCCACTATTTTTGTTTTGAGTTTTTGTTTGGTATTAATCGTAGTTGTTTGTTTAATTTTGTCGGAATCTACGGTTACCCGATCGTCTTCTAACACCCAAGTGTCTTTGGTGCCACCGCCTTGCGATGAATTCACAACCAATGAACCCGCTTTCAATGCCACACGGCATAAAGCGCCTGGTACTAAAGTCACTTTTTTTCCAGAAAGCACAAACGGCCGTAAATCCACATGACGCGGTGCAATGCCTGAGTCAACCAGTGTTGGGCATGTAGAAAGTGCCAGTGTGGGCTGTGCAATATAATTAGCTGGCTTTGATACGATGCGTAACCTGAATTCTTCAATCTCTTGTTTAGTGGCCGCAGGTCCAACCAGCATGCCGTAGCCACCAGAACCTTGCACCTCTTTCACCACCAGCTCATGCAAATGTGCCAAGGTATATTGCAAATCCGCTTCTTTACTCAGTTCGTACGTCGGCACATTTTCTAACAACGGCTCTTCGCCCAAATAGAACTTAATCATTTCAGGCACATAAATGTAGGTCGCTTTATCGTCTGCTACGCCAGTACCGACTGCGTTTGCCAGAGTGACACCGCCATTGCGATACACTGACAACAAGCCTGGCACACCCAGCATTGAGTTAGGGTTGAATACCAGTGGATCGATGTAATCGTCATCTATGCGCCTATAGATCACATCCACACGCTGCGGACCTTGTGTCGTGCGCATGTAGACGGCATTGTTACGCACAAATAGATCCGTCCCTTCTACTAACTCGATACCCATTTGCTGTGCTAAAAATGCATGTTCAAAATAGGCGCTGTTATAGGCGCCAGGCGACAACAAAACTACGGTTGGCTCTTGGCTATTGGTTTGTGCAACTGCGCGTAAATTTTTTAGCAGCACTTGCGGGTAATGATCCACTGGCGCAATCGAGTAGCGCCGGAATAGATCAGGGAAAAGCCGCATCATCATTTTTCGGTCTTCTAGCATATAAGATACGCCAGAAGGCGTACGCAAATTATCCTCCAGCACATAGAACTGCGACTCACTAGTACGCACTAAATCAATACCAGCAATGTGCGCATAAATTTGGTTAGGCACATCTACACCAAACATTTCAGGCCGATATTGTACGTTCGCTAAAATACTGGAAGGGATAATGCCGGCTTGGATAATCTCTTGCTGATGGTAAATGTCGTGCAGAAACATATTGAGTGCTTTTACACGTTGAATTGCGCCTGCAGATAATTTTTCCCACTCTTTCGCTGAAATGATCCTGGGAATCACATCAAACGGTATCAGCCGCTCTGCACCATCTTCTTCACCATAGACGTTAAAGGTAATGCCCACGCGCCGGAACAACAACTCAGCCTCTTGGCGTTTGCTTTCTAATTGGTGGTGGGGGATATCTTTTAGCCAGTTTTGATAAGCACTGTAAATGTGGCGCACCTGACTTTCGTCAAGATTAGCCGCATCCATTTGCATTTCATCAAAAAAAGATTGCGTCGATTGTTGCATGTCTTATAGTTATTAATGTATATGCAATACACACGCAAAGCTCATGCCAATTAATTTATTAATTTAAATCAATTAGTTATAGTTAAATATCGTCTTGTATGAAAATAAATGCACTAAAATTGAGCATTTATAATAGAGATTGATATTGACTAGCAATATCATGGTGCGCAGTTAAGCCTGCCTGAAACTATTCAATATTCTGTATTTGTTCGCGCATTTGCTCAATCAGCACTTTAAGCTCCATGGAGATTTGAGTGGTTTCAATCGCCACTGATTTCGACCCCAAGGTATTGGCCTCGCGATTCATCTCTTGCATTAAAAAATCGAGTCGCTTACCCGCCGCAGCGCCCGCATTCAAAATACGTTTTACTTCTTCAATATGCGTGCTTAGACGGGATAACTCTTCATCCACATCAATGCGTTGTGCAAATAACACCATTTCCTGCCGAATACGTTCATCATCATTGCCAGCCCATGCCTCGGCTAATTTTGTAGTGAGTTTTTGCTGATATTGTTGTATTAGCAAGGGCATCATCGGCTTTACTTTTGTGACTAATATTTGAATCTGAGCAAGTCGCTCAAGAATAATGGTTTTGAGTTTAGTGCCTTCGCGCGCTTTGGCGGCAATCAAATCATCGAGTGTGGCGTTTAAAACGGTTTTTAAATCTTGCTCCAGCGCCTCGGTATCTAACGTTGCATTTTGCATGACACCCGGCATTTGCAATATTTCCAACATATTGACTGGCTGTGTATGCGGGAAATACTGTGCAGCGGTGTTTGCGCTTTCCGCAATCTGTTGTAGTACGCTGTGATTAAGCATTGGTGAGCCCTGCAGAGCATTATTACGCATCAGGCTTAAGCGGCAATCTACCTTACCACGACCCAATTTTGCTTGGATCAACTCACGTATCGTCGATTCAAAACCACGCAAATTATCGTCCAGTTTAAGTTGTAGTTCTAAGTATCGATGATTCACTGAGCGTAGCTCTAGTAATAGAATACCGTCGCTTGTGCTATATTCATGCGACGCAAAACCAGTCATACTAAGTACCATAGCCAGCTTTCTTAATGTAATTAATCACAATTGTATCAAATAGCTATGATTTAATTGGGATTTAATAAGAATTTAATGAGAAAATATTTTTAATACTATACAATAGTTGCTAACCTAAGCAGCTGAATTACAAGAAACGAATGGCGACAAGCAAAAACCAAACTTTACCTATCGGCTACATGCTGCAAGACTACATCATTACCAAAGTCTTAAGCACGGGAGGCTTTAGCTTTGTGTACTTGGCACAAGACATGAACAAGAACACGGTGGCCATTAAAGAATACATGCCCACTGGCTTAGCTCTGCGCGAAGAAGGTGCAACCGTGTTGCTGGGTAATGATGATGACGCCTCTACCTTCAAACACGGCTTAAAATGTTTTTTTGAGGAAGGTTTGGCGCTGGCCAAAATTGACCATCGAAATATTGTACGTGTCACCAATTTTTTTAGGGAAAACAACACCGTTTACATGGTGATGCAGTACGAACGCGGTAAGTCGCTGCAAGATTACATTCTTTCGCAGCCCCAACCTGTTAACGAAAAATTTGTGCGCCGCGTGTTTAGTGAATTGCTGAACGGGCTGCGTGAAGTACACACGCAAAAATTATTGCACCTCGATATTAAGCCGGCCAATATTTACATCCGGTTAGATGGGTCGCCCGTATTGCTCGACTTTGGCTCAGCCAGACAAACGCTGACGCAAGCACAGTCTAAACTTTCTCCCAGCTACACCCCTGGTTTTGCACCGCCCGAGCAATATTTCGAACGCAAGCAATTGGGGCCTTGGAGCGACATTTATAGCGTAGGTGCCAGCATGTATTCTTGCATGATGCGCTCCGCGCCAATTGCGGCCAACTTGCGCGTGAACGCAGATCACCTCGTACCTGCGTCTAAAATTGGTAAAAATATCTACTCTGAAGAGCTATTAAAAATTATTGATAGCTGCCTAGAGTTAGATTACATGCAACGACCGCAAAGCGTATTTTCATTGCAAAAGACCCTTTTAGAAACCATTAAGCCTTTGCCAATAAAAAAACCCAGCTTGGTCAATAAAATTAAGTATGTACTGAATAAATCGCTTTAGCGCTAACAATGAAATTTACGATTTACCAAAATAGTCGCCAAGGGCCAAGGCCATATAACCAAGATCGGCTGGCTTATTCTTATAGCAAAGATGCCTTGTTGTTAGTGCTGGCCGATGGCATGGGCGGCCACCGCAATGGTGAAGTGGCAGCGCAATTGGCAGTAAAAACACTTACCGATGCATTTCAACGCTTGGCAGTGCCTAGCTTAAGCAGCCCGGCTAAATTTTTAATTGACCATATTCAACAAGTGCACGACATGATAGAAAATGTGACGCAACTGGAAGAATATGTAGAATCACCACGCACCACCATCGTTGCCGCCATTATCCAGCGCGGCTATCTATGGTGCGCACATGTGGGTGATTCGCGCCTATATCATTTTCGCAACGGGCATTTGCTGTTTCGCACTGAAGACCACTCAGTGGTTCAATCGCTGTATAAAAAAGGCATGATCACTAAAGAGGAAATGGCCACGCATCCCTATAAAAATAAAATTTATAACTGCGTAGGTGGTGAAACAGCGCCACAAATTGATTTATCAGACAGGCACGAATTGCTTGAAGGCGATACCGTACTATTGTGCACCGATGGTGTTTGGGGGGTAATTGACGATCAGCAAATAAAAGAAATCATTCAACGGAATGCCGATATTACCGCTGTCATCACGGATTTAATGGACAGTGCTGATTTTGCCAATGATGAAAAAGGCGACAATATGAGCGCGATTGGCTTGCAGTGGGGCGACCGTCTCACCGGTCAAGTGGCCGTATCTACCCAACTGATGCCGTTGGGCGAAACAACCACCATTATGAATCCCGTCACACATCAAGTGACGGAGGGTATGCATCCAATGGAACTGTCAGATGATGACATTGAAAATACCATTTTAGCGATTCAAAATGCCTTAACTAAAACCCAGCAAAAGCCTAAAATTTAAGCCGACATATATATTAAGTCATTGTACATTTTTAAAAGCACAGCTTAATTCGCATCGCATATAATGGCTTTTTTTAACAAGCACATTTTATGAACAATTTTACTCGCCCCAGCCAACGCGCCAACGATCAGCTGCGCAACATTGAAATAATCCGCCATTACACCAAGCACGCCGAAGGTTCAGTGCTGGTTAAATTTGGCGATACGCACGTTTTATGTACAGCGAGTGTTGAGGAAAAAGTACCAGGGTTTTTAAAAGGCAAAAACCAAGGCTGGGTAACGGCAGAATATGGTATGTTGCCGCGCAGTACCGGTAGCCGCATGGATAGAGAAGCAGCTAGAGGTAAGCAAAGTGGGCGTACGCAAGAGATTCAAAGACTTATTGGCCGCAGTCTGCGCGCGATTATTGACCTGGAAAAATTAGGCGAGCGCAGCATTCATCTTGATTGCGATGTGATTCAGGCAGATGGCGGTACGCGCACTGCCAGCATCACGGGCGCCTATGTGGCTTTGTATGATGCAGTTTCTACATTATTAAACAGTGGGAAAATTAGCCAAAATCCACTTAAGCAAGGCGTAGCGGCGATTTCTGTAGGCGTGTACATGGGCACACCTGTGCTGGATTTAGACTATATTGAAGATTCTGACTGTGACACCGACATGAATGTAGTGATGACGGCGGATGGTGGCTTTGTTGAGATTCAAGGTACCGCTGAAGGTGAACCGTTTGACCGTGCCGCCATGAACAGCATGCTGGATTTGGCTGCCAGCGGTATTCGCGAATTATTGGCAAAACAAAGACAGGCGCTCAACGTATAAATGCTCAATCAATTGGTTATTGCTAGCGGCAACTCAGGCAAGCTGGCAGAGCTTCAAGACTTGCTTGCGCCTTTGAACATTCAGGTGATTCCGCAGTCACAATTTAACGTCACCGAAGCAGATGAACCACATTGCACCTTTATTGAAAACGCACTAGCCAAAGCACGCCATGCCAGCCTTGCCACCAAGCTACCTGCATTGGCAGACGATTCAGGTTTGTGTTTAGAAGCTTTACCTGGTGTACCAGGCGTACATTCAGCCTACTATGGTGGCGAGCTTAGAAGCGATGCTAAAAATAACGCGCACTTAATCAGTGTGCTTAAACAACATAGTAATCGTTTTGCTTATTATTATTGTTGCCTGGTGTTAGTGCGACAACACGATGACCCACAACCGTTGATTGCTGAAGGCGTTTGGAATGGGTCGATTTTAAAAAAACCACGTGGCACTGGCGGCTTTGGCTATGACCCGCTTTTCCTAGATAGCATCACGGGGAAATCAGCTGCGGAACTAACACCTGAACTTAAAAACAAACTCAGTCATCGCGGTAAAGCCATGCGTAAAATGCTACAACTGATTGAACACTTAAACTAAGTACGAGGCCTTGACATTAAGACCATGAAAAACCTACCTATTTGGCTGCGCGATGACAACAGTATCGTTGCCTGCACCGAAAAAATTAAAGTGATGAAAGAAAATTTTGAAGAAATTCAACAACTCGCACAGGATGCATTTGAGGATGGCTTGCTGATGGAAGTGAGTGAAACCCAAATGCGCGAGGTATTGCATCATTTTGTGGATGCGCTCATTAACCCATATCCGCAAGGCAAAACAAAACAATAAGCACGTCGATGTGAAAATGCCCTGCCGATTTTTAACTCAAGGCTAACCAGCATGTTTTCTGATACATTACTCTAAACTAATATTGCGTTGAGTAACCACTAAGTAAATGACTGACACCACAACTGATTTAAATACCGATAGCGAAGTCTATAAAACGCTTTTGGAATCCACTAAGGCCATTCCATGGAAAATTGACTGGGCCACCATGAAATTCAGCTACATTGGCCCACAAATTGAAAGCTTGTTAGGCTGGTCGCCTGCCAGCTGGCAAACCGCAAACGACTGGATAGAGCGCATGCACCCTGATGATAGGGAGCGTGTTTCCAGCTTCTGCATTGCACAATCCAAGGCAGGGGTTGATCACGAGGCGGATTATCGCGCACTCACAAAAGATAATCGCATGGTATGGATACGCGATGTGGTGCATGTCGTGCGCAATGAACAAGGCGAGGTGGATTCACTGATTGGCTTTATGTTTGATATCAGTGAGCGTAAAAAAGCCGAACAAAAGCTGGTGCACCTACAAAAAGAGTTGGAAGAACTTTCTTACAAAGACGGCCTCACCGGCGTATTTAACCGGCGCATGTTCGATACTGTCTTAGAAACAGAGTGGGCGAATGCACAATCCAATGTCCAACCGCTTTCACTGATTTTTCTGGATATTGATTACTTTAAGCAATACAACGACCACTATGGTCATATTCAAGGCGACGATTGTTTGAAACTCATCGGCAAAATTTTAAGTGCGGCTGGTACTAGGTCTCGTGATTTTTTTGCCCGATTTGGAGGCGAAGAGTTTGTGCTAGTGTTACCAGAAACAGATGAAAAAGCTGCTCACCTCGTCGCTGAACGCTGCAGTCAGCTTATTTTAAATGCACAGATTTCGCACGAAAAATCGCAGGTCAGCCAATATATTACCGTCAGCATGGGGATTGGTACCATTACGCCAACCCAACAAGATAAGCCCCTGGCTTTTATCAAAAAAGTAGACAAGCGACTCTATCAAGCTAAGAAAAATGGTAGAAACTGTATCGTAGAAGCGAATTAATGCTGACTTGGCATACAGCATGATTCCGATTTACCCAGTTAACGACTTTAAAGCTATCAATAGCAGCGCACCCGTTTTGGGTGAAACTACGTTATCTGGCTTAAAAAATCCACCGCCTTTGTCTTTGTACATTCATATTCCGTGGTGCGTTAAAAAGTGTCCATATTGTGATTTTAATTCGCACGAAAGCAAGCAAGAGATTCCTGAAAAGCGCTATGTGGCGGCATTAATTGCGGATCTAGAACAATCTGTGCCACGCGTATATGGCCGAAAAATCAAAAGTGTGTTTTTTGGTGGCGGGACGCCTAGTCTTTTTAGTGCAGAATCAATCGACGAAATTTTAAGTGCCGTGCGCATGCTGACGCCTTTGGATTACGGTGCAGAAATAACACTGGAAGCTAATCCAGGAACCGTGGATACAGCGCATTTCTTAGGCTATAAACAAGCCGGGGTAAATCGCGTTTCACTCGGCGTCCAAAGTTTTAATGCTGATTACTTAAAGGCACTTGGCCGCATTCACGATGACAAACAAGCCATACAAGCAGCCGAACTCGCTCTAAAAACTTTTGAGCGCGTCAATCTGGATGTGATGTATGCGTTGCCAAATCAAAGCTTGGAACACGCATTACAAGACGCAAAACAAGCAGTAGCGCTTAACCCGGATCACCTGTCTTTTTATCACCTGACGCTAGAGCCCAATACGCCTTTTCACCGCACGCCGCCTAGCCTACCCAGTGATGACTTGAGTGCAGATATGCAAGAGCAGATTGAAGCTTTATTGGGCGAACATGGCTATGCTCATTATGAGACTTCGGCTTTTTGCAAACCCAATAGCCAGGCAAGACACAACCTTAACTATTGGCAATTTGGCGATTATTTAGGCATTGGCGCGGGTGCGCACAGCAAATTAAGTTATCACGATAAAATCACACGCGAAACACGTCATAAACATCCCAAAGCATTTATGGAAAACGCCGAAAATGCCAATGAACAAAATAATGGTGCTGTAGATAACACTTGGACGATTGAAAAGTCTGATTTATGCTTTGAATTTATGATGAACGCGCTGCGATTAACCAATGGCTTTGAGACTAAACTTTTTCACGAACGCACAGGCATGCCCTGGCAGGCAATATCTATGCGGACTGCAGAGGCTATCAATAAAGGTTTAATCACACAAGACTTAAATCGGTTGCAACCCACCTTGCTGGGTCAACGCTATCTAAACAACTTGCTTGAATTATTTTTAAATTAGTTTTCTGAAGCTAGTTCGGTATCTCTTTTAGAGTATCAAGTAATGTAATCAGTATTAAAACCTCTTCCAGGACTTCTTTGCCGAAGCCGGCACGATCGCCACCACGATTATCCGTCATCAGGCTGCGCAAATAGACATTAGCCAACTCTCCAGGCCATACACCATATAGCTGCTCCATAATATGTGGAAACTCTTCAAGGCTTTGTGGAATATAAATTTCAACTGATTTTTCTTGCCATACAGGCGTCATCACATTAAATGTTTGATGCAAGCGCTCAGCATATTGCTCAAAATCTTCTTTCATATTAAATTTTCTAAAGACTTCCAGCAAATATAACCAGTGGCTGATGGAAGCTTTTGGCTGAGAGGCAATTGCCGCTTTTAAGTGCGCGATTGCATCGGTGGCACGGTTAACACTTATCAACAGCTTGGCCTCTTCAAGCGCTGGTCCTAGCCTGGTTTCTACTTCCCTAGCCACTTTCACTTGCTGTGTAACTGCTGGGTTTTCTCCTTGTGGAGTAATGCCTTTTTCCTCAAAACGGCCACTGAAATCGGTCACAGTGGGTTGCACATGGTCGCCTGTAAAGCGCTGTGTTTCAAACGTACGCTCGCGATATTTTTTCAAAATAAAAATCAATGCGCTAAGCAATAATAAAGCTGCTAGAACGGCAATTGTCTTTACCAAGCCCACACTATCTAAAAAAGAAGTATCAGTTGGCTGATTGTGCACTGGCTCCGCTATCGGCGCTTGGTTAATTTTTTTATTTAAGTTTTTAAACACTTTTTTACCCGCTAATTGCTCACCATCAGGTATGTCGGCTTTGGGCAACTTAAGCGTCTTGTCGTAGGCTAATTTCAGCGCATCCAATTTGCTTTGTAAAAGTATAATTTTTTCGTTTAACTTAGCTAACTGCTCTTTTAAAAAAGCATTTCTACTCACTAATTCTTCATACGCTTGCGTGAGTTTTTGTGGCAGCACTTCGGTTGTTTGTTTTAGGCCATAGCTCATTTTCAACGATTGTTTGCTGGATTTTTTGCTGGCTTTTGCTGTGCTTACAGAAAGTGATTTAAGTGTGGGAATTACCAGAAAAGTGAGTGTATCAAAGCTTGTTGTGGCCTTTAGAGCAGGTTGGGTATCTGCATTTAAACGCAAAGTCTTAGCCAGAAATTGCTGTTGCATCGCTTTATTGTCTGGATAAAACAAGTGCGCAAGGCTCCGTACATTCTCGCCTGGTAACAGCGGCCAAGTCATGCTGCTTGCATCTGGCGCATCGTTGCTAAATGCCGACTGATCAAAAAGTACAGCGTCTTCTGCACTCGCTAGGTAACTGCTGCCTAAGGCAAACACCAGCAACATAACCAGATGAAAAGTACGCTTCAAGATAAGTTAACTTAGCAATTTACGCCCACGCAAAATAGCCTGCCTTACTTGGCTAGGTGCTGTGCCGCCAATATGGTTGCGGCTTGCCAGCGAGCCCTCCAGCGTCAGTACTTGATAGACATCGTCGTTAATCATGCTGCTAAATTTTTGCAAATCACTCAACGGTAAATCAGCCAAATCACAGCCTTGTTGCACGCCGTGCTTCACTGCCAGCGCTACCACTTCGTGCGCATCCCGAAACGGCATGCCTTTTTTCACCAGATAATCAGCTAAATCGGTGGCGGTGGCAAAGCCCTCCAGTGCAGCTTGACGCATATTGCTTTTATTTACAGCAATGCCGCGCAACATGTCAGCATAAATCGCCAGCGTTACCAACACTGTATCCGCCGTATCAAAGAGCGGTTCTTTATCTTCTTGATTATCCTTATTGTAGGCCAGTGGCTGACCTTTCATTAGGGTCAACAAAGCCACCAAATGACCGTTCACCCGCCCGGTTTTACCACGCACCAGTTCTGGGACATCCGGGTTCTTTTTTTGCGGCATGATGGATGAGCCAGTGCAAAACCGGTCGGCAATATCAATGAATGCAAATCTTGGACTAGACCACAAAATCAACTCTTCAGAAAAACGCGATAAATGCGTCATCAAAATAGCACTTGCGGCGCTAAATTCAATGGCAAAATCCCTATCGGAAACGGCATCGAGCGAGTTTTCACAGACAGCATCAAACCCCAGGGTTTTCGCAACCAAGTCGCGATCAATCGGGTAACTGGTGCCAGCTAGCGCGGCAGCACCCAGTGGCAAATAATTGATACGTTTTCTGCAATCTGCAAAGCGTGCGGCATCACGCTTCAACATCTCAAAATAAGCCATTAAATGGTGGCCAAAGGTAACGGGCTGCGCGACTTGCAGGTGCGTGAAGCCCGGCATGATGGTATCAACATGCTGTTCGGCTAAATCTAAAATACTCAGTTGCAGATTTTTAATCCCCGCCAATACATCATCAACAGTGGCGCGCAACCACAACCGTATATCGGTTGCTACCTGATCGTTCCTGGAGCGGCCGGTATGTAAGCGCTTACCTGCATCACCAATTTTATCTGTCAGGCGTTTTTCTATATTCAAATGCACGTCTTCTAAATCTAACAACCATTCAAACGTGCCCGCTTGAATCTCGGCCAAAATTTCGGCTAAACCCTTTTCAATTGCAGCAACATCATTTTTTTCAATGATGCCTTGTTGACCCAGCATGTGTGCGTGGGCAAGCGATCCCTGAATATCGAATTCAGCCAAGCGTTTATCAAAATTGACCGATGCAGTGTATTTTTTAACCAGTTCCGCCACGGGTTCGCTGAAGCGTCCAGACCAACTTTTTTGTTTATTATCTAATGAATTATTTGACACGCTGTTTCACTTTATAGTCGCTTTAATTTGAATGTTTAATTGTAAAAATTACGTTAATAATAATATACTTAACGCAATATTATAACCAAGTATACGCTGTGCGCAAAAATAGTCGGCTACCTAACTTTCAAAACCTTGGCATTCAGCTGCGAATTTTGCTCATTGTAAACATATTAGCAACAATGGCAGCCATTCTACTTAGCCAGAATTTAGCTGATTTTTTACCCTTGCTAGCGCAATTATCGGCATTGGTACAACCAGTCTTATTGCTTAGTATGTTGGGATTATATGTAGCGCAGCCATTGTTTATTCGGCTTAAATACTGGCAGGCCGTTGCCCTGATTTTGGCATTGGAAATTGCTTTTACTTGGCTGGTGTTCATATTTATCGACCAATTATTAGCCTTTGGCCTACAGGCACCAGCCTTCCGTGCCTACTTGCTAACTGCCATTGTCAGTGCAATGGTGCTGTACTACTTTCATTTGCAGGAACGTGCCTACTCACCTGCGATTGCCGAGGCACGTTTACAAGCACTGCAAGCGCGCATTCGACCCCACTTTTTGTTTAATAGCATCAACGCGGTGCTGTCGCTGATTCGCAGCCAGCCCAAACGCGCCGAGACTGCGCTGGAAGACATGTCGGATTTATTTCGGGTACTCATGAGTGAAAATCGCGAATTGGTACCACTGGCAGAAGAAATTAGCTTGTGCCACAAATATTTAGATCTGGAAAAATTACGCCTGGAAGATCGGTTAAAAATCACTTGGCAGATTGACGATATGCCATCAGACGCCATGATACCGCCATTGATTTTACAGCCTTTGCTTGAGAACGCGGTATATCACGGCATTGAACCTTTGCCAGAGGGCGGCGAGATTACGGTCAATATTTATACCAAGTTAAAAGAGCTCTACATTGTCATCAGCAACCCGTATGCGCCGCAAAACGACAAACATATTGGCAACAAAATGGCCATGAAAAATATCAAAGAACGTTTACAACTCCATTTTGACTGGGAAAGCTCACTCAAAACTGAAAGCAAGAACAATCGTTACTTTGTACGTATCCGCATGCCAGAAAAACCTAAACTTATTTAGCCATGCAGCAAATCCTTAAAATTTTAATAGCTGATGACGAAGCACCCGCCAGAAACCGCATGCGCGATTTATTGGGCGATATTGAGCACATTGAAATCGTTGCCGAAGCCAAGAATGGCAAGGAGGCAATAGACTTAGCCGAGTCCTGCAAGCCGGATGTGCTGCTGCTGGATATTCGCATGCCGGTGATGGATGGTATTGAAGCCGCACAGCATGCGCAAAAACTAGACCATAAGCCGCACATTATTTTTACCACTGCGTTTGATGCTTACGCGATTGAAGCCTTCGATTTAAACGCCATCGATTACTTGCTAAAACCTATTCGGCAAGAGCGCCTACAAACCGCGATTAATAAGGCGCATGCGCTACAGCCTAATCAATTGGCGTCTCTCAAATCATTACAAGATTTACAAAAAAAATCGCGCACGCATTTGAGCATACATGAGCGCGGGCGTGTAATGCTGGTACCAATTGAAAGCATAATTTATTTACGCGCGGAGCTTAAATACATCACCGTGCGCACTGCTGAACGCGAATATTTAATCGAGGAATCGTTGACGCATTTAGAGGCAGAATTTAGCGAACGCTTTATCAGGCTACATCGCAACTGTCTGGTGGCGCCGCAATTTATAACTGGTTACGAAAAACGTCTGAGTAATGACAACGAACAGCAATGGGTGGCATTACTCAAATATATCCCTGAAACCATTGCCATTAGCCGGCGCCAGCAACATTTAGTTAAACAAAGTTAACTTATTAGACTTTAGTTTACTTATTCTTGTTTCTTTCTAAGTCTTCAATCACCTTAGCTGCCCAGTCTTTACCGCCCAAGCCAAATGCAATCGCCAGTGCCAAAAAGAACGCACCAAACACAATGACAAATAGTGAATAAATAAGCTGCATGCCAATACCTAACTGCTCTAAGGCCACAAATACCGAGAATATTTGTATACCGTATTCTGCTGAAGTACTAACACTGAGGGCATGTGGAAACTTGATGCTATAAAGCCAGGCGAATATGAGGCGATTAACAAAGCGCGCTAGTAGCGTACCGAACACGATGACTAAAACTGCCACAATAATGCGCGGCAAATAGCTTGCTAATTGCTGCAGTAAAACAGCCACTTCGGTCATTTCTAACGCATTTGCGCCAGTAATCACAAACAGCAATATCACCAGCCAATACATCACTTGGCTAATGATACCGCTCATGGTGAAGCTATAATTGCCACTGTTCATAAACGCCTCAAGGCCAGATTTTTGTGCAAATTTATCAAATTGAATCAGCGTTAAGATACGTTTTATCGCGATGCGTACCAGTTTAGCAACTAACCAGCCCACAAATAAAATCACCACTACCGCCAATAATTTGGGCACAAAATTCACCATTTGCAGCCAAAATTGGTTTAGTGAGCTCATAAAAATATCAATTTGGTATTGCATAACATCTCCTAAAAATTAAGTGCAATTAACCCTTAGGTCAATCATTGCGACTTAAGCTTATATAAGTTCTATTTATTGTGATTGTGGCTTTTAGCTTAACCTAGAATGTAACATTTTTTGCAAGCGATTGTAAAACCATGAATTAAACACCAATTAAATACGAATGAAACATGAATCAAACAGGAATCAAAATAGTGCTGTGATAAAATTACTGGCATGACAACCTCACCCAAAAAACTCGTTATCGCCTCTCGCGAAAGCGCACTGGCCATGTGGCAGGCCAACCATATTCAAGCGCGCTTGCAATCTCTATACCCGGCTTGCGATGTGCAAATTCTAGGGATGACCACCACAGGCGACCAAATTCTGGACTCACCGCTATCACGCATTGGTGGCAAAGGTCTATTTGTAAAAGAACTTGAAATGGCGCTAGCTGATGGTAGCGCAGATTTAGCCGTGCATAGCATGAAAGATGTGCCAATGAACCTACCCGACGGCTTCATGCTCGTAGCGACAGCTGAAAGGGAGGACGCGCGTGATGCGTTTGTATCGAACAATCTCGCTAATTTGCAAGCCTTGCCGCACGGCAGTATTGTCGGCACTTCCAGCTTACGCCGCCAAAGCCAGTTGCAACATCGCTTTCCACATCTAAAAATAGAATCGCTACGCGGTAACGTGCAAACACGCTTGCGCAAACTGGATGAAGGTCAATATGCAGCGATTATTTTAGCTGCTGCGGGCTTAATTCGATTAGGGTTGAGTGAGCGTATTCGCGATTTTATTTCGCCAATCGATAGCATTCCTGCCGTTGGGCAAGGTGCACTAGGCATTGAAATAAACGCAAATCGTACAGACTTAATCGAGATTCTCGCGCCATTAAATCATATAGATACCCAAATTTGCGTTGAAGCCGAACGTGGCTTTAGTCGTGCTTTAGCAGGCAGTTGTACTGTGCCGCTTGGTGCTTATGCACTGCGTGATGGTGACAATATTAATATGACTGGCTTTGTGGCAAGCGTCGATGGCACACAAATGCTGCGTGAACAGATATCTGGCTCAACAGTCGATGCTGAAGCGGTAGGTAAAGCGCTCGCTGCAAAACTGGTAGCACGTGGTGCGGATAAAATTTTGGCTGCTTTAGATGGCCATAAATAAACCGCTGGAAAATCTAGGTATCGCGATTACGCGACCAGTGGACCAAGCCAAAAAACTCTCCGCGCTGATTACCGAAGCTGGCGGTACACCCATTTTATTCCCTCTCATTGAAATTACAGCACTGAGCGATTACAGCCAATTTGAAACTGTAATTAAAGATATTGCAGAGTATGATTGGGCCATTTTTATTAGCAGCAACGCTGTACAACACGCCATGCCACGGTTGCTGAAACTTGGCATCCCAAGCAATCTACAGTTTGCTGCCATCGGTCCTGTCACCGCCGGTGAATTAAAAGCTTTTGGCGTTGAAGAAATCCTAATACCTAAAGATAGTTTTGATAGTGAGTCTTTACTCGCATTGCCAGAATTGAACCAGGTAACTGGCAAAAAAATACTGCTGGTGCGTGGCGTGGGTGGCCGCGATGTATTAGCAGAAACACTCAGAGAACACGGTGCACAAGTAACTTTTGCCGAATGCTACCGACGTACTAACCCACAAATCAACTGTGATTTATTGGCGCAGCTTTATAGCAAAAATAGGCTGCATGGCATTGTCATAACCAGTTCTGAGGCCATGCGCCATTTGCTGGATTTAGCGGACGATTCTGAGTGGTTGAAAAATATCACCTTGTTTGTAAACCACGCCAGAATTGCAGAAGTGCCTCTACAGAGGGGTTTAAAAGTAGCCATAGCAAACGGCCCTGGCGATGAAGCTATGCTGGCTTTGGTGTTGGATTCGCAAACGTAAATGCATCACTGAAAAAGTCATCTGCCAACAAACCTTGCTGCACAAAACTGGCATGCGCAACTTCACACATGCCTGGTGCACCGCACACATAGGCTTGGTAGCCAGCCAGATCTTCAATGTCTGCCAATACAGCCTCATGCACTAAACCTACCCGGCCTTGCCAAGTACCGTCTTGTGGCTCTGAAATCACGGGAATATACGTTAAATGCGGCGTGAATTCTGCCCACTTTTCGCATAGCTCATGCATATATAAATCTTGTACCTGACGCGCGCCACGATACAAAATAATATCGCGCTGAATATTATTAAATAGTATGTGTTCGATGATGCCTTTGACAGGCGCAAAGCCCGTGCCGCCGGCCACCAAAATTATTGGCTTGTTTGAATCCTCGCGCAGAAAAAAAGTACCAAAAGGCGCTTCGATGCGTAAAATGGCTTTTTCTACTAACTCGTTGGCCACATATTCACTAAACACACCACCTGGTATCACGCGAATATGTAGCTGTAAAAACTCCGCATCATGCTGCGCATTAGCGATAGAAAATGCACGGCGCTTACCATCTTTTAAAATAAACTCAATGTACTGGCCTGCTTTAAATTGTAAGCGCTCACTTGCTGGCAATTGTAGGTGTAAAGCGACAACATCATGCGCAAGTTGCTCTTTTTTGGCGACGCGTGCGGGCAAAATACGTGGTTTAATGCCTGCTAAGCCGCCCACTTCACGGCATTCAATGGTTAAATCTTCCAACGCCATGGCGCAACACAATAGCGCATTGCCAGCAGCAAGTTCTGCGTTGCTCATGGCGCTACCTTGGTAATCGTTATGCATCACCTTGCCTGAGATAAGTTTAGCTTTACAGCTCCCACAGGCACCGTTGCGGCAACCATAAGGCAGGTTAATGCCTGCGTCAATGGCAGCTTGCAGCACGGTTTGACTGGGACGCACATGAAAAGTGTGTCCACTGTTTTTGATGGTGACTTTATTCATTATTTATTATCTTCATCTATTTTAGTGTATTCGCCTTCAATCACATCATCATTGGCGGCATTTCTATTCGTTGATTGTTGGTATTGGTTACTAGTCGAGCTATCTAAACCTGGCTTACTGATTGGGATCAGCAATAAAATCACCGCAATGATATCCGTGATGATGCCAGGAATAATCAGCAGCACACCCGCCACCATGTTGCGCGCACTACCCAGGATGGTTTTGATGGGATTACCACCAGATGATAAACTTTGCATCATTTTGGCGGAAATGAGTAATTTTTCGCCGCGAATGAGTTGTAAGCCCAAATAGCCAATTACGACTAAATACAATAGCAACCACCAGCCATATTCGTTGCCCAGTTGTATCAGCAGAAATAGCTCTACAAATGGAAAAGCGAGTAAAATTATCATAATTAAAAAACGCATCACTTAAATCTCTTTCTACTAGGAACTCTCTAGACTATATATTCTCTCAATTGGGGCAATAATCATTATTGCAACTTATTTTTGTGTGCTAAGGCACATTAACTAAAAACTTATGAAACTTATTTTAAACCTTATTTTCATCATTTTATTGACCAGTGTTGGCATGCAAACGTTGCATGCGGCTGAATCTAGTACAGGTGCCAGTTTATTTACTGACACAATAGAACAGGAAGAGTTTTTATCGCCCGACGTCGCCTTTAAGCTAGACATTGTGCAAAAGGACGCCAACAGTTTAAGTGCAAATTTTAAAATTGAACCTGGTTATTATCTTTATAAAGAGCGTATTAAGTTTCAATTAGCGTCAGATTCAACTGCAAAAATTATCAATATCGAGCTGCCAAAAGGCGACATGAAAGATGACCCGAATTTTGGCAAGCAAGAGGTGTATCACCACGATTTTTCCGCAAATATTGTTTTAAGCAATGTTACAAGCAACGTAAAAATTAAGGCCCGTCATCAAGGTTGTAGCGAAAAAGGTCTATGCTACGCACCGCAAACCAAAGACTTTGATATCGCCTTTAACGAAGATTCGCTGGCAAACAATGCTGGCACGGCTGCTGGCGATGCGGTTACAAAGCAGAGTGGGAGTAATAATGACTCAACCACTACTGCCCTTAAAAGCGGTAGTTTATGGCTGGTGATTGCAGGCTTTTTTGTAGCGGGCTTGTTGCTGTCATTCACGCCTTGTGTGTTGCCAATGATTCCTATTTTATCCAGTATTATCGTTGGTAGTCAAAGCAAACAAGCCCAAAATAATCACAGGCCTTCCAAGCTGCATGCGTTTGGCCTATCGGTGGCTTATGTATTAGGCATGGCGCTTAGTTACACCTTGGCAGGCGTAGCGGCAGGGCTTTCTGGTAGTTTAATTTCGCAAAGCCTGCAAAGCCCCTATATATTAGGGCTTACAGCATTATTATTTGTGGCGTTAGCGTTCTCCATGTTTGGCTTTTATGAGCTTAAATTACCCAGTGTGCTTGAAAACAAAATTTTAGGTATTAGTCAAAAACTCAAAGGTGGCGAATTTTTAGGCGTATTTATCATGGGCGTCATTTCTGCGCTAATCGTCAGCCCTTGTGTGGCTGCGCCTTTGGCGGGCGCCTTAATTTACATCGGCCAAACGCATAATGTGTTGCTGGGTGGTGTTGGTTTATTCGCACTCGCGATTGGCATGGGAGTCCCGCTATTACTGATTGGCGCGTCGGCTGGTAGCCTGTTGCCTAAAGCTGGCGCTTGGATGACCGTAGTGCGCAACCTGTTCGGTGTGCTAATGCTGGCGATGGCTGCCTATCTTGTATGGCCAATATTACCAAACGCTATTACCCAGCCAGCTGATAAAGTTTTAGGCAAAGTACTTGGCCTAGAAGCCACATCGCACCTGCCTTTTCAGCGGGTTAAAAGTGTCGCTGAGCTAGATGCTGCTGTTTTAAGCGCCAATGGTAAAACCGTGATGCTCGATTTTTATGCTGATTGGTGCACCTCATGCAAAGAAATGGAAAAATTCACTTTTAGCGACAAACGAGTACAAATTGCACTTCAAAATGTGGTGCTATTGCAGGCTGATGTTACCGAAAACAATGTGGATGACCAAGCACTACTGAAGCGCTTTAATCTATTTGGTCCGCCAGGCATCATCTTTTTTGATGCAGCAGGTAATGAAATTCAAACACGTGTCATCGGCTATAAAAATGCGGAAGACTTTACAAAAATATTGAAAAAAGTATTTAATAATCAGGTAACGCCATAATGACTAATAAATTAACACCTAACAAAATTAATGGCATCATCATTTCACTGATTTTAATAGCCTCGATTGGCTTTGGTTTTCAATATTTTTTTAACAGCGAGTATAGTAGGCATGGCAACGGTAAATCTACCCAACCATTATTTGCCGCGACATTCCCTGACGAAAATGGTAAACCGCAAAGCTTGCAGCAATATGCTGGTAAAATAGTGGTGCTGAATTTTTGGGCAACTTGGTGCGAGCCGTGTCGCGAAGAAATGCCAGAACTTTCGGCACTTCACGATGCCAACAAGGATAAAAATGTAGTGGTATTGGGTGTAGCAGTAGACGATGTAGCGGCGATTAGTGACTTTGTGAAAGAAACTAAAGTAAGCTATCCGCTATTTGCAGCTGAGATGCAAGGCATGGAAATCGCCAGCAATTTGGGCAATGATAAAAGTGTATTGCCATTTACCGTTATTATTCAAGCCGATGGCAGCGTGGCCAAAACTTACTTTGGCCGCGTTAGTAAAGCCCTGTTAGAAAAAACTTTAGCCACTCTCACCACAAAATAAACTAAAATACTTACTGCAAAATAGTTTAGCTTTGTATTCAAATACTTAAGGCTTGTTTACAGCATAACTTCGCTTAATTTCAGCGAATCCGCTAGACAAAAACACACAACTTCGGCAAACTTGCATTTATGCGGTTGTACAAAAAACATATAAAAAGGCAAGTCAAAGGGGTTTGTGTTGGCCATTAAATCGGTATTAGTGTTGCATGGGCCCAACTTAAACTTGCTTGGCGTGCGGGAACCTGCGCATTACGGCAACGCGACGCTAGCAGATATTAACGATAGTTTACTCGTGCAAGCTAAGCAAGCCGGCATTACGTTGGAAGCATACCAGAGCAATGCTGAGGCGGAAATTGTCGCTAAAATCCAGTCTTTAGCCGTCAATAAAGTGGATTTTATAATTATCAACCCTGCTGCTTTTACACATACTTCAGTCTCTATTCGCGACGCTATTTCTGCCGTGAACATTCCATTTATCGAGGTGCATTTATCTAACGTCTATGCACGCGAAAGCTTTAGGCATCATTCTTTTTTTAGTGATATTGCAGTGGGTGTCATCAGCGGCTTGGGGGCCGAGGGTTACAACGCAGCGCTGCAATTTGCAATTAATAAATTTAACCAATAATTAAATACTATAGAGGTTATTATGGACTTACGTAAACTTAAAAAACTCATTGATTTGGTCGAAGAATCCGGCATTTCTGAGCTGGAACTCACAGAAGGTGAAGAAAAAGTACGCATTAGCCGTGCCTTAATGCCGAGTGCTGCGCCTGTTACACATTATATGGCCGCACCACAAGCTACGCCGATGCCTGCTAGCCACGGTACGCCCGTGCCAGTTGCCACCGCGCCTGTCGTAGCCGAGGTGGAAGGCCATGTCGTGAAATCGCCCATGGTCGGTACTTTCTATCGCTCATCGTCGCCCGATGCCAAAGCCTTTGTGGATGTTGGTAGCAAAGTAGCTGTTGGCGATACCTTATGCATCATTGAAGCCATGAAACTGCTTAACGAAATTGAGTGTGACTTTGCTGGCGAAATTAAAAAAATACTCGTTGAAAACGGCCAACCGGTTGAATACGGCGAACCTTTATTTGTGATTGGCTAAGCATGTTTGAAAAAATACTCATCGCCAATAGAGGCGAGATTGCGCTTAGGGTACAACGTGCCTGCCGCGAGTTGGGCATTAAAACCGTTGCTGTACATTCTGAGGCCGATAAAGAAGCTAAATACGTCAAACTGGCTGATGAATCTGTTTGCATTGGTCCCGCAGCTTCTACTTTAAGTTATTTGAATATCCCCGCTGTTATTAGTGCAGCGGAAGTGACAGATGCACAAGCGATTCACCCTGGCTACGGATTTTTATCTGAAAATGCTGACTTTGCTGAACGGGTAGAACAAAGCGGTTTTGTGTTTATTGGCCCAAAAGCAGAAACCATTCGCCTCATGGGCGATAAGGTTTCAGCCAAAGATGCAATGAAAAAGGCTGGTGTACCTTGTGTACCAGGCTCAGAAGGTGCATTACCAGATGACCCTGCAGAAATTATTAAAACAGCAAAACGCGTAGGCTATCCAGTAATTATTAAAGCTGCTGGTGGTGGTGGCGGACGTGGCATGCGCGTCGTACATACTGAGGCAGCGTTAATTAACGCAGTGGCCATGACCAAGGCGGAGGCACAAACAGCATTTGGCAACCCGATGGTGTACATGGAGAAGTTTTTAGAAAATCCGCGCCATATCGAGATTCAAATACTGGCCGACCAACATGGCAATGCCGTATTTTTGGGTGACCGCGATTGCTCCATGCAACGTCGTCATCAAAAAATTATTGAAGAAGCGCCTTCGCCGTTACTAAGCGCAAGAGTGCGCGATAAGATAGGTGAGCGCTGCGCCGAGGCATGCCGTAAGATTAAATATCGCGGTGCAGGTACGTTTGAGTTTTTGTATGAAAATGGCGAGTTTTATTTCATCGAAATGAATACCCGTTTGCAAGTAGAGCATACGGTAACCGAAATGATTACGGGGCTTGACTTAGTACAACAGCAAATTTTTGTGGCTGCAGGTGAAAAATTAAAGTTCCGTCAAAAAGATATAGTGCTGCGTGGTCACGCGATCGAATGTCGCATTAACGCAGAAGATCCGTACAACTTTGTGCCTTCTCCTGGCAAAATCAGTACATTCCATATGCCTGGCGGACCTGGTGTACGGATTGATACGCATGTTTATTCTGGATACACAGTACCGCCGCACTATGACTCCATGATAGGCAAACTCATTACGCATGGTGCTACGCGAGAGCAGGCGATTGCGCGTATGCGCATCGCACTTTCTGAGATGATGGTGGATGGCATCAAAACCAATATTCCACTACACGCAGATTTAATGGCGGATGCGGCCTTTCATTTGGGTGGAACGAGTATTCACTATCTAGAACAAAAGTTAGGCATTGGCCACAATAAGTAATGGCTTGGCTATTACTTAAAATAGACGCGACCGAACAAACCGCAGACGCCATTAGTGACGCGCTTATGAATATTGGCGCGCTTTCAGCCAGCATTGAGGATGCCAATGCAGAAACATCTGCAGAACAAGCTATTTTTGGCGAACCCAGCAGTCAAGACATATACTATCCACCGCCGGGTATTTGGCAACAGAATATCGTGACCGCCATGTTCGACGGAGCAACAGATGTGACAGCGGTTATTGATGCTTTATGGGCCGAAACTGGTATGACCGGTTTTAAGTACAGCACTGAAACTATTGCCGATCAAGACTGGGTGCGTGCGACACAGGCACAATTCGACCCGATTAAAATTACCAATAATTTATGGATAGTCCCAAGCTGGCATAATGCACCGGATGCAAACGCCATTAATATCGTGCTAGACCCGGGTTTGGCTTTTGGTACTGGCAGCCACCCCACAACCAGCTTATGTTTAGAGTGGCTCACTCAACAAAACTTACAGAATCGTTCTGTTTTAGATTACGGTTGTGGCTCCGGTATTTTGGCGATTGCGGCAAAAAAACTGGGAGCATTGCCTGCTGTGGGCGTAGATATCGATGCACAGGCTATTATTGCCAGCGACCTTAATGCAAAGCAGAACCAAACCAACGTTGATTTCTATGACGCTAATAGCTTTAACCACCAAATGTTTGATGCCCAAGGATTTGATGTAGTTGTGGCCAATATTTTGTCTAGCGCACTGATGGTGCTGGCACCCGCACTCGCTAAGTATTGCAAAACAGGCGGACAATTGGCATTATCAGGTATATTGATCGAACAAAATGATGCGCTTATTACACGCTACAGCGAATGGTTTGATATGGATGTCCCCACACAAAAAGACGCATGGGTATTGCTAACAGGCACCAAGCGATGAACTTTATTACATCTTGTCCCGCCTGCGAAACACAATTTTTGCTGACTACAGACCACCTTAAGGCCTATAAAGGCAAAGTACAGTGCGGCAATTGTAACCAGGTCTTTAACGCAAAAAACCGGCTGACTGAAGTCTCCGACGATATTCATAGTGCAGCTGAATACCAGGCCAATCTAAATACAATCCCAAGCCCTGAGCAATCCAAAGAAACTGATGTATGGGCGACGCAAATTACTGATGAAAAACCAATAGAGGTGGTTCTAAGCACCGTATTAGAAAATGTACCTAGTTTACAAAACCTGGCCTCACCACCTTTCGAGATATCTCAGCAAACGAGCGATCAAAACGCTTATTTTGAGGATTCCACTACAGCCTCGTCTTCCAAGATAACAAGCGCTTACAATACGGAATTGATAGATGCGCCAATAGTGATTGAAGATTTAACTACGGATGCAAGATTTAACAAGCCTAAAACTAAAATGAGCGGTTGGTTAATATCCACCAGCCTACTCCTATTGATTTTAGCGTTGTTACAAACAGTGTATGGCATGCGGACACAAATTTCTGCGGAATACCCACAATTTAAACCGCTTTTGACGCAAGCTTGTGCGGTACTTAAATGCGAAATCGCCTTACCCAAAAATCTAGATTTACTTGCGATTGATGACTCAGATATGCAAGAAGACGAACATTATCAAGATGTCATTAGGTTTACTAGCTTACTCATTAACAAAGCTAATTACGCGCAAGCTTTTCCAAATATTGAACTCACACTCACAGCAACCGATGATCAGCCCGTATTAAGAAAAATGATTAAGCCCAACGAATACTTGAAGTCCAATATCAATGTTGCTGCTGGCTTAAGTGCGCGTGAAGAAATCAGAGTGAATTTAGCGATTAATGTAAAAGATTTAGCAGTGGCTGGCTATCGCTTGTTGCTGGTTTATTAGTTTTTTATGAACAGGCTAATGATTTTCATTAGCCTCTATTAATAACAACACATAGACTTTACTTTTAATAAATCTGTACTATGGGAGTCATAGATTGTGTAGTCATTGTTAACTTTATAGGAGAACTACCATGTGGACAACACCAGCTGCTACTGAAATGCGTTTCGGTTTCGAAGTGACAATGTACGTTATGAATAAATAAGTAGAACAAGTAATTGTTCTTATTAAAAAAGGCGCTTTTTGCGCCTTTTTTAATTTCTTGTATCTGGATTTATTGATTTACTACTTTCATGTATCCAGAGTCTATCGCTTTAATCGCCTCGGCAATTTTATCTACTGCTTCTAAACGCACAAAACTTTTACGCCAGGCAATGGCGATACGCCTGATAGGTGCTGGCGCAATAAATGGAATCACCTTAATTAGGGGATTGTTATAACGCTCCGCAGTCGCCGAGCATGGTAAAACCGTAATCCCCAGGTTAGACGCCACCATATTGCGGATGGTTTCTAATGAGTTACCCTGCAAAACCTCTCCTTTACGCGACAACTCTGGACAGGCCTGCGTAACTTGATTGCTAAAACAATGGCCACTATTTAATAGCAATACTTTTTCATCTGATAGCTCTTCCGGCTTGATATGTTTGCGCATTGCCCAATGATGATGGCTAGGCACCACCACATCAAACTCCTCGTCATATAAAGCTCGATACTGCAGCCCAGGCACATTAAATGGCAACGCAATAATGGCCGCATCTATTACGCCATTACGCAATTGCGCTTCTAAATTTGCGGTTAAATTTTCCTCCACTTCCAATGGCATATCCGGTGCTGTTTTCCGCAGTATCGGAATTATTTCTGGCAATAAATACGGGCCTATCGAGTGAATCAATCCCAGCTTTAAGGTGCCAACCAGTTGATTCTTGCCAGATTCAGCCAATTGTTTAATCAGTGCCGCCTCTTCCAACACTTTTGAAGCCTGCTCTACAATTTGTTCACCTATTTCTGTTAGTTTAACCTCGGTACGGCTACGCTCAAAAATAATAATTTTAAGCTCTTCTTCTAGTTTTTTAATGCCTAAACTTAAGGCTGGTTGTGTCACATAACATTTTTCAGCCGCGCGTCTAAAATTGCGCTCTTGTGCAACAGCAACAAGAAATTTAAGCTCCACTAATGTCATAAAATTAATTTTCTTTTAAAAAACTAATGATACTGTGATTAGTTTTTTTAATCAACTTAATCAAAACATACAATTATGCAAATAATAACAGCTTCCTTACAATTCAAATACTCATTAGTTTTTTTAAGGAAAAGACATGATGAAGGTAATTTTTGAAACTATCGGCCAGGTGCTTATTGAGTTGCTTGCACAGTACGCGGCTGCCCATTAAATAGCTTTTTAGATTTCAGGTGTGATTAGCAACTTTAACGATTGCTAATTCGTCTGTAGTAATAAGTTAATCAAATTAGTTTAAATTTTTAAAAGATTGTAACCATTTACATAATTAAAGGAGAAAACCATGACAGCTGAATCAAAATGTCCATTTTCGGGCAACGCTTCCAAAAGTGCAGTCGCCGGAGCACTTACAAACGCAGACTGGTGGCCCAATCAGCTCAATGTCAAACTTCTTAACCAAAATTCACCGCTAACGGACCCAATGGGCGGAGAGTTCAACTACACCGAGGAATTTAAGAGCTTAGATCTGCATGCTGTAGTGAAAGACCTGCATGCCTTGATGACAGATTCGCAGGACTGGTGGCCTGCAGACTTTGGCCACTATGGCCCACTTTTCATTCGCATGGCATGGCATGCCGCAGGCACCTACCGCATAGCCGATGGTCGCGGTGGTGCCGGCAGCGGCACACAACGCTTTGCGCCTCTGAATAGCTGGCCCGACAACGTGAACCTCGATAAAGCGCGTCGCCTACTTTGGCCAATCAAACAGAAGTATGGCCGCAAAATCTCCTGGGCCGACCTGATAGTGCTTACTGGCACTGTCGCACTAGATTCAATGGGCCTCAAGACTTTTGGTTTTGCCGGTGGACGCCAGGACGTCTGGGAGCCCGAGGAGATTTACTGGGGCTCAGAAAACAAGTGGCTTGGCAGCGACGAGCGCTATTCGCAAGGCTCGCCAGGTGTTGCTGGCCAGAGCGTGCTCGACTCGGAAGACGACAGTAAGGTCGTGCATACCCGCGATCTCGAGAACCCGCTTGCCGCTGTGCAAATGGGTCTCATCTACGTGAATCCAGAAGGCCCGGACGGTAATCCCGACCCGATTGCCGCCGCGCATGACATCCGCGAAACCTTCGCCCGCATGGCAATGGATGACGAAGAAACTGTCGCGCTTATTGCCGGCGGTCATACCTTCGGCAAAACTCACGGCGCTGCGCCGGCATCCCACGTTGGCGACAACCCCGAGGCAGCCGGGCTAGAGCTCCAGGGTTTCGGCTGGAGCAACAGCTTCGGTACAGGCAAGGGCAGCGACACCATCACCAGCGGCCTAGAAGTCACCTGGACGACTAAGCCGACGCAGTGGAGTCAGGACTACTTTAAACACCTGTTCGGCTTCGAGTGGGAGCTGACTAAGAGCCCGGCAGGTGCACAGCAGTGGGTCGCCAAGGACGGCGCAGGTGCCGGCACGATTCCTCACGCCTACGATCCTGCCAAGCGCTTGGCACCGACGATGCTGACAACCGACCTCTCGCTGCGCCTTGACCCGGCTTACGAGAAAATCTCGCGGCGTTTCCTCGAAAACCCCGATCAATTCGCCGATGCTTTCGCGCGGGCCTGGTTCAAGCTTACGCACCGTGACATGGGCCCGATCTCCCGCTACCTTGGTCCGCTGGTTCCGAAAGAAGAGCTGATCTGGCAAGACCCTGTTCCCGCCGTCGACCATGCGCTAATCGATAACAATGACATCACGGCGCTTAAAGCCAAGGTGCTCGCATCCGGCCTTTCCATCTCCCAACTGGTCACTACCGCTTGGGCATCAGCGTCAACTTTCCGCGGCGGCGACAAACGCGGTGGTGCTAATGGAGCCCGCATTCGTCTGGCGCCGCAAAAGGACTGGGAGGTCAACCAACCGGCTGAACTAGAAAAAGTTCTGGTAAATCTAGAAGCGATCCAAAAGGAATTCAACAGCGCACAGTCTGACGGTAAAAAGGTTTCACTAGCAGACCTGATTGTGCTGGGCGGATGTGCTGCGGTTGAGGCCGCCGCGAAGCAAGCTGGGCACGATGTCAAGGTTCCTTTCTCGTCTGGCCGTACTGATGCCACGCAGGAGCAGACCGATGTTGAGTCGTTCGCGGTATTGGAGCCTGCGGCAGACGGATTCCGCAACTATGTTCGCAAGGGGCTTGAAGAATCTTCAGCTGAGCTGTTGGTAGACCGGGCAAACCTATTAACTTTGACTGCTCCAGAGATGACCGTTCTAATTGGTGGTATGCGCGCACTGAATACAAACTTCGGGCATGCTACACACGGCGTCTTTACCATGCGGCCAGAAATGTTGACCAATGATTTCTTCGTGAACCTACTCGACATGAATACGAAGTGGCAGAAGTCAGTCACTTCCGAAGTCGTTTTGGAGGGACGCGACAGGACAACTGGTGCGCATAAATGGACCGGGACAGTTGTTGATCTGGTCTTCGGCTCAAACTCCCAGCTTCGCGCCATCGCGGAAGTCTATGCCTGTAGCGACTCTCAGCAAATGTTCGTGCGTGACTTTATCGCCGCTTGGAACAAAGTCATGAACCTTGATCGTTTTGACCTTAAATGATGTGTGAATAATATGACTACTAATTACCAAAAAATATTGAATTTCATTTTAAGTCGTCTATTTTGTAATACGGCTGTCATGTGAGGCTTATAAATTTAAGACTCATATCACTTCACTCCATTAAGCCCGCGCACGCGGGCTTTTTTTGTAAGCATCTCGGCCAACTTACGTCCAAATAATGTGATACAAAACTTAGCAATATCACTTAAAATATCTTAATAATATGAGCAGGGATCAAACATGAAAACTTGGATATGCACCGTGTGTGGTTTAATTTACGAAGAAGAAAAGGGTTGGCCGGAGGATGGCATTCCCCCTGGCACCGCATGGGAAGATGTGCCTGCAGATTGGAGATGTCCGGAATGTGGTGCAAGTAAAAGACAATTTGAAATGGTAGAGCTTTAAAAAAACCTTGCATCTATATCTTAAGACATATGACGTACTAGCTTTATGATTAACCACCCGCTATTGCGCCAACAATTAGTAAAGGTTCCGCTCCCGATAATACTGCTTCAGGCAAGGCCGCTTCCAAAGACTGATGGGATAAATCTTTCTCGCAAGCGAAAAATCGTAACAATGGCCGACGCTGTTGGCTAAGGTGATTACGTATCGTGCCACGCAGCATCGGATATTGGCTTTCGATCTCGTCAAGCACCGCCCCTAAAGTCACTGGTTTATTTACTTCGAGCGCTAATTCTCCTTCGATATGTGCCAGCGTCCGCAGATGAAACGGTAACAGAACCCGAATCATGGCAAAGTTTGTACCTCAACCGAAAGTACCGCGGGCAGGTCTCGAACAATTGTAGACCAGTTGTCTCCACCATCGGTTGAAACATATACCTGTCCACCTGTTGTGCCAAAATAAATGCCACCCGGGTCGAGTAAATCCACCGCCATCGCGTCGCGCAACACATTCACATAGCAATCTTTTTGCGGCAGGCCTTTGGTCAAAGCTTCCCACTCATTTCCGCCAGTCTTGCTGCGATACACGCGTAACTTACCTTCTGGTGGATAATGCTCTGAATCGCTCTTGATCGGCACCACATAAACGGTATCAGGCTCATGCGGGTGCACTTCGATAGGGAACCCAAAATCCGTGGGTAGATTACCACTGACCTCATACCACGAATCCCCTGCATCATCACTGCGCATGACGTCCCAATGCAATTGCATAAACAACACTTGTGGGCGAGCTCGGTGCTGTGCAATGCGGTGCACACAGAAGCCAACTTCAACATTCGGATCAGGTAAGTATTGTGATTTTAATCCGCGATTGATGGGCTGCCAGGTTTTGCCAGCATCGTCGCTGCGAAACGCGCCAGCGGCCGAAATCGCAACAAACATGCGCTGCGGATTGGTTGGGTCGAGAATAATCGTATGTAACCCCATGCCGCCTGCTCCTGGTTGCCATTGTGGGCCAGTACCATGCCCACGCAATCCGGCAAGTTCATGCCAAGACTTACCACCATTGGTGGTCTGAAACAAAGCCGCATCCTCCACGCCGGCATAAACCGTGTCGGGATCAGTCAATGATGGCTCTAGATGCCAGACGCGCTTAAATTCCCATGGCTTCTGGGTGCCATCGTACCATTGGTGTGTAGTGAGTGGTTTGCCCGTTTCGGCAGAAGTGTTATAAACAAATTTATTGCTTTCACCGATGGGGAATCCTTCTGGTGAGACAGTGGGCTCACCCGGTGCCGTGCCAGGTTGCTCCCAAGTTTTGCCGCCATCGTTAGAGCGCTGAATGATTTGCCCGAACCAAGCGCTAGTCTGCGATGCATAAATTCGGTTTGGGTCGACTGGGGAACCTTTCAAATGGTAAATATCCCAACCTGCAAAATACGGACCACTGACCTCCCAGTTTTCGCGCTTGCCATCAGCGCTCAGGATAAACGCACCTTTGTGTGTTCCCACCAAAACACGTACTCTACTCATCAGCTTCTCCCTCTGCATTATGTTCTAAACATTATGCAAACTTCGCTGTAGACAATACTGTTTAAATGTCTAGATTACTTGCCCCCAGCGCGTTGCTTTCAATAAATGCACGACGCGGTTCAACGTTATCACCCATTAATGTCGTAAAAATTTCATCGGCAGCAATCGCATCATCAATTTGCACTTTTAGCAAGCGACGCACCGTTGGATCCATCGTGGTCTCCCACAATTGCGAAGGGTTCATCTCGCCCAAGCCTTTATAACGTTGTATGTTGAGTGTATTTTTCGCCTCACTCAGCAGCCAATCTAGCGCCTGTTTGAATGTGGCTACAACCTGCTCTTTATCGTTACGCTTAGCGACCGCACCTGCACCAATTAAGCCTTGTAACATATTAGATACTTTTAATATTTGGCGGTAATCGCCGCTGCTTAAAAACTCTGCATCGATAACACAGCTTTCAAGGTTGCCATGCACGTATTTGTTGATTTCCAGCCTGTAGGTATTAGTTTCGGCATCAAACGCCACCAATACCTCACTGCCTACCGCTCCCAAAATTGGCCGTAATTGCTCTGCCACTTTGTTAGCACTCGCTTCGTCGTGCAGGTTAATTTCACCCACATCTTGAATCGCGCGCAGCACACTTTCGTCATACAGCGCAGCAATGCGGCGAATAACCGCTTCGGTTAACACCATTTGCCTAGCAATTTCTCCTAGTGCATCCCCTGAAAGCAAGCCTGCGTTGGTTTTGGTATCCAACTCTGCGCCTTTTAACGCGGAGTTGAGCAAGTAAATATCCAGCTCTTGCTGATCTTTTAAGTAACGCTCATCCTTTCCTTGTTTGACTTTATACAATGGCGGCTGAGCGATATAGATGTGGCCACGTTCGACTAATTGCGTCATTTGGCGATAGAAAAAAGTCAGCAACAACGTGCGGATATGCGCGCCATCGACGTCAGCATCGGTCATGATAATAATGCGGTGATAGCGCAATTTCTCCACGCTAAAGTCATCTTTACCAATGCTGGTACCTAGCGCGGTAATCAGGGTAGCAATTTCTTGGCTGCCGAGTAATTTATCAAAACGCGCTTTTTCAACGTTTAAAATTTTACCTTTAAGCGGTAAAATAGCTTGGTTTTTACGATCACGCCCTTGCTTGGCAGAGCCCCCAGCAGAGTCACCCTCGACTAGATACAATTCGCAAAGCGCAGGGTCCTTTTCTTGGCAATCTGCAAGCTTGCCTGGCAAACCAAGCGTATCCATCACGCCTTTACGGCGCGTGATTTCACGCGCTTTACGCGCAGCTTCACGCGCACGTGCTGCATCAACAATTTTGCCACAAATAATTTTAGCGTCCGCTGGGTTTTCAGCCAAAAAGTCAGCTAACTTGGCAGAAACCACTTCTGAAACCACTGGTTGTACTTCGCTGGAAACCAATTTATCTTTGGTCTGCGATGAAAATTTAGGGTCTGGTACTTTTACCGAAAGCACACAGCAAATGCCTTCACGCATATCATCGCCGGTGGTTTCCACTTTGGCTTTTTTAGCCAGCTCACTTTGCTCGATATATTGATTCAATGTGCGTGTCATAGCCGTACGCAAGCCCGTTAAATGCGTGCCTCCATCGCGCTGGGGGATGTTGTTGGTAAAGCATTGAACTGTCTCTGAATAGCTGTCATTCCATTGCATCGCCACTTCAATGGTCATGCCGTCTTTTTCGCCTTTAGCATAAAAAGTTTTTGGATGCAGTACGGTTTTAGTACGGTTGATGTATTCAACAAAGCCTTTAATGCCGCCGGCATGCGCAAAATTTTCGCTTTTACCGGTGCGTTGGTCGATAAGCTCTATTTTGACGCCAAAGTTTAAAAATGACAGCTCACGGATACGTTTAGCCAATATCTCAAAGTGATACTCAACCAAAACAAAAGTCTCAGCAGAGGCTAAAAAATGAACCTCTGTACCCTTTTTGTCTGTTTTTCCGGTTTGTACCAATGGCGACACTGGCACGCCACGATGAAACTCCATCTGGTGCACTTCGCCTTTGCGGTAAATTTTAAGACGCAACCAATCCGATAGCGCGTTTACTACTGAAACACCAACACCATGCAAGCCGCCGGATACTTTATAGGAGTTTTGGTCAAACTTGCCGCCGGCATGCAACTCGGTCATGACAATTTCTGCAGCAGAGCGTTTTGGATCGTGCTTGTCATCGTCTTTAATATCGGTAGGAATGCCCCGCCCGTTGTCTGAGACGCTAATTGAGTTATCTGGGTGGATGATGACCTTGATATCATCACAATGTCCTGCCAGCGCTTCGTCAATGGCATTATCCAGCACCTCAAACACCATATGGTGCAAACCACTGCCGTCGGAGGTGTCGCCGATATACATACCTGGGCGTTTACGCACCGCATCCAGGCCTTCTAAAATCTTAATACTGTCGGAATTGTATTCTGCTTGTGCTTGGGCTTTTGCCATAATGTATCTTTTAAAATAGTTAAGTTTTAATGTTATTTAGCGGATTGAATGTGTGTATTTAAATACGCATGGGCATAACGACATACTTGTAGTTTTCATCGTTAGGGACGGTAATTAGGCAACTGCTGTTGGCATCTGCAAATGAAAAGTTAATACTTTCATCATTTACATTGTTGAGCACGTCGATTAGATAGGTGACGTTAAAGCCAATATCTAAACTGTCTTTAGTATAGGCTATTTCTAGTTCCTCTTCTGCTTCTTCTTGTTCGGTGTTGGTACTAATCAGTTTTAAATTGTTATTGCTAAGCACCATACGAATACCACGATATTTCTCATTAGATAAAATCGAGGCGCGTTGCATGGCGTTTAACACCGCCAGACGATTCACATTAAAGGTATTTTGATGACCATTTGGGATCACCCGGTGATAATCTGGGAATTTCCCATCAATCACTTTAGAAATTAACCTAATCTCATCAAAAGTAAAATTGACCTGACCTGCACTGAGTTCAATATTGACTTCATTTTCACTGTCATTTAGAAGTTTAATCAGCTCTACCACTGTTTTACGTGGCAAAATTACCTCAGTTTTTTCGTAAGATTGATTCAGTGTCGTTGAAGTAAAGCTTAGACGGTGGCCATCAGTTCCCACTATATTGAGCTTCGTTTCATTTACCTCTAACAACAAACCGTTTAAATAATAACGAATATCTTGTTGTGCCATCGCAAACTCGACTTGCTTCAATAATTTTTTGAGTGCGATCTGGCTTATTTTAATACTAGTGTTATCGCCGGTTACCTTTGACATCACAGGGTAATCCGCTGCCGGCAGCGTTTGCAGATTGAAACGGCTTTTTCCTGCCTTCACTGTAATGCGGCTATCTGTGCTTGTCATATCAATATCTACCGCTTCTGGCAATGAGCGGCATATATCCAGTAATTTTTTTGCTGAAATGGTCGTAGAGAGCTCGCCACTGAATTTGCTATCGATGGTTAAAGAGATTTGCATTTCTAAATCGGTAGCGGTGAGTTGGATATTATTATTTTTAGCTTCTAGCAACAGGTTTGAAAGTATGGGTAAGGTATGACGACGTTCGACAATACTACTGACGTTCGTCAATGGTTTTAATAACACTTCCCGGTTTATTTTAATTTGCATGATGGCTATTTCCAAAAAATTGAATGCTGTTTATTTATCTGTTTAATATATATTTAAAAATAATAGTAATAATAATGTGTGTATCTTCTGTTGATACTGTCTATTTTTTTAATAAAATCAGTAACTTATTTAAATTTAAAACTGTGGTAATAGTTTAAGTATTGCTGTGTATAAATTGTGCATAAAAATAACAATAATTTAAAACCTTACTTCACGCATATTCTATCCACAGCTTAATTATGCTTTATTCACAGCACCCAAAATAACAAAACTTAAACTATCAAAACCTAAATTTAACAAAATCTAAGCTAATCCCGGATCACTTGCGTCAAAAAACCGATATCGCGCGCAATCGCTTGATCGTTTAATCTTAACTGTTCAATTTCCTCACATGCGTGCATCACGGTGGTGTGATGGCGGCTGCCAAAGGCTTCTCCAATCTCAGGGAAGCTATGGTTGGTGAGTTCACGTGCCAAGCTCATAGCGACTTGTCGTGGCCGCGCAAAATTACGCGCGCGTTTTTTGCTGTGCATTTCGCTCACTTTAATTTTGTAATAATCTGCAACCGTTTTTTGTATATTTTCTATTGTAATTTGGCGGCCACGCACAGCAATTAAATCTTTCAACGCTTCTTTCGCCAGTGCAGTATCAATCGCATGCCCAGTAAAGTTGGCCATCGCAACGATACGGTTAAGTGCACCCTCTAACTCGCGCACGCTTGAGCGAATTTGCTTCGCGACAAAGAAAGCCACGTCTTCAGATAAATTGATTTTTGATTCTTCGGCTTTTTTAAGCAGAATCGCGACGCGCATTTCCAGCTCAGGCGGCTCAATTGCCACCGTTAGGCCCCAACTAAAGCGCGTGCGCAAGCGCTCATCAACATCGACAATTTCTTTTGGGTAAGTATCGCAGGTAATTACAATTTGTTTTTTCTCTTCAATCAAGGTATTGAATGCATAGAAAAACTCTTCCTGAGTGCGGGTTTTTTTAGCAAAGAATTGGATATCATCTATCAGTAACAAATCCAGCGAATGGTATTGACGTTTAAAATCGTCAAAAGCTCTGTTTTCATAAGCTTTCACCACATCTGAAACATAACGCTCTGCATGCAAATAACGAATTTTTGCATCTGGGTTTTGTTGTTTAAGTTGATTGCCAATAGCTTGAAGCAAATGCGTTTTACCTAGTCCCACGCCCCCGTAAATAAACAGCGGATTATAGGCCTGCCCCGGGTTTTCGGCTACCTGTATGGCAGCAGCACGCGCAAGCTGGTTAGCGCGCCCGGTCACGTAATTATTAAAATTAAAGCTGGTGTTGAGGCCAGAAGTGCGTTCGCCAGTTCGTCGGTTGGCGCTCTTGTTTAAGGTTGAAGCTGTGTTGATTTTTTTTTCATCTAGCACTACATGTTTAGAGTCAGCAGGCATGTTTGCAGTGAATGTCTGTAATATATTTTTACCAGTTGCGCCACCAATGGTTTTTTTGACACTATTTTTCTCACAAATAGCTAATTCAATTAGGGTGTTATTGGGCAATAACTCTGCTGCAATGCTTTCTATTTTTCCTAAAAAACGATCTTTTACCCACTGCTGTACAAATTTATTAGGAGCAAGCAGGCGTATAGCGTTATCACCCACTTCCAATTGTAAGGGCTTAATCCAGGTATTAAATTGTTGCGCAGATAGCTCTTGTTCAAAGCGGCTAAGGCAGGTAGGCCAAAATTTTTCCATTCGTTGCCTGAAATCCCTACTATTGTTTTATGTTATTGATTTTATTAAGGTTGTTTTAATATAACCTTAAATAAGCGTTATTATAAAAGTAAATATGTATCGCATTATATGCTGCTATATTAGACTGTTTTACCCTACTTATCCACAGGCAAATTCAAATTTATTTAGCTAATTATATTCGCAAAAATACATTGACAAAATAGGGAGTTATCGGGTTTAATACTCGGCTTTGTAGCATTTCTCAAGTTGGAGTAATAAATGAAACGTACTTATCAACCCTCTAAAACACGTCGTGCCCGTACGCACGGTTTTTTGGTGCGTATGAAAACTAAAGGTGGTCGCGCTGTGATTGCTTCTCGTCGTGCCAAAGGTCGTGCACGCTTGGGTCTTTAATGTTTAGGCTTTAAACAGGCCTAAGTATTAAAACAAGCTTTTAATTGGTCATGTTTAGATTTCCTAAACAAGCCAAATTAGTAAAAACGGATGATTTTTCATCCGTTTTTAATTTGCGCAAACGCATTTCGAATAAATATCTAGTGATGCGCTATCGTCCAAACGACAGCAGTGGTGCGCGCTTAGGGTTGATAGTAGCAAAAAAAATCGCTAAATTTTCAGTGCAACGTAACTATATGCGTAGAGTACTTAGGGAATTGTTCAGGTTAAATCAACATCAATTGCCCGCTATAGATTTGGTCATTCAAGTGCAAAAGGTATTTTATAAACCAGATTTTGTTGAAATAAAACAAGCGTTTGATGCTTTATGCAAAAAATTATGACCACACTATTGGTAGCACTCATTAGGCTTTACCAGTGGACACTAAGCCCGTTTTTAGGTCAGCAATGTCGTTTTACGCCAACTTGTTCGCACTATGCAATTGAGGCCCTAAAAACGCATGGTGCGGTCAAAGGGCTGTTGTTAACAGTAAAAAGAGTATCTCGCTGCCATCCGTGGCAAGTTGGTGGGCACGATCCAGTACCAAAATAACGAGCTTGAAAATAAAGCTTTTTTAACTGAAATTTACTATAGAAGAATATATGGATACACGTCGTTTAATTTTATTTGTTATTTTTTCGTTTTCTATCATGATGTTGTGGGACGCCTGGCAGCAAAAAAATCAACCTGCTATACCGGCTCAACAACAGGTTGAACAAAACGTGCAAGCCGTGGAGTCCGCAGCAGGTAACAAAACAACGTCAGCAGATGGTGCATTCAGTATAGAACAAGGACAGCGCGTAAAAGTTACTACTGATTTATTTGAAGCTGAAATTGACACCACCGGTGGAGATTTGCGCCGTTTAATACTAAACAAGCACCGCGCTGCGCACATTACTGATGGTGATTTTGTGCTGATGGATGATGCGCAAAAACCGATGTTGTATATTGCACAAACAGGTTTGCTGGGCGATGGTTTGCCCAATCACAAATCGCAGTTTACCAGCGAAATTCAGAATTACACTTTAGCTGATGGTGCAAACAGCCAAGAGGTAAGACTCACTTGGGTGGGCAATGGCATTACGGTGGATAAGATTTATACTTTTAATCGCGGCAGCTATGTGATTGATGTGACTTATCGGATTAACAATGGCAGTGAATTGGTTATCTCGCCGTCTGCATACTATCAAATTGTGCATGATAGTAAGTCTAAGCAAGGTTCAGCATTGATGCCAACATTTACTGGCGGTGCTTATTACACTGAAGCCGACAAATTTAAAAAAATTAATTTTGCAGATATGGAAAAGGACGAGTTGTCTGTAATTAGTAAAGACGGCTGGATCGGCATCATTGAACATTATTTTGCCAGCGCTTGGATTCCTCAAGCGGGGGTGCAACGTGAATTAACCACTAAGCAATTAGCGGAAGATATTTTTGCTGTACGCGCAGTCATGCCCGCAGTGAATATTGCAGCTGGTGCAAATACAGAGATCAAGGCACGTTTATTTGCGGGCCCACAAACTCAGGCTGACTTAATGGCTGCAGCACCAGGCTTGGAGTATGCTGTGGACTATGGTTGGTTAACGGTAGTGGCAAAGCCCTTGTTCTGGGTGCTTTCCAAATTACATGGCTTGGTTAACAATTGGGGTTTAGCGATTATCTTGCTTACTGTGTTGATTAAAGCAGCGTTTTATCCATTGTCTGCGGCCAGTTATAAATCTATGGCGCAGATGCGCGAGCTGGCACCACGTCTGCAAAGCATGAAAGAAAAGTTTGGTGACGACAAACAAAAGATGCAGCAAGCCATGATGGAGATGTATCGTACCGAAAAAATTAACCCAATGGGTGGCTGCTTGCCCATTCTGATTCAAATCCCGGTGTTTATTGCGCTGTATTGGGTACTACTGGGTTCGGTTGAGTTACGTCATGCACCGTTTTTTGGCTGGATTCAAGACTTGTCGGCACCAGACACCCTATTTGGCACATTGCCATGGATAAACATGCCAATAGGCTTATTGCCGATATTAATGGGCGCAACCATGATTATTCAAACGCATTTGAACCCCGCGCCTACCGACCCGATTCAAGCTAAAGTGATGAAAATTATGCCAGTGGTATTCAGCATTTTCTTTTTCTTCTTCCCTGCTGGTTTGGTGCTGTACTGGCTAGTCAATAACATTTTATCTATTTGGCAACAATGGTTTGTGAATAAATCGATTCACGCTGCTGCTCTTGCTAAAAAAGGTAATGCAAAAAAATAGCCTATGTTAAAAACTGGTGAAACCATTGCCGCCATCGCCACTGCCAGTGGTGCGGGTGGCATAGGTGTCGTGCGGGTTTCTGGCTCTTTGTCTCAAAGCATTGCCAGCCAAATTTTAGGTCAGTGCCCTGCCCCACGCTATGCAGCCTATCTACCTTTTTACGATAGCCATCACACCTTAATAGACCGCGGTATCGCGATTTACTTCCAGAACCCAAACTCATATACCGGCGAAGATGTATTAGAGCTACAAGCGCACGGCGGTACAGCATTGATGCATATGTTGCTAGCGCGCTGTATTGAGCTGGGGGCGCGTCAAGCTGAGCCAGGTGAGTTTACCCGTCGCGCTTATCTCAACGACAAGATTGATTTAGCACAAGCAGAGGCAGTAGCAGATGTGATTAATGCTTCTACCATGGAGGCAGCACAAAGTGCCATGCGATCATTATCGGGTGAGTTTTCAAATAACATTAATGCTTTATTAACCAAACTCATTGATTTGCGCATGTATGTCGAAGCGTGTTTGGATTTTCCTGAAGAAGAAATTGATTTTATTAGCCAAGGCAAGGTCACTGAAAAATTAGCCGCAATCATTGCCGAGTTAAAAACAGTGTTCGCTAAAGCTAGGCAAGGTAGTTTATTGCGCGAAGGAATGCAGGTGGTATTGGTGGGTCAGCCAAATGTGGGTAAATCGAGCTTAATGAACCAATTAAGCGGTGAAGAAGTGGCCATTGTGACACCAATCGCCGGTACTACGCGTGACGCCATTAAAAATACCATACAAATCAACGGTTTGCCGTTACATATCATTGATACTGCTGGCTTGCGAGACACGAATGATGAAGTGGAAAAAATTGGCATCGCACGAACTTATCGAGCGCTAGAAAACGCGCAGGTTGCGTTATTATTGGTTGATGCAGCTCATGATATTGGCGATGAAGAAAAATCGATTTTAAGCCACTTGCCGCAAGAAATTGCCAAAATCTGGGTACATAATAAAATTGATATGACGCAGGAAGCTGCCAAAAACGTTCTAGAAACTAACGAAACGCATATTTATCTTTCTGCAAAAACAGGTGAAGGTGTTGATTTATTAAAACAACATTTATTGCAAATTGCAGGGTATCAACAAAATGCCGAAGGTGTTTTTATGGCACGCGCAAGGCATTTGGAGGCACTAAAGCAAGTGGACGCACATTTGCAACAAGCGCAAATTGTAATGTCTCAGTCAGAATTGATTGCGGAAGAATTGCGTTTAGCACAAGAAGCGTTAAGTAGTATTACTGGCGAGTTTACGCCAGACGATTTGCTGGGGGAAATTTTTAGTAAGTTCTGTATAGGAAAATAGCTTGAGATACTAAAACTAAAAAAGGCGTTACTGCAGGTATATTGCAAACGCCCTTTTGGTTAAAAGTGTAATATTAAGTTAAATCTACCACCTCTGCACTTGGTGCATTTTTTTTAACAGATTCAATCCCATTATCACGACTAGCCGTGCTTTCATACATTTCGCTGGTACCAATCACCTGATTGTTGCCAGCCTTAAGTGCGAAATAAGATTTGCCACTAGAAGACGTCAAGCGATCATAACGAGAGTCGTCCACAGCATTTTTTTTAACGGATTCAATCCCGTTTTGAGCGCTAGACTTGCTTTCATACATTTCCGATTGCAAAATAATCTGACCATTACCAGCTAATAGATTAAAGTGTGTTTTACCGTTTTTTGCTGTTTTTACTTCAAATTTACCCGCCATATTGTTCTCCTCATTTTTCGATGAAAGCGTGTTTAATCGCTACCTCTACTATAGGCGCGCCTATACATGCTCGTCAATAGTTTGGGCTCACTAAAATAATGCGTGCTTTGTTTCACGTGAAACATACATCTAAATTTTAGTTTTCAATGACTTAAACGTCAGATTGCGTTAAACTTTCACCTCTTTGTTATTTAAGTGTTTTTTAGCTAAAATTTAACTAAAACCATGAATTTTCCTGATATTTTTGATGTAATTGTGGTGGGCGGCGGCCACGCAGGTACAGAAGCTGCCTTGGCCTCGGCGCGCATGGGGCAAAAAACCTTATTACTAACACACAATATTGAAACGTTAGGCCAAATGTCATGCAACCCAAGTATTGGGGGTATTGGTAAAGGCCATTTAGTTAAAGAGATAGACGCGCTGGGCGGCGCCATGGCAGCGGCGACAGATGAAGGTGGCATTCAATTTCGAATTCTGAATTCCAGCAAGGGCCCCGCTGTACGCGCTACGCGGGCGCAGGCAGATCGTGTGCTCTATAAGGCGGCCATTAGAAGGCGTCTAGAAAATCAGCCTAATTTATGGTTATTCCAACAAGCGGTAGATGACATTATTCTAGATGGCGAACGTGTCGCTGGCGTGGTGACGCAAATCGGTTTGCGGTTTGAGTCGAAAGCTGTGGTGCTGACTGCTGGTACGTTTTTAGGCGGTCTGATTCATGTGGGCTTGCAAAATTATAGTGCTGGTCGTGCTGGAGACCCCCCTGCAATTAGCTTAGCCGCACGTTTGCGCGAGTTGAATCTGCCTGCTGGTCGTTTAAAAACGGGTACGCCACCGCGTATCGATGGACGCTCAATTAATTATAGTGTGATGCAAGAGCAGCCCGGCGATAACCCGGTGCCGGTATTTTCGTTTTTAGGGAATGCTGCACAGCATCCTGCACAAGTGCCCTGCTGGATTACGCATACTAATGAGCGCACGCATGACATTATCCGCAGCGGTTTAGATCGCTCGCCCATGTATACGGGAGTGATTGAAGGCGTAGGGCCGCGTTATTGTCCTAGTGTGGAAGACAAAATTCATCGCTTTGCCGATAAAGAGTCACATCAAATATTCTTAGAGCCAGAGGGTTTGACCACAAACGAAATCTATCCAAATGGTATCTCAACCAGTCTGCCATTTGATATACAACTAGCATTAGTGCGCTCCATCAATGGTCTGGAAAACGCATATATACTCCGCCCCGGTTACGCAATTGAATACGACTATTATGATCCGCGTGCTTTAAAAAGCAGCCTAGAAACCAAAGCGATTCAAGGACTGTTCTTTGCTGGGCAAATTAACGGCACCACTGGGTATGAGGAAGCTGCCGCACAAGGCTTGCTAGCGGGTGCTAATGCTGCACTTTATGTACAAGAAAAAGACAGTTGGTGCCCAGCCCGCGACGAAGCTTATCTGGGTGTATTGGTAGATGATTTAATCACAACCGGTGTCACAGAGCCCTATCGCATGTTTACAAGCCGTGCTGAATACCGTCTGCAACTCAGGGAAGATAATGCGGATATGCGCTTAACTGACAAAGGCCGCGAATTGGGTTTGGTAGACGATGTGCGTTGGGAAGCATTTAGCCGTAAGCAAGAGGCGGTGGTGCAGGAACAGGCGCGATTGAAAAAAACATTTATACAACTGGCTGTGGATGATGTTTCACGTGAAACACAGCAAGCTGTGTTGGGTAAAGCGTTGGAGCATGAATATAGCTTGT
>JAKFDL010000105.1:0-4879 GCA_036676175.1 Methylotenera sp. | reverse complement strand
AAGCTTTGTGCAGCAATTTTCTCAACCATCTCAATCGCTTCACCAGAGCTGACTCCAGGCGCACCACCAACCAATACTTTGGCTGATAACAAACCGTTATAACGCTCTAATTGTTCTGCACCTACAATATTTTTAACCTTACTCAATGCAGATAGTGGAATCATGGCGCCAGTATTAGAACGCACATAGACCTTTCCTAAATCTTCCGCTTTCATGCGATATTCAGCTTCAGCCTGCAATTGCACGCGATAGGTACGGCCGGATTTATTGAAATCATTCACATACAGAGAACCCATCGTGCTTTGTAACGTTGCATAAATATGCGCCACTGTCACGCCTTGCGAAATCGCCTTCGCTTCATCCACTTCTACAAATAATTGCGGCACGGTTGGTCGGAAGAATGTGTTGATGCCTGCCAAACGTTTTTCAGCTTTCAAGGCTTCAATAAAGTTATTTGTCACTGCTGATAAGTGCATAGGGTCAGTATCGTTACGACTTTGTACATACACCTCAAAACCGCCGGAGCTACCTAAACCACGGATTGCTGGCGGATTAAATGCTATCGCCAAGCCATCTGGCTGTTGCATACCAATACCAAACAACTTAGCAACCATGTCGTCGGCAGTAGATTCACGTTCAGCCCAATCTTTCAGGCGCACAAACATTGTCGCAGCACTGGTCTTATTACCGCCACCTATTAAGTCAAAACCATACACCGAAAACTCAAATGCGGTTGCTGGGTCTTTCGCAATTTCTGCACGTACAGCTTCAGTCGTCTTAGTCGTGCGGCTCAATGTTGCGCCGTCGGGCATGATGACCGCGGTAACGACGTAGCCCTGATCCTCTGCAGGCACAAAACTACCTGGTACTACTCTTAACAACACTGCGACGAGAATAATAATCCCACCAAATACTACCGTACCGATGACTCTGTGATGCAACGTCAAATTCACCACGCGTGAATAGAAATTGGTCAAACGGGTAAAGCTGCGGTTAAATGGTTTAAAGAATGCAGATTCGCCATGTACTGATTTCAGCAGGATTGCGCATAGGGCAGGCGTCAACGTCAACGCCACGATACCTGAAATCACTACTGCAACTGCCACAGTTACCGCGAATTGGCGGTACATCTCACCGGCGATACCACCCAAGAACGCAACCGGGATAAACACAGCACACAGCACCAATACAATCGCCACCACGGCCGCTGAGACTTGCTCCATTGATTTGACTGCGGCTTTAATCGGTGACAATTTTTCTTCTGACATCAACCGCTCAACGTTTTCCAACACCACAATCGCATCATCCACCACAATACCGATGGATAAGACCATGGCGAACAACGTTAAAGTATTGATTGAGAAACCGAATATCCATAAACCCGCGAACGTACCAATTAACGAAATCGGCACCGCTATCAATGGAATCAACGTAGCACGCCAGCTTTGCAGGAAAACAAATACGACCAACACCACTAGAATCATGGCTTCGCCCAATGTCTTCACTACTTCCCAAATAGAAGCTTTAACGAAATCACTGGTATCGTATGGCACTTCCCAATCCACACCATCTGGGAACCTTTGTTTTAGCTCAGCCATTTTTGTTTTAATGGCATCAGCAGTGTCCAGCGCATTAGCACCTGTTTGTAAAAAGATTGGAATGCCGACGCCCGGCAAGCCATCCAACGCCGTACGTACGTTATAACTTTGTGAACCTAACTCGATACGTGCTACATCTTTAAGATACAGCACACCACGTGGCCCATCTGCTCGGATAATGATATTACCAAACTCTGAAGGCTCAATCAGGCGACCTTTAGCAGTGACGGTATAAACAAGCTGCTGACTAGACGGAGAAGGCTCTTGGCCGATCTTACCAGCTGCATATTGCGCGTTCTGTGCCAAAATTGCGCCAGAAATATCGGTAGTCGTAATGCCCAATTGCGCCATACGATCTGGCTTCAACCAAATACGCATTGAATAATCTTGCGCACCAAAGATAACGGCATCGCCCACACCTTGGGTACGTTTCAGCTCATCCAACACGTTCAGCGTTGCGTAATTACTTAGGTATAACGGGTCATATTTCTTCTGCTTATCGGTCAGCATCACCACTAGCAAGATGTCATTTGAACGCTTTTGTACCACCAAACCGGTACGACGCACTTCATCCGGCAGACGCGGCAACGCAATATTCACACGATTACTGACGTTAAATGTAGCTTGATTGATGTCTGTACCAACCTCAAAGGTTGCAGTAATGGTCAAGGTGCCGCTAGAGTCAGCACTTGAATTGAAGTAAAGCAGCCCTTCAACACCGCTTAGTTGTTCTTCAATCGGTGCGGCAACTGTTTTAGAGAGCGTATCTGCACTCGCACCTGGGTACGTTGCGGTAATCAATACGGTTGGCGGTGCAATCTGCGGATACTGAGCAATTGGCAATTTCAGTGCAGCAGCCAAACCTGCCAATATAATAATGATTGATAATACAGAGGCAAAGATAGGCCTCGTGATAAAGAATTTAGACATATTATTCTCGCTTAGGCTTTATTAGCAGGCTTAGTTGCTGCAGGAGGCGCTACTGGCGCCTCGCCTAGTTTATGTGGTGATACAGGTGCACCTGGGCGCAGTTTGATAATATTATCGACGATGACTTTGTCGCCTGAATTAAGGCCACTCAAAACTACCCAGTCTTGTCCTACCCAGTCACCCACTGTGATTTGTTTAACCGTAGCCTCATTTTTTTCGTTTGCTACATAAACGAATTTACCCAAGTCATTGGTCAACACCGCGGTTTGCGGTACAACAAATACCCCCTCTTGCTGACCTGTTGTTACGCGGACACGAACAAACTGGCCTGGTAACAAACTTTTGTCATTATTTTCAAAAGCTGCACGCAATTGTTGGGTGCCTAGTTCTGGGTCAATTGTGCTCGCAGCGAAATTCAACTTGCCTTTTTTGGCATACTCTTTACCATCAGGCAATATCAATTTCACTTCTTTTACATTGGACTCCGTCAAACGACCACCTAGTGCAGAAAACTCGTTATCAGAGAAACTAAAACGGACCCAAATCGGTGTTATTTGACTAACAGTGGTCAATAAACTTGAATTGGGGCTTACCAGCGCACCTTCAGAAAATTGGAAACGGCCTGCAACTCCAGATAGTGGCGAAGTCACCGTTGTGTAAGACAGATTCAATTCTGCTTCACGTACAGTAGCCTCATACTGCGCAAGCGCTGCACGGGCCAACGAATTATCAGAGGCTGCATTATCAGCCTCACGCTGACTAACCGATTGGGTTGCTAACAACCCTTGTAAACGTTGTGCTTCTCGTTGTGTTTGCTCGACACGTGCCCTTTGCTGAGCCAGTTGTGCTTTTGCGTTGGAGAGTGCAATTTGAAATGGTACCGGGTCAATTAAAAACATCGCCTGCCCTGCCTGAATTGTAGCGCCTTCTTCAAACAGTTTTTTAAGTAAGATACCGCCAACACGAGGGCGAATCTCAACTTCTTTTGCGCCCTCGGTTTGGGCAACGGCCTCAGCACTGATTGGCACGCTAGTAGGCTGAAGTTCAACTACGCTCACTGGCATCGCTGGCATTTGCCCGCCTTGTGATGCCGCATCTCCTTTTTTTCCACAGCCAAACAATACTAAGCTAAAAATTAATATAACGATGGCAGCTTGAGGAACCGTTCTTTGTTGATATTGTTTAGTTGGTTCGAATTCCATTCATTACTCCATGTCTCTAATTACATTATGTTTTATTATGCGCCTGTTACGTTAACCGTAGTCAAAAACGCTTGCTTACATTCAACTTTGTATGTATATTATATACAAACATGAATGTATGTAAATAACTTTTGTTAAAATAAGGTTAGAAATTTAATTTGCAACATGGCGAAAACTAAATGGTAAGAAAGACTAAAGAAGACGCAGAACTCACTCGACAACATATTATTGATGCCGCCCGTGAGGTATTTTTAATGCGTGGTGTAAGTCGCTCCACGCTGGAACACATCGCTGCACAAGCTAATGTCACACGCGGTGCAGTGTATTGGCATTTTAAAAATAAGACTGAAATTTTTCATGCTCTCCGCGATCAGGTCTTTTTGCCACTCATTGACCGTATGGACGATACTTTAGCAGTTGAAAGCAATGTAGACCCGCTGACTCAAATTGAAAATAGCCTATGCGACACCATCCATGAACTTAATGAAAACATGGAAATGCGTCAAACTTATGAAATCATGATGATTAAATGCGAATATGTGGATGAGTTTGCCACGGTACTGCAACAAATTCTTAACAACTGCTCAAACATCACAGAAAAGATGCAACTCGCTTACGAACGAGCCCAGTCTCTTAATATGCTAGTTGATACACATACACCACGTGCCCTGGCATTGGACACACACCTGTTCTTTGGCGGCCTACTACATATGTGGGTAAAAGACTTTGACGGCAGTAGATTCCGCTTTCAAGCGACAGAACTGATTAAATCGCACATCAATTTACGCAGAAAATAACATAAACCTATTGTAAATCAACCACAAAGGCGATATTATCAATAAAACACTTTAGGAGTCGCTTAGTGAAAGTTCAAACAGGCGAAATTTACGGCAAACAGACATCCTGCAAATTTGTGATGTACAACGTGCTTAAAGTAAGTAAAACTAAAAGCAGCAGCAAAGCTAATACAGGCCAAGATATTGTCACCTTGCAGAATATTGACAACTTGCTCAGCTTATTTGAAACAACCTCACAAAAACTGTTCAGTTCTGGCTATATCCTGATTAGCCAAACGCCCTATATTGATTTAAACGCAACCACACCCAAAAAGCGCAAAGCTGCTAAAAAGCCAACGCGTTGCCCACTTAC
>JAKFDL010000104.1:0-86644 GCA_036676175.1 Methylotenera sp. | reverse complement strand
TTTCAAGGTGTGTCTTGTCGACCGCTCCATTTAACTGAAGCGTTCTATTTACATACTTGTCATAAATCTAAGTGTAAGCATTTGTTATCTTGAGTCTCACATAAACCAAACAACAAAACATTCAAGGCCGAAACCAAGCATTCGTTGCGTCTATGCAAGTGTCTTAACCACAAACACCCACACTTATCAGTCGTTCATATTGTTAAAGAGCGTAATTTCAAAACCTGAAATTTATTGGTTGCGGGAACAGGATTTGAACCTGTGACCTTCGGGTTATGAGCCCGACGAGCTGCCAGACTGCTCCATCCCGCGTCCGATTCGACATATGTTGCGTCGAGAGGTGAGACTATAGCAAGTTTTGGCACTTTGTGTCAAAGCTTTTATGGCTTTTATTTAATATTTTGTAGTTGTTGTCTAGTAAGCTAACAATCAAATTAGCAATAGGTGCTATCGTCAACTCCGCTAACTCATTCAATTCAAAGCGATTTATTGATACGTGGACAGCATGCCCTGTAGGCCGCATGAATATTGATCTGCAGGGCAATAGATTGAATGAGTTTTAAAATATCCGCCGGATATTTAAAAAACCACTACATTAGAGTGGCTTTTTAATTTAGCAATAAATCTAATCTCCACTTACAGCACTTTACTTACTAACCGCGCCAAATACCTTTTTAAGCAAACTACTGGCTTGGCCTAAGGGGTCATTACGAATAGCCGCTTCTTCTTTGGCAATCATAAAATAAACGCCATCTAAAGTTTTGTTGGTCACGTATTGTTCTATATTGGCATCTTCTTTTTTCACCACACCAAATTTACTACCCATCTCCGCATACTTATTGTAACTGGCTGCCAATTGCACATTGGCAGTAGCTTTTTGCACAATCGGTAAAAATCTCTCACTCATTTGTGCAGAAGTGGTTTTTTTGAAGTATTGGGTAGCAGCATCTTGCGGGCCAGTGAGAATAGCTTTGGCATCTGCCACCGACATTTGTTTAATTGAACCCACAAGCAGCGCTTTAGCCTCTGGCACTGCCGCTTCAGCCGCACGATTCATTTTCAGCACCAGCTCATCAGATTGTTTGCCCATGCCCATCAGCTTCATGCCTTTTTCAATTTTTTGCAGTGATTTTGGTAGCGGAATTTTGACGTCTTTATTGCCGAAAAAACCATTGTCCGCCCCCAGTGTAGAAACGGCTTTACCTACGCCTTGCGTTAATGCCTCTTTCAGGCCGCTACTGGCTTCTTCATTACTTAAGCTATTTACGCCAGCGCCAGTGCTAGTAGTAGAGCTGCTACCGCTAGATTTAATCGCATCTTTAATCGATTCGAAATCTAATGCATTAGCGTGCGTAACAAATAGGATGAGTAAAGTAACTGTTAATAAACGTTTCATATGAAATGTCCTTAAAGCAATTGTTATGCTTATTGTAATTGCTTTAACAACGTTGAAACACTGTCGTTTACACTATTTTACTTCTGTCCATTTTGTTTCTTCACCGCCTGTACATGCCAAATGTTTTTGGCGTATTCGCTTATCGTTCTATCGCTTGAAAACTTGGCCATGCGCGCTACATTCAATATGGCACGACGCGACCATTCTTCTGGGTTTTGATAGGTCTTGCTTACTTCATCTTGGCAAGCAATATAGCTAGCGTAATCGGCTAACAATAAATAATTGTCTTGATTTAGCAAATTGTCGATGATGGCTTGATAACGATTCGGCTCTTGCATCGAGAAAAATCCGCTGCCTATCATATCAAGCACTTGTTTCAACTCGGCATTTTGCTGGTAATAATCGCGTGGATTGTAGTTATTAGCTTTAGCTGCAGCCACTTCAGGCGTGGTTAAGCCAAAGATGAAAATATTGTCACCACCCACTTCCTCCTCAATCTCAACATTGGCGCCATCTAAAGTGCCGATTGTCAGCGCACCATTCAGTGCCATTTTCATATTACCCGTGCCACTGGCCTCGGTACCTGCGGTGGATATCTGCTCGGATAAATCTGCCCCTGGGAACAAAATCTCGGCCGCAGAAACTTCGTAATTCGGATAAAACACCACTTTTAATTGGTCACCCACAGCAGGGTCATTATTTACAATTTCCGCTACATCATTAATTAAGCGAATAATTTGCTTTGCCACCCAATAACCTGGGGCCGCTTTACCGCCAAAAATAACTGCGCGCGGCGCAGCCAGCTTTTCGCCTTTGCGAATGCGGTTATACAAAGTGATCACATGCAGTACATTCAACAGTTGGCGCTTATATTCGTGAATGCGCTTAATTTGCACATCAAACAGCGCATCGGTGTTCAGCTTAACGCCTGTTACAGCCTCAATCTTTTGGGCGAGCCTTAACTTATTGGCCGCCTTGACTACCCGAAATGCTTTACGGAAATCCTTGTCATCCGCCAATGGTGTTAATTTCTTAATTTGCGTGAGATCTTTTTGAAAACCTTCACCAATGGCGGTTGCAATTAAGCTGGTTAGTGCTGGGTTAGCTTGATTAAGCCAACGTCTGGGAGTAATGCCATTAGTGACATTGGTAAATTTACTAGGATAAATTTTATTAAAATCAGCAAACAAAGTAGTTTTCAACAACTCACTGTGCAGCGCCGCTACACCATTGACCGTATGCGATCCGACCACGGCCAAATGCGCCATGCGTACACGTCGTCCATGCGTTTCATCGATAATCGACACGCGTCTGACCAGTTCGGTATCGCCAGGGAACATATGATTCACCATAGTAATAAACTGAAGATTGATTTCGTAGATAATCTCTAAATGTCGTGGCAACAAGCTGCCAAACAGGTCGACGGACCAAGTTTCCAGAGCCTCTGGCATTAGCGTGTGGTTTGTATAGGCAAATATTTTAGTTACCAAGCTCCACGCAAAATCCCAGCTCAGATGATAATGATCAACTAACTGGTGCATCATTTCCGCCACGCCTATGGCAGGGTGCGTGTCATTCAATTGAATGGCGATTTTATTGGGCAGATCTGCCCAGTCTTTTTTAGTTTTCACTTCACGCGTCGTGGTAAAACGGCGCAAAATATCCTGTATGGATGCAGATACAAAGAAGTATTGCTGCTTTAAGCGCAACTCACGGCCAGAAGCCGAAGCATCATTGGGATACAACACTTTCGAAATGGTTTCGGACTCGGTACGCTCCTCTACTGCCACGTCATAATTACCATCATTAAACTGGCCTAAGTCAAAATCTTTACTGGCTTTTGCGGACCATAAACGCAAACTGTTCACCGTATTGGTTCCATAGCCCGGCACAGGCATGTCATAAGCCATCGCCACTACACGCTGTGTATTCACCCAATGGTGGGCAATATTACCGTTCTCTTTTACAGGCACAACATGGCCATAAAACTTAATATCATAGGCGGCTTCTGGACGTTGAAACTCCCATACATTGCCATAGCGCAACCAATTATCTGCATTTTCAACTTGCTGACCATGCTCTATGGTTTGCCTAAACATGCCATACTCATAACGGATACCGTAGCCAGTGGCCGGGATATCCATTGTCGCCATTGAATCTAAAAAGCAGGCGGCCAATCGCCCTAAGCCACCATTACCCAATGCCGCGTCATACTCCATTTCAGCGGTTGCTTCCATGGTGTGGCCCAATGCACTTAAACCATCGCTGAGTTCAGTATGAATGCCCAAATTAAGTGCAGCATTACCCAGCATCCGCCCAATTAAAAACTCCAGCGATAGATAATAAACGCGTTTTGGATCTTGCTCGGTGTAACTATTTGCAGTTTCTACCCAGCGCTCCACGACATGATCGCGTACGGTAAAAGCGGCTGTGTGGTACCAGTCCCTGGGCGTGGCAACCTCGTCAGTTTTAAAGCATGAGAAAACCAAGTGATTTTGTAATGCCTGTTTTACCGGTGTCAATTTAGGAAGTGTGGTGTGTTTTTTTGCAGCTTTAATCATGAAGTGCCTTTGGATTTTGTTGTCGCTTATTACCAGCATTTTAGCAAATATCGAGCCAAGCTTTATGACAATTCATTTAACAATAAAAAAGCCTGCATGGTTTTGCAGGCTTTTTTATGCAAGAATCAATTTATACCAGCAAGCTATTCATTCTTTTAACAAAGCTAGCCGGGTCATTCAACTGACCACCTTCCGCTAATAACGCTTGGTCAAATACCAAATGTGCTAGGTCAGAAAACTTAACCTCTTCAACTTCACTCTCTAAACGCTTAACAAGTTTATGTGTTGGGTTAAGTTCTAAAATCGGTTTGCTTTCAGGCGCATTCTGGCCGGCCGCTTTTAAAATACGCGCCATATTGCCTGATAAATCATGCTCACCTGCCACTAGGCAAGCAGGACTATCGGTGAGCCGGTGCGTCACCCGCACCTCTTTTACCGCATCGCCCAGTGTAGATTTAACCCGCTCAATCAAGGTTTTGGCTTCTTCTTCAATTTTCTTTTGGATTTCTTTTTCCGTGTCACTTTCCAGCGCGCCTAAATCCAAATCACCCTTGGCAATGGATTGCAGTTTTTTACCCTCAAATTCGGTGAGGCTACCCAACAACCACTCGTCCACCTTGTCACTTAACAATAATACTTCGATATTTTTCTTGCGGAAAATTTCCAAGTGCGGTGAATGTTGTGCGGCAGCAAAACTATCCGCTGTAATGTAGTAAATGGCGGCTTGCTCAGGCTGCATCTTCTCAACATAGTCTTTCAATGAGACGATCTGCGACGCTGCATCGGCACTGTGTTCATTCCGCGTGCTGGCGAAGCGTAACAGACCCGCAATTTTGTCTTTATTGGCAAAGTCTTCGCCCGGCCCTTCTTTAAGCACGCGACCAAACTCACCCCAAAACTTCGCGTAATCTTCTGGCTTATCTTTTGCCATATCTTCTAAAAGTCCCAGCACCTTTTTCACTGAGCCATTTTTAATCGCATCCACATCGCGGCTGTCTTGAAGAATTTCGCGTGAAATGTTCAATGGCAAATCAGCAGAATCAATTACACCGCGTACAAAACGCAAGTACTGCGGCATTAACTTTTCCGCATCCTCCATAATAAACACACGCTTCACATACAGCTTGATGCCATGACGCCGCTCTCTGTCATACAAATCAAATGGTGCTTTGCTTGGGATGTAGAGTAGCGAGATATATTCTTGCTTACCCTCGACGCGGCTATGTGTATAGGCCAGCGGCTCTTGAAAATCGTGGGAAACATGTTTGTAAAATTCATTATATTCATCTGTAGTGATGTCATTTTTACTGCGCGCCCATAAAGCTGAGGCTTTATTCACCACCTCAAACTCATCGGTTAACACCATCTCCCCACCCTTACCGTCTGCACCCTCTTTCCATTCCGATTTTTGCATCATAATCGGCAAGGTGATGTGGTCAGAATATTTGCGGATGATCGACTTTAACTGCCAGTCATTTAAGAACTCATCTTCATCTTTACGCAAATGCAGGGTGATTTCAGTGCCACGCGAGGCTTTTTTAACCGCATCAATCGTGTAATCACCCTCACCCGCGCTTACCCATTTCACCGCATCTGTGCTGCCTGCGCGACGTGTGGTTAGCGTCACTTTATCGGCAATGATAAATGCCGAATAGAAGCCGACGCCAAATTGGCCAATCAAGTTAGCATCTTTGGCTTCATCACCTGTTAAGGAGTTAAAAAATTCCTTGGTACCCGATTTTGCAATCGTACCAATATGGGTAATCACCTCATCACGGCTCATGCCAATGCCATTATCGCTAATAGTGACGATACGTTTAGCTTTGTCAAAGCCAATAGTGATTTTTAAGTCACTGTCATTTTCATACAAGGTACTGTCTGCCAGCGCTTCAAAGCGCAGTTTATCGGCCGCGTCTGACGCGTTCGAAATCAGCTCGCGCAGCACAATCTCTTTGTTGCTGTACAGCGAGTGAATCATCAACTGCATCAGTTGCTTTACTTCAGCCTGGAATTCCATTTTTTGTGCTGCCATTTTTTATCCCTTTTTGCGTTAAACTTGATAATAAAAATATAAGTAAAATTGTTGGCTAGTCTATTAGTATAGACAGCCAACTAGAGTAACTAGTAAATTGGGGTAAAGTGAGTATTTTCAAGCGTTCATCAGTTAAATTTACAGTTTAAATTGATGGCTTAAATTAAAGGTGGAATATGGCAGACATCGGCGTTTTAGAAATTGATTCAAACACTTACCAAGTCACGGTATCAGCACAAACGACAACGATGCACATGGTCACCGTGCAAGCTGATTATGCACAAAAGTTGACTGCCGGGCACATCAGTAATACGGAACTGCTCAAAAGATCGTTTGAATTTCTATTACAACGCGAGCCTAATACCAGCATTCTGCGAAGTTTCGATCTTAACGTTATTAGCCACTATTTTCCTGAATTTGAACGCGAAATTAAGGCATAAAATTTACAAAAATTATCTTAATTGTCACAAAAGCTCACAGTAATTATGCTATAAAAGCGTATGAAAAACGATATTACTGTTTCAACCAATCAACCTTTAGAAACATTACTGGCAGCTGTAGATTTAGGTTCTAATAGTTTTAGATTAGAGATTGTCCGCTACGATAACGGCCAAATTTACCGCGTAGATTATTTAAAAGAACCTGTGCGTCAAGGTGGTGAGCTGGACGCAGATCGCAATTTAACCCCAGAAGCCATTGAGCGCGGACTCAAATGTTTAGCGCGCTTTGGTGAGGCGATAAAGAATTTTCCTAAAGAGAATGTGCGCGCAGTGGCCACACAAACGCTGCGCGAAGCCAAAAACCGCGATGTATTTTTAAAGTTAGCTAAGAAGACACTTGGCTATGATGTCGAAGTAATTTCCGGGGTAGAAGAAGCTCGCTTGATTTATCAAGGGGTTAGCCGCCTCCTACCACAATCTGATGAGCGGCGTCTGGTGATTGACATTGGTGGCCGCTCTACTGAATTCATTCTTGGGAAACACTTAGAAGCACAAACGACAGACTCGTTACGGGTAGGCTCAGTCACCTGGTCACTCAAGTATTTTGCCGATGGCCAGCTGAATGAGAAAAACTTTGAGCGTGCAGAAATTGCCGCAGAATCATTTCTAGATGCGGTTGCTGATAATTATCAACCTGCTTATTGGGATGTAGCTTACGGCGCATCGGGCACTGTTGGGGCAATCGCCGATGTACTTGCAGCAGCTGGCTTTGCCGAAGATAAAGTGACCCGCGAAGGCTTGGCGTGGTTGCGTGCACAATTAATTAGAGCCAAAACTTTTGATAAAGTTGAGCTACCTGGCTTAAAGGAAGATCGTAAAGCAGTGATGGCCGGCGGCTTAAGCGTGTTAATTGGCATATTTGATTTGCTAAAGCTTGACACCATGGTGGTGGCTAAAGGAGCACTGCGCCACGGATTATTGTATGACATGAGGCAAGATGACGCCGTTAGTAAAGATTTGCGCAATGCCTCAATTAACCACCTCATTACGCGCTTTGGCGTCAACAAAAAACATGCCTCTAATGTAGCCAAGGTTGCACTGAGTTTTATTAACTTACTTACTGCAAACATTTATGAAGTTGATAAAAGCGATGAGGATTTACGCAAGTTAAAACAACAGCTGGGCTGGGCGGCCTTTTGCCATGAGGTAGGCAGTGCCATCTCGCACACCGAATCACAAAAGCATGGCGCTTATATTGTCGATAACACAGAGTTGATGGGCTTTTCGCAAAGTGAATTACATCGCTTGAGCTTGCTAGTGCTGGGGCATAGTGGCAAGCTAAAAAAACTTGATGCTGATTTTAGCGATGAGGACTTTATTTACCAGTTGATTTCGTTAAGGTTAGCAGTAATTTTCTGTCATTCTCGTAGCATGCCTGTGTTAAAAAACATTACATTTGAACGTGCAGAAAATACGTTCCTACTCAGCCTGCCAAGCGCTTGGCAGCAAGCTTATCCACAAACTTCTTATTTGTTAGAGGAAGAAGTATTGGCTTGGGATAAAACCAATTGGAGCCTCATTGTGTCTACTAAGAATCAATAAGATAAACTTTATCTCATTGATTCAACTATAAATTATGACAATTTTATGACAGTTGACATGCCTAATAAACGGTATAAACTGTTTATACCGTTTATTAGGAGAGTTCCATGTCTCAAACCATTACCCCCAAAACAGCAAATGTAGCGCCAGCTAAAGTTAAATCAGCTGCAGTGAAGCCAACTGCACTGAAAGCTGTTGCAAAACCCAAGCCGTCTATATCCAGTACTAAACCGGCTGCAAAAAAACCAGTGACGACAGCTGCAGCAAATAAAGTTGTTGCCAAGCTAATCACGCCTGTAAAACCTGCTACAACAAAACCAATTGCAGCCCTTGATAAAAAATCAGCTAAAAAATCACCCAAGAAAGATAAGCCAGAAAAAATCAAAATGGAACGTGATAGTTTCACTATGCCAAAAGATGAATATATACAGCTTACAATGTTAAAAGCACGTTTAAGCTCAATGGGACAACCTGCTAAGAAAAGTGAGTTATTGCGTGCAGGGATTAAGCTACTGGCGGCCATGTCAGACAACACTTTAAAAACCACGTTGGCGAAAATACCTGTAATTAAGACTGGCCGCCCTAAGAAAAAAAGTTAGGGAAAAACTAGAGTATTCACCAAGTAAACGATTAATCCAGTAAACCGGGCGATTGCACTGCAGCGACAGTGTAACGTGCCGCACTGGCATCCATATCGTCATCAGAAAGGCGCAACCACCACACTGCGCCTTTTTTGATGCTGATTTCTTGCGCAGTAAAGTTTGTTAAATGCGCAACCAGCTGCCATAACCAGGGCTGGTGACCAACCAGCAAGAGATTTGATGCACTCGCACTCAAGATATTCAAAGCCGCCAGCACTTCTTGTAGATTTGTACTAGGTTTTAAGGATTCAAGCACTTCAACTTCACCTTTTAGGGCTTGAGCTGTTTGAAAAGCACGCATGGCTGGGCTGCTTAGTAACACCACATCGTTGGGCAAGCGTTCACTCAACCAACGAGCCATGCGTTTGGCTTGCTGTTTACCTTTAGGTGTGAGCTTGCGTGCTAGATCTTGGTCTTCACCTTGCGCTAGGGCCGGGTAGGCTTCAGCATGCCGCCAAATAATCAAATTCTTGAATGTCGGGACTGCTTTATCTGTCTTCATACTATTCATTTAGCTTCATATTGTTCTATGAGCATTTTTTGCGCACTGACTTTTACTTTATTCAAATCTTGTGCAGCGCTATACTCACCTTCTTGCGTTAGTAGCCAAGCATCTTCAGTGTCATTTAAATATGGTACTACACACTCTTGCATAATACGTGCCTGCATATCCGAACTTGTGATTGGCCATGCGATTTCAATACGACGCAGCATATTGCGACTCATCCAATCTGCACTAGAAAGCCACATATGACGTTCAGTATTAATTTCAAAATAGAAAACGCGTGAATGCTCTAGAAAGCGCCCGATGATGGAACGTATGCGTATACGGCCTTCTATACCAGAGGCATTTAACGGCAATATACAAGCGCCCCGCACAATTAAGTCTACTACCACTCCTTTACGAGCCGCTTCAATGAGGGTGTTGACTAACACTTCATCTGTCAATGAATTCATTTTAGCGATGATTTTTGCGTGACCGCCTTGTTCGCAAGCGCGTTTGGCAGCCACAATTTGGCGCAGCATAGCGCGCTGTAACGTGAATGGTGCTACCAATAGTTTATGCATGCGTGGCATTGCTGTCTGGCTCGTCAAGTGCCTGAAAATATATTCGACTTCTCTCGTCAATACGGTATCGCTGGTGAGCATGCAGATATCCGTGTAAAGCTTGGCAGTGTTAGCATTGTAATTGCCAGTAGATAAATGTGCGTAACGCTTAATTTGGCTGCCTTCTTTACGCATCACTAACAACATTTTGGCATGCGTTTTCAAGCCTAGCATGCCATACACAATTTGCGCGCCAATGGCTTCTAGCGATTCTGCCCAGTTGATATTGGTTTCTTCATCAAACCTGGCTTTAATCTCCACGACCACTAGCACCTCTTTACCACGACGTACTGCTTCTTGCAGCAGCTTCAGCATGCGCGTATCCCTACCCGTACGATAAATGGTCTGGTGAATTGCGAGCACGTTGGGGTCGTTTACCGCCTCTTCTAAAAATTGAATAACTGCATCAAAGTTTTCATAAGGCCGATGAATCAATACATCGCCTTGTTTAAGCCGCTGAAAGAAGGATTCCTTCGCAACCAGCTGCTGTGGCCAGCGTGGCTGATATGGATTGAACATAAACTCAGCACCTTTAGCCAAGCTGATTAACTGAATAAGCCGGCTTAAATTGACCGGCCCCGAAACACGGTACAGTGACTCTGCCGGCAAGCCAAATTGCTTCAATAAAAATTCAGATAGAGGTTCAGAACAGGATTTTGAAACTTCCAAGCGTACCGCTTCACTGTAAGGACGTTGAGCCAATTCGTAGCGTAAAGCACTGGGCAGGTCGCTCATATCATCTTCATCTAAAGCCAGATCTGAATGACGTGTAACCCTGAACTGTGAAAAGCTTAGAATTTTCCTGCCAGAGAAAAAACTAGCCAAATGTGCACCAATAATGCTGGTGAGCGTAACAAAATTCTGTGTATGGCCATTTGGCAAGGCGATCACCCTTGGCAAAGAACGCGGCACCCGCACAATACTCACTGTTGGCGAGCCCGATTTATCTGGCGCGAGCTCCACAATAAAATGCAGCGCCTTGCTAGCAACCAATGGAAACGGGTGCGTCAAGTCCAGCGCAATGGGCAGTAACAAAGGTTTTACATTGGTACGAAAATAATATGCCACCCATTTTTTCTGAGCCTGGCTTCGCTGGTCACCGGAAACGATATCAATGCCAGCCGTTTTTAAAGCAGGCATTAACTCCTGGTTAAAAATAGTATACTGACGGTTTACCAAAGCATGTGCTTGGCTAGAAACCTCTCGGCACGTCTTCTCGGTGACTGCGCCTTTTTTTGCACCTTCCCGCATGGCGTCAAGTTGTGCATCCATCCGAACTTCAAAAAATTCATCTAGATTAGAAGCCACGATACATAAATACTTTAACCGTTCTAGCAACGGGTAATCTTGGCGCTGTGCCAATGAGAGCACACGCTCGTTAAAACTGAGAATACTTGAATCGCGGTCTAGGAGTTGGTAATTGGCTGGTGACATAGTGCGATATGTTATGACATTTTTTAGGCCGAATTATGACAGTTTTGTGAAATTATCAGCGTAATGTACAAACGGTATGCATGATTTGATATGAGCCTTATCGTGCCATCGATTAAGTGTAGCATGTCATTGAGTACGCATGAGTGGCTAGACTTCTAAGCTAGCCTATACCACCATGCAGCAGTTAGTGGCTTTTTTGCATTACTTGGTTCAATGCTAGCTGCGCAGCCACAAAACCAAAAGTTGCGGTGACATTTACACTGGACCCATAACCGGCACAATTCAGGCCCGTTATGGCACGAACATTTTCTATATCACCAGAAGCCTCTTGAGCATTGACTTCCAAGGCATCACTAACGAAGTCAGTGTTTTTTTCTAACGCGCAAACCTCATTTGGCTGTAAAACCAGCTCATCAGAATAAACGCAGGTGATACCAAATTTAGTTGATTTTTTTGTGTTTGACGCTTTAGGGAAATTGTAATCACGGCGCAATTGATTGCGTACTTTGGCGAGTAATTTATCCCCTGTCACTATACTTAAATCGGCACTTTTGATACGTGTGGGATCTAGCCTCCCACCTGCTGCACCTGCCATAATAAGTGGCGTCTTTGTAGATTTACAATGATCTGCTAACGCAATTTTGGCTTTGGCATCATCGATGCAATCAAGGATAATATCGCACTCAAATCTCAACAGTTTAGCCACGTTTTCTGACGTAATGAAATCTTCAATTTCGCGCACTTGGCAAACTGGGTTAATAGCACGAATACGCTGCGCCATAGCGGTGATTTTGGCTTTGCCAAATTCACCTTCCAACGCGTGAATCTGACGATTCACGTTGCTTTCGGCAATATTGTCCAGATCGATTAGGGTAAGTGTCCCCACTGCATTGCGTGCTAAAGCCTCTGCCGCCCAACTGCCAACGCCGCCAATGCCGATAACCACGATATGTGCACATTGCAGCTTGGCTAACCCCGTATCGCCGTATAATCGGCTGACACCTCCAAAGCGTCGCGCAATATCTATTTCACTCATACTTCCAACACGGCTGTTTCTAATACAACAAACGCCGCCGCTAAATTCTTCTCATCGCTAACACTGATGTGAGTTTGCGTGATATTTTTTGTCTTCAAAAAAGCCTGCAACTCATCAGCCAATAGCAAGTTAGGCTTACCTAAATCATCATGTGAAACCGCGATATTCTGGAAGGTGCACGGCGCACGCAAACCCGTACCGAGCGCTTTACTAAACGCCTCTTTGGCGGCAAAACGCTTGGCTAAAAAGCGTGGCTTTATTTGGCTTTTATAATAACTTTCCAGCTCAGATTCGGCCAAAATACGTTTGGCAAACTCATCGCCAAATTGGCTGATAGAAGCCTCAATCCGCGCGACTTCGACAATGTCGGTACCGATGCCAAAAACCATACTATTGCGAGGCAGCTTCTTTCATCAATAGCTTCATCTCAGCCACTGCATTATCCCAACCCACAAACAGCGCATGCGCCACAATAGCATGGCCAATATTCAACTCTTCAAGACCTGCAATCTCGGCAATTTGATGCACATTGTGATAATGCAAGCCGTGGCCTGCATTCACAACCAGCCCTAGTTTAACTGCATGTGCAATGGCCAATTTAACGCGCATAAGTTCTGCCGCTTTGTCATGCTCAGTTTCGGCATCGGCAAAAGCGCCTGTATGAATCTCTACTACAGGCGCGCCAGTTTTTTTTGAAGCGTCAATTTGTGCAATATCAGGGCCAATAAATAGAGATACGCGAATATCGTGGCTGGTTAATTTTTCACATGCTGCTTTGACTTTGTCAAAATGGGTAATCACATCCAAGCCGCCCTCTGTGGTACGCTCTTCGCGCCGCTCTGGCACCAGGCACACATCCTGCGGCCTTACCTGACAGGCAATGCCAATCATTTCATCGGTGACTGCGCATTCCAGATTCATCTTGGTTTGCAGTAGCGGGCGTAGCGCAAAAATATCCGCATCTTGCATATGGCGGCGATCTTCACGCAGATGCAAGGTGATGCTATCTGCACCCGATTGTTCAGCACGCAGCGCAGCCTGCACTACGCTGGGATATTTAGTGCCGCGTGCTTGCCTGATGGTAGCGACGTGGTCGATATTGACACCTAATTTAATCATTATTCATTTTCTAAATCGTTTGTAAGTCTATTAAAAGCTGTCTTGTGTAAAGCGGCTTGTCGCCTAAATAATGGGCCAACAAATACCGCATCAATTGCTTACTTTGGCTTTGCGTTTGCGCATCGCTGTAATCGTCGCGCGCCATGTCTAACAGCGTTTTACCACGACATTGTACGCCAATTTTGGTAACGGCAAGCTCACAAGCCCCATATTCCGCCTCATAGCGATAGGTTCTATCGGCCTCTATTGTGGTGTTATTTTCATCTTGCAACAAGGGCACGGCATAACCCAGTTCCTGCAGTAATTTCAGCTCAAATCGGCGTAGCGTAGTTGCTAAATCTGCCTCACCTGTTAAGGTCTGCAAGGCGGCTGCGTAATAGGCAAATAAGGTCTCATGCGCGTCCTCTCTTGGCAAAAGCCTGAGTAGCAACTCGTTCATGTAAAAGCCACACATCAAGGCTTCGCCTTTTAATAAGGTGAGGCCGGCACTCCAATCTAGGCTGTGCAAGGTTTTAAGCTCGTTTTTGCCAGACCAAGCGCCTGAGAGCATTTGAAACGATTGCAACAGCCCGCGCATGGCAGAATGCGGCCTACGCGCGCCTTTGGCGACTGCTGCCACGCGGCCGAATTGCTGGCTGAATAGCTCGACTACTAAGCTGGTTTCCTTAAATGGGTAGGTATGCAACACATACACGGGCTGCGCCGTTTGCTTAAACGCATCTTGCCGAAGCGCATTGGATGTAGCCCCCATGCTTAATCTGGCTCAGCTAGGCTTTTAAGCACTTCATCTTCAGCTTTTTGAATCAAAAGTGGAACGAGCATTTTTGTGGGGTCATCTGCAGAAAATAAAATCATCGCATATTTAATTTCATCATCGGTATGTACCGGGGTAAACTTGCCAAAGCCATAGCGCGAGTTTCGCATTAGCTGCCATGCACCTTTAGGCTCAGCGTATTCGGGCTTATCAAAGTGCTGTTTAATTTCTTCGCTGCTTAAGCTTTTTAACGGGTAATCACCATTGTCCGCTAAAATCACCCAACCCATTTCGCCGTGTTTACTGGTGTTTTTTAATTGATATAAATACCAGTTATCGTCTTCGTAGGCGAGCTGAAAAACGTTATTAATAGCACCCGTTTTTTTGTTGTTGGCGTAATAAACGCCCTGGTCATCCAGCGTGATGGGTTTGCCATAAATCGGAATGTTAAATACGTTATTTTGCATTGTAGACTCCTTAAGATTGGCTGTTTTCCGGGTTGGTTAGTGAAGACTAGTCGATGCAAACAATTTAATAACCTAGACTTTTAAGCGCCCTCTCGTCATCGGCCCAGCCACCTTTTACCTTTACCCAAGTTTCTAAGTACACTTTGCAGTCGAAAAGTTTTTCCATGTCTTGGCGTGCTTCGGTAGAAATCTGTTTCATTTTCTCACCATTTTTGCCAATCAACATCGGTTTTTGACTGTCTTTATCGACAATAATCGCAGCAAAAATGCGTTTTAAATTTTTAACTGTTTCAAATTTTTCGATCTCCACTGTCACCGAATAAGGCACTTCATCGCCCAGCAGGCGGAAGATCTTTTCACGAATCAACTCTGCCGCTAAAAAGCGTTCCGTTTTATCAGTCAGTTCGTCTTCTCCATACATGGCTTCTTGCTCTGGCAGGTAGCGCCTCGTTGTTTCCAGCAACTCATCTAAATGTAGTGATTTTTTTGCACTAACAGGAATAATGCCGACAAACGGGTGCAGCAAATCGAAATCTTGTATCAGAGGCAACAAATTATTTTTATCGCCCATTAAATCCGCTTTATTCACAACTAATATGACAGGCTTATCTTTAGGCAGTAATTCCAATACTTTTTTATCGGCCTCGCCCAGCTTCATTGGCTCAATCACAAATAGCACGACGTCCACCTCCGTGAGCACCGTCGTCACCGTCTTATTCAGTGTCTTATTTAATGCGTTGAGGTGTTTTTGCTGAAACCCAGGCGTATCCACAAACACAAACTGGGTATCCTCAGTTGTGTGGATGCCCAACAAGCGATGGCGCGTGGTTTGCGCCTTACGCGAAGTAATCGCGAGCTTTAACCCCAAAATATGATTCAGTAAGGTCGATTTACCAACGTTTGGGCGGCCAACAATCGCCACCGTTCCACATCTAAAAGTACCTGATTTAAGCTCTTGCTTCATTTGACAGTTTTCTTACTTTCTAAAATTTGATTCATGGCTAATTGTGCTGCCTGCTGCTCGGCGATACGCCGGCTGCTGCCTTCGCCCACACTGGTAATATTAAGCTTATTAATCACGCATTGCATTCTAAATGTTTGCGCATGCGCTTCACCATCGATGGCGAGCACGTGGTAATCGGGCAGCTCTATTTTTTTGCCTTGCAGATATTCTTGCAGTTGCGATTTTGCGTCTTTATCAATCATTTTAGGGTCAATATTGGCCAGCTTTTCAGTGTAAAGTTTTAGCACGATCGCTTCGGCTTCAGAAAAACCACCGTCAATGTAAACCGCGCCAATAATAGCCTCTATGGCATCCGCAAGTATGGACGGCCTGCGCCAACCAGCACTTTTTAGCTCGCCCTCTCCTAACTTTAATTCATCACCAAGGTTTAAACTAAATGCAATTTCTGCCAAGCTAGATTCTTTGACCAGCTGGGCGCGCAAGCGACTTAAATCACCTTCTGGCAATTTAGCAAAGCGCAAATAGAGCTGATGCGCAATAATGAAATTGAGTACACTGTCGCCCAAAAACTCCAGGCGCTCATTATTATTAGCGGAAAAACTACGATGGGTAAGTGCTTGTAATAGCAAGGCAGGGGTTTTGAATTGATAGCCTAACCCCTTATTTATCAGGCTATCGAGTGACATATTGTTGAGACTTTTTTAGAGGTCTTATTTAGCGGAGGTTGCACTAAAATCAAGTAGCATGCTGGCATTTGCAACAAGGGGGATCGTCACTTGATAATCTACTGAAATCACGCCGCCATTGACTACCAAATCTTTACCAGTAACCACTGTAATATTATCCACAGCAGCAGATTTTCCAAACGCCTCAACAACCGCTTTCTTATCGCTTGTATCTACAGAGCTAGCCGCTTTTTTAATGGCGTTTTTTACATTCATAAATTCGATATAAGCAGGCAACACTTTCATCCCCACCACAGCAAAACAGATAACCACCCCAATCACGATGATCAAGCCTAAAAAACTCATCCCTGTTTGTTTATGTTGTAACGCATTTTGCATTTTCTAATCCCTTTATTTTATCGCATTGCCAATACGGTTAAATTGGTCAAAATTCATCCAAATATAAAACGCTTTACCGACTAAATTCTTTTCAGGCACAAAGCCCCACACGCGACTATCGGCACTGTTATCGCGGTTGTCACCCATGGCGAAATAGCTGCCCTCTGGCACGGTAATCGTTTCGCCATCCTGTAGTTTAGCACCAGGCATGTCGGGATTGTATTGATTTGGAATATCATGCACCAAAATATCATGCGGCACATCTCCTAGCTGCTCTTTAGATTTACGTGCACTAATAATATTAGCACCTTGCATGGCGTATTCGTAATCATTTTCGAACGTCACATCCAGCTTTTTACCATTGATAATCAACTGCTTGTCTTGATATTGAATTTTGTCGCCCGGCACACCTATCACGCGTTTAATATAATCAATTTTTGGATTTGGGGGATAGTGAAATACGATGACATCACCTTGTTTTGGTTTATTCATTTCAATAAACGTATAATTTAAAATGGGTACACGCAAGCCATAAGTAAACTTATTCACCAAGATATAATCACCGGCCAGTAAGGTGGGCATCATCGAACCTGACGGGATTTTAAATGGCTCTACCAGAAACGAGCGCAGTACAAACACCAATAAAATCACAGGGAAAAAACTTTTGGCATATTCCACATACCAAGGCTCATCCACGCCAACCAAGCGGTTTTTGCGTAAAACCAAAATATCCAGTAGCCATATTAAGCCGGTCACTGCCAGTATTACCACCATAAATAATGCAAAATACATACTTAACCTTTATTTGTGTTCTACGTTTATTTATCTTCAACTCTAAGGATTGCTAAAAACGCCTCTTGTGGAATTTCCACATTACCCACTTGCTTCATGCGTTTTTTACCTTCTTTTTGCTTATCTAACAACTTGCGCTTACGCGACACATCGCCACCATAACATTTGGCAATGACGTTTTTACGCATAGCTTTTACGGTTTCGCGAGCAATGATGTTGGCGCCAATGCTGGCTTGAATCGCTACGTCAAACATTTGACGCGGAATCAATTCACGCATTTTTTCTGCCACCTGACCACCTCGGTATCGGCTATTGGCGCGATGTACAATCAAGCTCAGCGCGTCCACACGTTCGCCATTCACCATAATATCTAGCTTAACCAGATCTGCTGCACGGAACTCTAAAAACTCGTAATCCATTGAGGCATAGCCGCGCGATACCGATTTTAATTTATCAAAAAAATCTAAAACAACTTCATTCAGCGGCATTTCGTAGCTCAACATCACTTGCCTGCCCATATATTGCATATTTTTCTGCACGCCGCGTTTGCCGTTACAAAGTGTCATCACTGGGCCTACGTAATCTTGTGGCATCAACAAATTCACATTAATCACTGGCTCACGAATTTCTTCAATACGCGACATATCTGGTAAACGTGAAGGATTCTCAATTTGTTGTACTGTGCCATCTTTTAGCATCAACTCATACACTACGGTTGGCGCGGTGGTAATCAAATCCATGTCGTACTCGCGCTCTAAGCGCTCTTGCACAATTTCCATGTGCAGTAAGCCTAAAAAGCCGCATCTAAAACCAAAGCCCAGTGCTGTTGAATTTTCTGGTTCAAATAAAAGTGAGGCATCATTCAAACTTAACTTTTCTAAAGCTGTTCTGAGTGCCTCAAATTGATTCGACTCTACTGGATAAAGCCCTGCAAACACTTGCGGTTTCACCTCTTTAAAACCTGCCAATGGCTCAGCGGCTTGACGGTCAGTGTGAGTTACAGTGTCGCCCACTTTGGCGTCTTCTAATGATTTAATCCCTGCAATAACAAAGCCCACCTCACCTGCAGACAGTGCCGCTTTTTGTAATGATTTTGGCGTAAAAACACCAACTTGTTCGCACAAATGTTGCGCGCCAGTTGCCATTAAGCGAATTTTTTCCTTGGGCTTGAGCACACCGTCAATCACCCGCACCAACATCACTACGCCGACATAGTTATCAAACCAAGCATCAATCACCAATGCCTTGAGAGGCGCATCTACATTGCCTTTAGGCGGTGGTACTTTTTTAATCACCGCTTCCAGCACATCACGCACACCCAAACCAGTCTTAGCAGAGCACAGCACTGCATCAGATGCATCTACCCCTATGACGTCTTCGATCTCTTGTTTGACACGTTCAGGGTCGGCCGAGGGCAAATCAATTTTGTTCAACACTGCCGTTACTTCTACACCCAAATCCAGCGCCGTATAGCAATTGGCGACACTTTGCGCTTCTACACCTTGGCTCGCATCCACCACCAATAGGGCGCCTTCGCAAGCAGACAAGCTACGCGATACCTCATAACTAAAATCCACATGGCCAGGGGTATCAATTAAGTTTAAATTGTAAATTTGACCATCATCTGCCTTGTATTGCAATGCCGCAGTTTGTGCCTTAATGGTAATGCCACGCTCACGCTCGATATCCATGCTATCAAGCACTTGCGCTTCCATTTCACGATCTTCCAGCCCACCGCATAAATGAATAATGCGGTCAGCTAATGTCGATTTACCATGGTCGATGTGCGCGATGATAGAAAAATTACGGATGTTTTTCACGAGTGTTTTTATGGTGTCTTTAGGTTTTACAAACAAGAAAGGCGCATTCAGCGCCTTTCTAACATTGCATGCATTTTACAACAATTGCATTATTTTCATCTAATTATTTCGTAACCTTAATTGGCACATACAGCGTATTTTCGCCACGCAACACCAGCACCGCCACGGTTTTCCCCGCTGGTACCGCATTAATTTGCTTGTTAAAGGCGTCTACGCTTTGGCTTTCAGAGTTGTTAAGGCCTAGAATCACATCGCCACGACGTATACCTGCCTGTGCTGCTACACCAGTGCTTTCCGTTACCAGCAAGCCATTTTTTCCGTTAAGCTTTTTCTTTTGTTGCGGCGTTAGCTCTTTCAGCGTTAAACCAATTTTATTGGCTTCTGCTTTTGCAGGCGCTTTGTTTGGCATAACAGCTTCTGCCGTTTCGGTTGGCATTTCACCCACTCCGATATTAAGCGTTTTTGAAGCACCTTTACGCAACACTTCCACAGGTACAATTTTACCTGGTTTAGCCGCGCCTACAGCACGTGGCAAGTCACTAGAACTGGTAATGAGCTTACCATCAAACTTAGTAATCACGTCTCCTGCAAGTAAGCCGCCTTTATCGGCCGGGCTATTTTTCTCGACACCTGCAATGAGTGCACCATTGGTGTTTTTCATACCGAAAGATTCTGCCAAATCTTTGGTTATCTCTTGGATAGCTACACCTAACCAGCCACGGGTGATTTTTCCACTGGTTTTGAGTTGGTTAGAGATATCAATCGCCACATCGATTGGGATACTAAATGATAAGCCCATAGAGCCTCCACTGCGGCTGTAGATTTGTGAATTGATCCCCACCACCTCGCCACGCAGGTTATATAGCGGACCACCTGAGTTACCAGGATTAATCGCCACATCAGTTTGAATAAACGGCACAAAATTTTCTTGTGGCAATGCACGACCTTTGGCGCTGACGATGCCTTGCGTCATGGTGTTCTCTAAACCAAACGGTGAGCCTATCGCAGCAACCCATTCCCCAACTTTTAATGCGGCCGGGTCGCCTATCGTCGCTTTAGGTAAGTTTGTCGCCTCAATTTTAATCAAGGCCACATCAGTACGTTTATCGGCGCCAATAATTTTAGCCTTAAATTCACGTTTGTCAGACAACTTCACTAATACTTCATCAGCCGCATTAATCACGTGTGCGTTGGTAAGAATGTAACCGTCGCCACTGATGATAAAGCCTGAACCGAGGGATTGCGATTTATATTCTTGCCCAGGCTGCCCTTGGCCAGGCATGCCAGGAATGCCGAAGCGTTTAAAAAACTCCTGCAGGTTTTCATCGTCCTCCATACCTGGGAACGGAAATTGCGCACCATTTGTTTGCGCTACTTGCGTGACACTGATATTCACCACCTCTGCGCCATGCTTTTCTGCCAGCTCGGTAAAGTCAGGTAAATTCCCTACAGCGCCCGCTTGGCTCGTGTTGCTTAATGCGAAGAGCAGTGTGACAGCTGCTATCCACTTACTAAAAGTTAACTTGTTTAACCCTAAATTTAACATCTAAACATCTTCCTTAAAAATAACTTTAAAATAAATTAATTAAAGGCTTGCTATCACATCATCAGTGGCTAACCTTAAAATCACTGGTTGCTGCAATTTAAAATAACTGTTCGACATGGTGTGGCCTTTTACCCATAAAAAACCAAGCCCTAAACCAATAACCGCCCCCAGCATGGCACTTAGCTCAGTTGCTATGAGCTGTTTAGCCAATATGGCGCCAATTAACATCGTTGCAAGTGGCAATAGATACAGCAACATCGCGCTCTTCAACAGTGCTTTTTCATTAATCCCCACAATAACGCTGTCGCCCACTTTTGCGTTGATACGGTTTTGTGCTTTAAAAGCGGTAGATTGATGCGCGAATAACTTGCCCCAAATAGAGTTACCACAACCGCGCGTTTGACCACATAAACCACAAGCAGTTTTGCGTTCGATTTCCAGTGTAGCAATTTGGTTTGAATTGTTATCGCCCGAAGCGCTATCTAGCGTAAGAATGACGGCGCGTTCTTCTATCATAAGTGGCTAACTTTACTACTTGTTGCTGGAAGCAGTTTGTTTTTTGAAGCTCACTGCTTTGGCAATTTGCATCACGGTAGCGGCTGGCGCTTCTCCCACTACAGTGATCTGGTAACCATCCAACACATGTGCGCAAATATTGGTAGACCCGATACCCATATGCCCCATTTTTGGACGCATGCCTTTGGTCATAGGTTCTATAAATACCGACACAGAGCCAATGCCGTCAGAAAATATCATCTGGTCTACAGGTGTAGCTTTACCAGGAACAGCCAGCGAGCGATGATCCACTTTAGCGTAACCAATCGGTAGTGTGGTGATAATCCAATTGCTATCCACATGACTCACCGCAGTCCTGTCGTGCATTTCGTAGCTCTTGCTCACATCAATTTTTGGCTGAAACCAGTTTAGATCTTGGGAATTCAATGTGCTCAGTTGGGTAAATTCAATTTGTTCTAATGTTTTATTTTTGCTATCTACCAATGCCATTTTTAGCAGCAAACCGTATTCGGTATCAGCCCAAATTTTGTAGTTATAACGGAAGCTATCGTTTGAAACCAACTCAATAAGCTGTGCTTCGCGACCTGCGATATATTCTTTAGCACCAAGCTGCGCAGTATAGCTGGCCTTAATGGCACGTAAATCGGTGGGCAACATGGCGGGGAACAGGTTTTGGCCACGGCGTTTTTCAATCACCATTTTTTTATCTTTTTTATGCATGATGACAATATCACTGCCCTCGCTATATACCTCGCGTGGCTGGCTAGCCTGTGCACTGTTATCCAGCACTACATTGCGGGTCATTTCGCGGCCGGCATTATTCATGTGGGTGATTTGTACCGAGCTGGTTTGCTTACCGTTTTGGTACACAAACACACCTTGATAATTGAGCTCTCGTGCAGCATAGGCACTTTTTTGCAGCGCTAACCAAGCATCATCTGCAGCAATACTTGGTACACTGAGCAAGCCTAATGCAATTAAGCTAAACAGACGCAGCATATAGAGAGAACTTACCATTATTGCATTGGCTCGGTCAGGCTAGCCGTTTGAGTATAAAAAGCTGCACCATTGGGAGCAGCCGCTTGGTGCGCCTGTAGATATTCAGTTGGTACGCTTTGCGCAATTTCCATTGGCGCAAGCTCTTCGGTTTGATTCAATTGCAGCACCACCACACCCACAAACATCACTGCCGCCACAGAAGCGGCAATTGACCACAGCTTACTATTACTGGCAGATGCCTTAGAAACCGCACCTATATTAGTGCCCAAGTTGCTATTAATATTGGTATTCGGTGCAAATATGATAGGCTCGTTTTCTAATGCACCCATCACACGTGCGCTAAAATCGTGGCTGGTGTGCGCCTCATTGTGCCCAATATCTCCGCGTATCGCGTCGCCAATTAAATGGTAGTGCGCCCAACAGCTCCTGAGTTCACCACCCACTTTTGCGGCTTTAATCACATGCTCAGCGCTTGCAACATCAAGCTCGCCATCAATAAGTGCAGATAATTGATCTTTCATACTAACCTCAAAAAACGAAATATAAATAAAACACGCAATAAAGCTACCAACGTTTGCCTTCTTTCGCGTCCACCAACGGTTTTAACTTTTCTGAAATGGTTTCACGTGCCCTGAAAATACGAGAACGCACGGTGCCAATCGGGCACTGCATCAAGGTAGCAATCTCTTCATAGCTCAAACCTTCAATCTCGCGTAGCGTGATAGCGGTACGCAACTCTTCTGGCAAGCTTGCCACGGTGTCATTCACTGTTTGCGCAATCTGCTTGGTCATCAAGGCGGTTTCAGGTGTATCTGTAGTCCGCATTTCATAACCACTGTCAAAATTTTCTACGTCTTCAATCTCAACTTCCTGCATCACTTGTGGCCTGCGCCCCATTGATACCAGATAATTTTTTGCCGTATTAATGCCAATTCGATACAACCAAGTATAAAACGCACTATCACCCCTGAAATTGGGTAGTGCGCGATAGGCCTTAATAAACGACTCTTGCACGACATCTTCCACTTCAGCTTGGTCGCGGATCATGCGCCCAAGTAAACGCCCCAGCTTACGATGGTATTTTTCCACCAGCAGGCCAAAGGCTTTTTTGTCGCCTTGCTGTGCGCGCACTACCAATAGCTGATCTAGCTCACGGTTTCCAGCATTAGCACTTACATTGGCACTTGCAGGTGCCTGTTTACTAGGCAATTCGTTCACCAAATCACTAGGTGGTTCGATTGGCTTATCGGCCATTGAGGTACTGCTCCCCGCTTCCGCTTTTATAATGCCTACATTATAACCTTGATGCGCAGGTTGCACGAAACTTGTACGGGCTAACTCCTCAATTTTAGTGGTTCTAAACATCTCTATTCCTCCAGCTTTTACAATCCAGAATTACAATATGATTCCGCTTTTTTATAGCCGGGCAGTAATAACACCTAGCTTAAGGATAAAGACCCCGCTAAACTCTTAATAGTTCATTCGTTTACAGCCAACATTTCACCCAATATGAAACAAGAATTTGACACTTTAATTATCGGTAGCGGCTTGGCTGGCTTGACCATGGCCTTGCAAATTGCCGATAAAAAACGGGTGTGCATTGTCAGCAAGCGCGAAGTATCTGACAGCGCCAGCAGTTGGGCTCAAGGCGGCATTGCAGCCGTATTGAGCAAAAAAGAAAGTGATCAGCAAGATAGTATAGAAGAGCATATTCAAGACACCATCATTGCCGGTGCCGGCTTGTGCGATGTCGAAATTACGCGCTTGGTCGCCACCAATGCGCGTGAGGCGGTGGAGTGGCTGGTAGATCAAGGCGTGGAATTTACGCGCGAAGCCGACAACAGCGGCTTTCATCTTACGCGCGAAGGCGGCCACAGCCAGCGCCGCATCGTGCATGTGGCCGATGCCACTGGCAATGCCGTGCAAAAAACTTTGGCGCAAAAAATTCGCGAACACGCCAACATTACCATTCTAGAAAACCACATCGCAGTTGATTTACTGACCACTCAAAAAGTGACTAAATCGGCGACTGAAAACCGATGCTTGGGTGCGTATGTGTTAGATAACCACACTGGCAAAGTCATTACCATTGCCGCACAGCAAACCGTCCTAGCCACTGGCGGCGCAGGTAAAGTTTATTTGTACACTACAAATCCTGACGTCAGCACAGGTGATGGTATTGCCATGGCGTGGCGTGCAGGTTGCCGCGTCGCGAATATGGAGTTTATTCAATTTCACCCCACCTGTTTATTCCACCCGCATGCCAAATCCTTTTTAATTTCTGAGGCAGTACGTGGCGAAGGCGGTTTGTTGCGCTTGCCAGATGGTACGCGCTTTATGCCTGAACACGATGCACGCGAAGAATTGGCACCACGTGATGTGGTCGCACGCGCCATTGACTTTGAGATGAAAAAGCGTGGTTTAGATTGCGTCTACTTAGATATTACCCATAAACCGCTGGCGTTTATTAAAGAGCATTTCCCCAATATTTACGCGCGTTGCCTAGAACTCGGCATCGACATTAGTAAGCAAGCCATTCCTGTGGTGCCTGCTGCGCATTACAGTTGCGGTGGCGTTATGGTTGATGCGCAGGGCCGTACCGACATCGCCAACTTATACGCTATTGGCGAAACCGCATGTACCGGCTTGCATGGCGCAAATCGGCTAGCTAGTAATTCATTGCTGGAATGTTTGGTGTTTGGTCGCGCTGCGGCGCACGATATTCTCAATGCGCCTACGCAAGCTATTAGCCAGCTGCCACAATGGGATGAAAGCCGCGTTACCGACGCCGATGAAGAAGTGCTGATTACGCATACGTGGGATGAGCTACGCCGTTTTATGTGGAACTACGTAGGCATTGTGCGCACCGATAAACGCCTCAGCCGCGCGCTGCATCGTATCGAGATGCTGCGCGATGAAGTGCAAGAGTTTTATAGCAATTTTAAAATCAGTAACGATTTAATCGAGCTACGTAATTTGCTGCAAGTGGCTGAACTCATTGTTGAAAGCGCGATTTCGCGCAAGGAAAGTCGCGGTCTGCATTACAGCAAAGACCACCCCAATTTAGAGGCAGACCCTATTCCTACCGTATTGGAACCAAAACATTACCAAAAAGAATAAGCATTTGAAACGAATTTTAATCGGCCTGGGAGCTGCATGGATATTGGTCTGCAGCCCACCTGTTTTTGCTACCGAAATCACCTATTTCTACGATGGTGATACAGTTAAAATCGATGACGCTGGCTATAAATACAGGTTGCGCATCACCGACATTGACGCACCAGAACGCAACCAAACTTACGGCAAAAAATCCCGCCGCGCACTGATGGATTTTTGCACAGAAGCTACTATTTACGTAGCAATCAGCGGCTACGATCAATATGGTCGCAAACTAGGCAAGCTCTTGTGCAATCGGCAAGATGTGAGCAAGCATATGGTTAAGCATGGTCACGCTTGGTTTAATAAGCGCTATTCAAAGGATTATTCATTAGCGCTGCTGCAAGACAAAGCGCGTCAAAACAAGCTCGGGTTGTGGAAAGCTCAGCAACAAACCCCGCCTTGGGTTTGGCGGAAAAATCACCTGCATTAATTGTGTTAAAGTTAAAATAATATTGACGGACTTTGCAATGATGTGTAATTCACTTAACGAAAGTAAAAATGAACTGCATCTACTTAGACTGGTCAGCAATATCCAATTTTTTTAACAACCAATCTGTTGGTGCCTTTCTCGGCGCATTCGCTGCTTTTGGTTTGGTGGTACTAAATGACAGGCGCAGAGAATTACGAAAAGTGCACCATTTACGAGCTGAGATCGAAGTAAACTTAGCCAATGCTAGAGCTAAACTAGAAACTGTTCGACATAATCGCACCTTGATGCGCCAGCAAAACCTCGTAATGCCTGCACCAATCCTCATATTTAATACTTCATTTATTCGTCAACTATCAGCAGAAGTTCTTGACAGGTTAACCTTGGATCAACGGCGAGCTATTGACGCACTTTGCTACACGATGGAAGCTACAGACGGCTTAATGGAAGAAGCTTATAGAATTGCCAAAAGTCTATCTGGAGCCCATACTCAGGCAGATCGAAATAAGATGGCTGATCGCCTACTTATTGACTTTGGAGATGCAATTGTTAATTTAAAACGACTAATAGAGATGTGCGACAACTATCTCTTAGAAAAGTACACAATAATCGTTACTAAACAATATGACCGTTTTGACTACGAGGAATAATAAATTACTCATTAAATCCTCGCAAAAACACAAAACTCGCTTTTATTGCAATTCCCCGTATAATGCGCCTTCCCTACGCAAACCAATCAGCGTAGCGGCCTTAAAATAAGTTTAACCGCATTTGCCACCTCGATTGGTGTTACCTCAAAGTAATTGGCTGGCTTAACACTCAAGCTGGAGCATTACTTTGTCTGAACAAATAACAACTATTGAAACAACCACATCTAATTTTAACGAGTTAGGTCTTAGCGAACCCATTCTGCGCGCCATTAGCGACGCAGGTTACACTACACCAACGCCAATTCAGGCCAAAGCCATTCCGCAAGTATTAAGCGGTGGTGATTTATTGGCAGGCGCGCAAACAGGCACTGGCAAAACCGCAGGTTTTACCCTGCCAATTTTGCATATTCTTAGCCAAAAAGCACGCAACGCAGATGCAATTAAAAGTCGACCACGTTGCTTGATGCTGACGCCAACCCGTGAACTGGCGGCACAGATTGAAGAGTCTGTTAAAACGTATGGCAAATATTTGCCGCTCACTAGCACGGTGATTTTTGGTGGCGTAAACGCCAATCCGCAAATTGCACGCTTAAAAAAGCCACTGGATATTTTGGTCGCCACCCCTGGCCGCTTGCTGGACCATGCAAATCAGAAAAACGTCGATTTATCAGGCGTTGAGATTTTGGTGCTGGATGAAGCCGATAGAATGTTAGATATGGGCTTTATCCGCGATATTAAAAAAATACTCGCTATGCTGCCCAAACAACGCCAAAACTTACTGTTCTCTGCAACTTTCTCTGATGAAATTAAAGCACTGGCTGATAGCTTGTTGCATAACCCAGGTTTTGTAGAAGTCGCGCGCAGAAATACTGCATCTGAATTAGTAGAACAAACCGTGCATATGGTGGCGCAAAGCCATAAACGCGAGTTAATGAGCTACCTGATTAAACAAAACGACTGGCAACAAGTGCTGATATTTACCCGCACCAAGCACGGTGCGAATAGGCTTGCCGAAAAGTTGATTAAAGACGGCATTGAAGCTGCAGCGATTCATGGCAATAAAAGCCAAGGCGCACGCACCAAAGCTTTATCTCAATTTAAAGACGGCAGCATGCGCGTACTCGTTGCCACTGACATTGCTGCACGTGGTTTGGATATTGACCAATTGCCGCAAGTAGTGAATTTTGAATTACCCAATGTGCCAGAAGATTATGTACACCGCATTGGTAGAACTGGCCGCGCGGGCAGCAGTGGCGCCGCGGTTTCATTGGTGGACCGTGAAGAAGTAAAACTACTGAAAGACATTGAAAAACTGATTAAGCGTGAGATCCCTAAAGTGCAGGTTGAAGGTTTTACGCCTTCAGACAAACCGGAACCAGAAGCGCCACGTTCTACCCAGCCGCATGGCAGGCCGCCACGCGGACATGGCCAAGGCCAACAGCAGCGTAAGCCACAGGGCACAAACAATAACCAAAGACAAGGTCAAAACAATGGTCAAAATGCAAATTCTCAAAATAGCAATCGCAATCAAGGCCAAAAACCTGCACAAAATGGTTCTAATCAAAATGGCTCTGGTAAGCTGATGTCAGAAGCAGCGCGCCACCAGGCCATGCCGCAAACACCTTTGTTTGCGCCAAAACCTCAACCGCGCAACCCGAATGCTAGAACGACAAATCCTAGAAATTCCAGTCAAGGATTTGGCACTAACCCTAACAGCACACATAGAAGCGGTGGCAGAGGTCGTTAGCGACTGATTTTCAGCATGAAAACTCATATCTTTAAGCAAGACTAGGCGCGAATCGAAAAAATGACGCGGCATATGAGTGATATGTGAGGAATAATTTTTTGATGAGCAACGCCGTATTGCAAAGAGAGATGAGTTTTTAATGAAAATCTGGGTGGATGCAGACGCTTGCCCCGTGGTCATTAAAGAGATTTTATTCCGCGCGGCAGAACGCACTAAAACAACCACTACTTTGGTGGCAAACCAGTTTTTGCGCACGCCTGCATCGCCTTACATTAAAACAATTACTGTGCCGAGCGGGTTTGATGTCGCCGACAGCAGAATTGTGCAGGAATGTGAAATGGGTGATTTAGTGATTACCGCTGACATTCCGTTGGCTGCCTTGGTGGTGGCAAAAGGTGCTCACGCACTCAACCCTCGCGGTGAGCTTTATTCCGATGCAAATATCAAAGAACGCTTGGCCATGCGCAACTTAATGGATGAGCTGCGTGGCAATGGAATAGAGACTGGAGGCCCTGCTGTATTTAATTTGGCCGACAGGCAAGGGTTTGCTGCTGCACTAGATAAACTAATGGCAAAAGCAAAATTTATTGCCAAAGCAAGCAAATAATCATTTTCTTCATTTAGCCAAATAAGAAAAATGGTTTAAAATTCTGCTTAATATTTTATAACGCATACTTTCACACACATTAAAGCCTTAAGGATTCACCTATGTCTAACACCATGCAAATTGCCATGAACACTGTTGTCACCATGACTTATCAACTTAAAAATAGCGACGGCGAAGTGCTGGAATCCAGCAGCGAACCAGTCGCTTACTTGCATGGTGGTTACGATAACATTTTCCCAAAAGTAGAAGAAGCCATGCACGGCAAAAACGTAGGCGATGTGGTGACTGTAGATTTGCAGCCTGCTGATGCGTTTGGCGAATTTGATGAAGAATTAGTACAAATTGAGCCTGCAAGCGCTTTCCCAGCTGCTGATTTAAAAGTCGGCATGCAGTTTGAAGGTGAGGACGAAACAGGTGAGGTGATTTTATATACCGTAACCGAAATTGCCGATGACAAAGTGGTGGTCGATGGTAACCACCCATGGGCGGGCGAACGTGTCATATTTACAGCTACAGTGACCGATGTGCGCAAAGCCATTCCAGAAGAAATTTCACACCAGCACGTGCACGGTGCGGGTGGTCATCACCACTAACTCAACTCTTTGAGTTTATACAGTAACTCTAACGCCTGCTTAGGCGTTAGATCATCTGGCTGAATGGCCTCTAACTCTGCTACGACTGGATGCAATTCAACTGGTGCAGACTCCACCTTGGCTGCAAACATATCTGGCTGATTGTGATTAGATGCTAATTGGTTGCTCTCTAACTGGGTAAGCTTGCGTTTAGCAGCAGCAACTACGCTTTTGGGAATCCCTGCTAATTGCGCCACTTGAATGCCATAACTCATGTGCGCGGCTCCCGCTTCCACCTTGTGTAAAAACACAATTTTGTTAGCATGCTCCACCGCATCCAAATGTACATTGGCAGCATGCTTAAACTCATCCACAATACGCGTCAGTTCAAAATAATGGGTGGCAAATAGAGTAAAGCTCTTATTTTTTTCTAGCAACTGTTTGGCGACAGCCCAAGCCAGGCTAAGACCGTCGAATGTGGAAGTGCCGCGACCAATCTCATCAAGCAACACTAAGCTTTTATCGGTTGCGTTGTGCAAAATGTTAGCTGTTTCAGTCATCTCTACCATGAATGTACTACGACCGCCTGCCAGGTCGTCAGAGGCGCCTATTCTGGTAAAGATACGGTCAATTTCGCCGATTTTAACAACAGTAGCCGGCACAAAGGCACCACAATGTGCCAAAAGCACGATAAGTGCAACTTGCCGCATAAAAGTCGATTTACCGCCCATGTTTGGGCCGGTAATCAGCAACAGTTGGCGATAGGGGCTCATTTCAACATCATTCGCCACAAAAGGTTGGGCAATTCCTTCAACTACAGGATGGCGGCCGCCTTCAATAAGGATACCCGGCTCGCTCACAAATTGCGGCTGCACGTAATTTAAAGCTTGTGTGCGCTCAGCAAAGCAGCATAAAACATCTAGGCTAGAAACCGCACCGCTATTAGTCTGCAGAGCAGTGATAAATGGATTTAACGCATTTAAGATTTGCTCATAGAGCATCTTCTCACGCGCTAGTGCGCGATCGTTCGCACTTAATACTTTGTCTTCAAAGGCTTTAAGTTCTGGCGTAATAAAACGCTCAGCATTTTTAAGCGTTTGACGACGGCGGTATTCCGCTGGTGCATTTTCGGCTTGGGCGCGGCTTATTTCAATATAAAAGCCATGTACGCTGTTGTATTCTACCTTGAGATTTTGTAAGCCAGTACGCGCTTTTTCGGCTGCCTCAAACTGCAGTAAAAAATCACCATGGTTGGTTTGCAATGCGCGCAATTCATCTAAGTCAGCATCATATCCATCAGCAATTACTCCGCCTTCGCGCAATAAAGACGAAGGCTCTCGCTTGATGGCATTTAATATATTTAATGCTTCAGCAGGCGCCTGTAGATTAGCAGCTAACGTTTCCAGTAATATGGCTTTACTGCCAACTAACAAATTTTGCAACAAGGGGAGTTGCAGCAAGCTCTCACGCAGCCCAGACAAATCGCGTGGGCGTGCCGTTTTCAGGGCTACGCGTGTAGTGATGCGCTCAATATCGCCTATCGAGTTTAAAACATTCTGCAAGCTTTGAAGTTTGGCTGTGGCCAACAATTCCGCAACAGCTTCGTGTCGTTTTACAACCAAATTGGTATCGCGCAAAGGGTGATGCAGCCAATGTCGAAGTAAGCGCGCGCCCATGGCAGTTTTTGTGGTGTTGAAAAGCGAATATAACGTCGGCGCAACATCGCCACGCAAGGTGACGTCTATCTCCAGATTGCGTCGTGTAGCCGCATCTAACTGGATATAGTGTGAAGTTTGTTCAACGCTAAGCGCTGCAAGATGCGGCAAAGCAGCGCGTTGCGTATGTTTAACGTAATCTAGCAAGGCGCCAGCTGCGCATAAGGCCGCAGTGAGTTGCTGCGCACCAAAACCATTTAAATCTAGCGTATTAAACTGCGCAGTCAGTGTTTTAAACGCGCTATCGGCGTCAAATTGCCAAGGACTTAAGCGTTTTTTCGAACAGTCAAAATTTTCCAATGCGTTGTGTTTAAAATCATCAGTGCAAATAATCTCTGCCGGGTTGATTCGCTGTAACTCTTGCGCCAAATAGCCAGATGCAATTTCACTCAAAATAAAGCTGCCGGAAGCCAAATTGATGCGTGCCAACCCCAACAAACCATCTGCCGCGAATACGCTGAGCAGTTGATTGTCACGCGTTTCATCCAACAATGCAGAATCGGTGAGTGTGCCAGGCGTGAGAATGCGCGCGACCGCACGCTCGACGGGGCCTTTGCTGGTCGCTGGGTCTCCGACTTGTTCGCAAATGGCCACCGCTTCGCCGAGCTTAGTGAGCTTTGCTAGATATTGCTCGGCAGCGTGATAGGGTACGCCAGCCATCTTGATTGGTTCGCCATTGCTGGTGCCACGACGTGTTAATGTGATGCCCAATAATTTTGAAGCTTTTTCTGCATCCTCAAAAAATAACTCATAAAAATCGCCCATGCGATAAAACAGCAACATATCAGGATGTTGCGCTTTTAAGGCTAGATATTGACGCATCATAGGCGTATGGCTAGCCGCTTGATTACTATTTATAAGTTTAGCTGCTAAAGGAGTAGAGAGTTCAGGCACGGAATGAGTAACGGTATTTAAATTTAAAATATTAGACATTTTCGACATTATGTTCGAAATATCAACAAGTATTATCAATATTTATTGATAGGAATTTTTAGCATCAAAAAACTCTTTTAAAAACAATTAATTAAATGCGGGCTATAAAAATCCTTAGTGGCACAATTTGTGCACTTTAAACTTTAGCTGGTTAACTTTCTAAGGGGAAAATATATGCAATACAATCAATATGATGTTTATGCACAGTTTTTAGTCCGCTGCCGCGAGGTGCTAGGGCCGTTCGATTTGGAAAGGTTAGAACATGACGACGCTTATAAAACTGACTTTTTTAAACGCGTGGCTTTAAGTGCCGATGACCAGATTTTTGCTTTGGCCGATCTAGTCAGCCGCACAATGCAAGAAGAAACCATTAACGTACATTAGTGCTGTCGGCATTAATGCTGAAGTGCTTGCTCTTATAACTTAAGCTCGCGCTATCGCCTGTAAGGTTACGACCATGATAATGACGATCTATTGGATATGTATGCTGGCCAACACCCTTATGTGGCCTGACCTGATGCGGCATAGCGTGGTTAGGATGATACCACCGTCCAGAATGTAACCCGCCAAATGCGCGGCCCACCAAAATGGGCTGGTTTTGCACAGGCTCAGGCACACCGCAAGCTACATACATGACACTTTTTTTGGCTGCCACTAAATCTTTATCGCGCCATGATGTACGCGAAACTGATTCAAAATTATATTTTGCATCTGCACACTCTTCTTCACGCGACACTGTCGGTTGGCTGTTTGCCACAATCAAGGGTTGTGTCACCGCTTCACCTTCCGCGATTGCAATCAAACGCCAATGCTCCTTAGTGGCGGCTAACGATTTTGCCAATTTAAAATCTCGGCTTAGCACAGCGCTTGCTACAGCCGCGTCAAGAGTCGCAGCTGGTGTCGCTTCAGGAGTTTGTTTAGCCAATTGTGATTGAAGTGGGATTGCGGTAAGTGTCTGCTTCTCAGACTTGGCGCAGGGGGCATCGCTGTAAACAACTTTATTTTTACCTGTTACGCTATCTGCAGAAGTACATTTATATACTTCTGCATTTGCATGCGTCGACAACAAAAAACCAGCCATAATAAAACTAGCAGTAGTAAATAAGTACCGAAGTAATTTCATCACCGCCCCACCATCAGTTTATACTCAACGCGTGTGACAACAAAACAAGCTACAAATTCATAATCAATCTATAACTTCTTGCTAAAACTTTATACCGTCTTTGTTTTTAATTTCTCAGTAAGATGCGGCGCCAATACTTGCAATATTTGTGCGAACACTTTGGGGTTAGCGGCCACAATATTGCCAGTGTGTAGCCAACCTTCGTTGCCTTCAAAATCGCCGACAATACCACCGGCTTCTTGAACCAACAGCCCACCAGCAGCAATATCCCAAGCAGACAAATTAATCTCAAAAAAACCATCGGTGTAGCCAGCCGCAACATAAGCTAGATCTAACGCAGCTGAACCTGGGCGGCGAATACCCGTGGTCTTTTTAATCATGTCTTTTAGCATCGCCATGTAAGTATCTAGATGCGTAAAGTCGCGAAACGGGAATCCCGTGCCGATGAGTGAATCTTGCAATTTGGTTCGATTAGTTACGCGAATGCGTTTATCGTTTAAAAATGCACCGCGACCCTTAGTCGCTGTAAATAAATCGTTGCGCACCGGGTCGTATATAACTGCCTGGGTTAGCACGCCCTTTTGCTGCAAGGCAATAGAGATGCAGTATTGCGGGAAGTTGTGCAAGAAATTAGTCGTGCCATCCAGCGGGTCGATTATCCATATATTTTCAGACTCTTGATTGGTATTACCGCTCTCCTCCCCCAAAAATCCGTGGTCTGGGTAAGCATATTTAAGGGTATCAATAATCGCCTGTTCAGCTGCGTGGTCCACCTCACTCACAAAATCATTAAACGTTTTGCTTTTTACACTGAGCGCATTTACATCCTGCGACGCTTTGTTGATGATTCTGCCCGCTTCGCGCGCGGCTTTTACTGCAATGGATAGCATTGGGTGCATGACTTAAATTTCTTAAAGAGCTGTTAAAATGCTATTTTAGCACTAATAGGCGTAACCCCAAATTGTCACAGCCAAATATTAAAAGCACTATTTTCGATAATATCCGCATCGTACTTTGCCAAACCAGTCATCCAGGCAATATAGGTTCAACCGCACGCGCCATGAAGACCATGGGGTTCAAAAACTTATATCTGGTGCAGCCAGATAAATATCCCAATGCTCAGGCCACAGCCATGGCAGCAGGCGCAGATGATGTGCTTGATAACGCGATTGTCACACAAACCTTATCTGAAGCCTTGGTAGGCTGTGCTTTTGCTATTGGTTTAAGTGCACGCAAACGCTATTTGAGTCATGAAACGGTGAACGCACGCGAAGCTGCCCTGCAGGCGAGTAATATAGCGCCCAGCCAGCCGGTTGCCTTTGTATTTGGTACAGAAATGAGCGGCCTTACCAATGCTGAACTGGATTGCTGTCAATTACTGGCGATGATTCCAGCTAACCCAGAATATTCATCGCTGAACTTGGCCATGGCAGTGCAACTAGTGTGTTACGAGTTGAGAATGCGCGCTCTGCAAGGTAATATCGATACGCCTTCTAGCGAAGCGCTTGCAACCAATGACGAGCTAGAACGTTTTTATGCACATTTAGAAGAAACGCTATTGCACATTGGTTATTTGAATCCGAACGCACCCAAAAAACTGTTCGAGCGTATGCGGCGTTTATACTCTCGTGCTCGACTAGAAAAAGAAGAAGTGAATCTCTTGCGTGGTGTGCTTACACTTACGCTAGAACCTAGGAAACACAATAAATATTAAGCAAACTCATTAAACCTACTAAATTAGTCAACAATTATTTTTTGTGGCATAATGACATTTTTAATTAAATGCGCCAACCGCTATGTTTAATCACTTAAAAGAAGACATTTCTATCGTTTTTGACCGCGATCCGGCGGCACGCACGCATTTTGAAATTCTCACCACTTATCCTGGTGTGCATGCACTGATTATGCATCGTTTTAGTCACTGGTTATGGAAAGCAAAATTTTACTGGCTTGGGCGATTATTCTCACACATAGGGCGTTTTTTTACAGGGATAGAGATTCACCCAGGGGCCACCATTGGCCACCGTGTATTCATCGATCACGGCATGGGTGTAGTCATTGGGGAAACCGCAATAGTGGGTGATGACTGTACGTTATATCATGGGGTTACCTTAGGCGGTACGTCTTGGAACAAAGGCAAACGCCATCCCACTTTAGAGCAAGGCGTGGTGATTGGTGCGGGCGCAAAAGTACTCGGTCCCATTACCATCGGCAAAAATGCAAAAATCGGCTCTAATGCCGTAGTCGTAAAAGATGTACCGGAAAACGCCACGGCAGTCGGCATTCCTGCGCGCATTCTAGAGGAAGAAAAAGCTAAAGCTGATGCCCAAAAAGCTAAATTTAGCGCCTACGCGGTAGGTGGTGATGAAAATGATGCGTTAAATCCAGAAGTGCTAAACAAAATCATCCACGACCTGATGCACCATGCTGAAAAACAAGATACAGCAATTCACTTGCTACAAAACCAGCTAGCTGATATTACTGCGGCGGACAGCGACGTTGCAGTTGCTTTCGCGACTAAAAAACCTATAGCAAAACCGCCAGCAAAATCCAATTCGAAAGTAGCTAAAACTGCCAAAAAATAACTTGAACCAAATTTGGTTAATAATTGACTAAATTAGTAGGTTATTATAGAATAGACCCCTTATGAGACTGACTACTAAAGGCCGTTTTGCTGTGACTGCAATGCTGGATCTCGCTTTAAACGAGGCCGATAAGCCTGTCACGCTCGCTGGAATTAGCGAGCGTCAAGCTATCTCGCTTTCATATCTAGAGCAATTATTTAGCCGTTTGCGTCGCCAAGGCTTGGTGACGAGTGTACGCGGTCCAGGCGGCGGTTACCGTGTCGCCAAGCCGCACCACGAAATTTCCGTTTCACACATTATTACCGCGGTGGATGAGTTGATTGATGCTACCCAGTGCGGCGGGCAAGAGAACTGTCACGATGAAGGTCGCTGCATGACGCATGACTTATGGGCATCGCTTAACGTTAAAATTTTAGATTATTTATCCGGTGTGACGCTGGCAGATATGGTTGAAAATAAACGTCAAAATGATGCCGGTAACACCAGTCAATTGGTATTTACACCGCGCAGAACATGCGCTGCGCCCGCATCTGTGGAGGCGACCGCTTAATTATGACAACTGCATACCTTGACCACAATAGTACAACTGCGCTTAAAACTGAGGTGTTGGAAGCGATGCTGCCGTTTATGGTTAATCAACATGGCAATGCCACAAGTCGTCATATTTATGGCCGTACTGCACGTGCTGCTGTAGAACATGCGCGTGAACAGGTAGCCAATGCGGTGGGTGCATATGCCAACCAGATTGTATTTACCGCCAGCGGTACCGAGGCAAACAATTTTGCGGTACGCGGTATTTGCAACAATTTAGATACAGGACAGATTTTAACCAGCGCCATTGAGCATCCTTGTGTATCACGCCCTGCTCTAGCGATGCAATTTAATGGCTTGCAGGCAAAAAGCATTCATGTAGATAGTAATTGCAATATCAACTTGGCGCACTTGCAAAAGTTATTGCTTGCCCCCACTAATTTGGTATCAGCCATGTTAGTGAATAACGAAACTGGGGTGATTCAAAATATCACCAAAGTGGCAGAAATAGCGCGCGAACACAAAGCCTATGTACACACTGATGCGGTGCAAGCGCTTGGTAAGATTCCAGTCGATTTTTTTGCGCTTGGTGTCCATGCGATGACGGTTTCTAGCCACAAAATTGGTGGTCCGCTAGGTGCAGGCGCCTTGGTATTAGATAAACGGATAGATATTCAACCGCTGCTCTATGGCGGCGGGCAAGAAAGAGGTCTGCGTAGCGGCACCGAAAATGTCGCAGCTATTGTCGGTTTTGGTGCAGCGTGCGATTTAGCCATAAAGAACCTAAGTGCGTTCGATGTACACACAGCTAACTTGCGCGACCATTTAGAAATTGGCCTAGCAAAATTAAAAGCTGTTATTTTTGGACATAACAGCTTACGTGTGGCGAATACCAGCTTTTTTTCCTTTGAGAATATTGAAGGTGAAACATTGGTGACCGCACTCGATAAAGCTGGCTTTGCAGTCGCCAGCGGCTCGGCTTGTTCTTCTGACAGTACCGAGCCCAGCCATGTGCTTCTTGCGATGGGCGTGCCTGAAGATTTAGCACGTGGTGCGGTGAGGGTAAGTTTCGGCTTGAGCAATACCATTCAAGAAGTTGAGCATTTTTTATTGGCACTTAAACAAGAATTAACTAGATTAAGAAATTTAACGGCAGTTGCCGCATAGAAAGTAAACGTAGCAATATGGATAGTACGAATATGGCAAATATGAACCAAACAGAAAGACCACCAATTTATTTAGATTACTCTGCGACCACGCCTGTAGATATTCGCGTGGCTGAGAAAATGATTCCGTACCTGACGGAACATTATGGCAACCCTGCATCTCGCAGCCACCCTTACGGTTGGACTGCTGAAAAAGCAGTGGAGAACGCACGCGAAGAAGTCGCCAAATTGGTGAATGCAGACCCACGTGAAATCGTCTGGACATCGGGTGCAACAGAATCAAACAACTTGGCAATTAAAGGTGCAGCTAATTTTTATGCATCCACTAAAGGTAAGCACATTATTACCATTGCCACCGAGCATAAAGCGGTTATCGATGCCGTGCGCGAACTTGAGCGCCAAGGCTTTACTGCTACTTACATAGAACCAGAGCCAGATGGCTTGGTAGACTTGGCTAAATTTAAAGCCGCCATCCAGCCCGATACGGTATTGGCATCTGTGATGCTGGTGAATAACGAGATTGGCGTGATTCAAGACATTGAAGCAATTGGCAATATTTGCCGCGAAGCTGGTGTGATTTTCCATGTGGATGCTGCGCAAGCCACAGGTAAAGTGAAAATTGATTTAGCCACTTTACCGGTAGATTTGATGAGCTTTAGTGCGCATAAAACTTATGGCCCAAAAGGGGTTGGTGCGCTCTACGTGTGCCGTAAACCTAGAGTCAGGATTGAAGCACAAATGCACGGCGGTGGCCACGAGCGTGGTATGCGCAGCGGCACACTGGCAACGCATCAAATCGTAGGCATGGGCGAGGCGTTCCGCATCGCACGTGAAGAGATGGCGAGTGAAAATGAACGTATCCGCATGCTCAGGGATCGCTTACTTACAGGCTTGCAAGACATTGAAGAGACCTATGTGAATGGTGATCTAGCGCATCGTATTCCACATAACTTGAACATTAGCTTCAATTATGTAGAAGGCGAATCGTTGATTATGGCGATAAAAGGCATTGCGGTTTCTAGCGGCTCTGCCTGTACCTCGGCTAGCTTGGAGCCAAGTTATGTGCTACGCGCACTTGGTCGCAGTGATGAGCTTGCACATAGCTCGATTCGTTTTTCTATTGGCCGCTTTACAACTGAAGCTGATGTGGACTACACAATCAAATTGCTGAAAGACAAGATTGAGAAGTTAAGAGAATTGTCTCCGCTTTGGGAGATGTTTAAAGATGGTATTGATATTAGTAAAGTGCAGTGGGCTGCACATTAGATGACTGGTTGTTAAACCAGTAAAGGAGCAACAAAATGGCATATTCAGACAAAGTATTAGACCACTATGAAAACCCGCGTAACGTGGGCAGTTTAGATAAAAACGACCCTAACGTAGGCACCGGCATGGTTGGCGCACCTGCTTGCGGCGACGTAATGAAATTGATGATTAAGGTCAATGATAACGGCATTATTGAAGACGCCAAGTTCAAAACCTATGGTTGTGGTTCAGCCATTGCCTCTAGCTCATTGGTTACCGAGTGGTTAAAAGGCAAAACGGTAGACGAAGCTTATGCGATTAAAAATTCTGCAATCGCGGAAGAATTGGCTTTGCCGCCAGTTAAAATTCATTGCTCAGTATTGGCAGAAGATGCAATTAAAGCGGCGGTAGCGGACATTAAAGCAAAGCAATTGGCAAAGGCAACTGTTTAAAAGATGGCGATCACCTTAACTGAAACTGCAGCAAACCGTGTCGAAAAATTCCTGAGCAACAGAGGCAAAGGGATTGGCTTGCGCTTGGGCGTTAAAACTACAGGCTGTTCTGGCATGGCCTACACGCTTGAGTTTGTGGATGATTTAAACCCTGAAGACATGGCGTTTGAAAGCCACGGCGTAAAAGTGATTGTTGATCCGAAAAGCTTAGCCTACATTGATGGCACCGAGCTCGACTTCACCAAGGAAGGCTTGAACGAAGGCTTTAAGTTCAATAACCCGAATGTGAAAGATGAGTGTGGCTGCGGAGAAAGTTTCACTGTTTAATTTCTTTGCACAATATGAATTACTTCGAGCTATTTAAACTGCCCCAAACCTTTAGCCTGGATGTAGCAACTTTAGAAAGTAATTACCGAAAAATACAATCTGAGTCGCATCCAGACCGCTTTGTATCCGCTTCCCCCACAGAAAAACTAGCCTCAATGCAAACTGCAACCATGGCAAACGAGGCCTACCAAACGCTAAAATCACCCGGCCTACGCGCCGCTTATTTATTGAGCCTGCAAGGTATTACCGCCGTAGACGAAAAGAACAACCAAATGCCTGCCGATTTTTTAATGCAGCAAATGGAGTGGCGTGAAGCGATTGAAGATGCAGAAGACGCTGGTGATGTTTCCATGTTGGAAAACTTGCTGGACGAAATTGGCAGTGCTGGTAAAGATTTACAAGAAAACTTGAAAAACCAATTCCAACACAATCATTTAAATGAAGCCACCGATAACACGCGTAAACTGATTTTTATGGATAAAGTACGCGCTGATATTGTGAAATCGATTGAAAAATTAGACTAATTAAAAAGCGCAATAAATGGCACTCCTCCAAATATCCGAACCTGGCCAATCTGCCGCACCCCATCAACACAAACTTGCTGTGGGCATTGATTTAGGCACCACTAACTCGCTAGTCGCAACCGTGCGTAGTGGTTTAAGCAGTGTTTTGGTCGATGATGATGGTCATGCCCTGTTACCCAGCGTAGTACGTTATTTGCCAGATGGCAATATAGACGTAGGGTATAGCGCACAAGCTGCACAAAGCCAAGACCCGGCCAATACGATAGTTTCTACCAAACGCTTTATGGGGCGCGGCCTAAAGGATATTGATGCTTCGTTACAACCCTATCACTTTGTCGAGACAAAAACCGAATCTGGCGAAATGCTGCAAATTGAAACCCGCGCTGGCATTAAAAGTCCTGTTGAAATCTCTGCAGAAATTTTAAAAGCACTTAAAAACCGTGCAGAAAAATCACTGGGTGGCGAGTTGGTGGGTGCGGTAATCACCGTCCCCGCTTACTTTGATGACGCTCAACGTCAAGCCACAAAAGATGCTGCGCGCTTGGCAGGTTTGAACGTATTGCGTTTGCTAAATGAACCTACTGCTGCTGCGGTCGCTTACGGTTTAGACAATGCCGCTGAGGGCACTTATGTCATTTATGACTTAGGCGGCGGGACTTTTGACATTAGTATTTTGAAGTTATCAAAAGGTGTATTTGAGGTACTCGCCACCAATGGCGACAGCGCGCTAGGAGGGGATGATTTCGACCGCCGCATTTTCTGCTGGATACTCGAGCAGAGTAAATGCAAGCCAGTGAATGCGCAGGATACACGCTTACTGCTAACCAAAGCGCGCGAAGCCAAGGAATGGTTAACCGACCACACCAATGCACAAATTACCAGCATGTTAAGCACGGGTGAATTGATTAACCTTACCTTAAGTACCAAGCAGTTTAATGAGTTGACGCAAACGTTAGTGATTAAGACCCTCAACCCGACTAAAAAAGCGTTACGTGATGCCAGCTTAAATGTCGAAGATATTAAAGGCGTGGTACTGGTAGGCGGCGCCACGCGCATGCCGCAAATTCGTTTAGCGGTCGCTGATTTTTTCAAGCAATCACCACTGACTAATTTAGATCCCGATAAAATCGTCGCTTTAGGCGCTGCGATACAAGCCAACACTTTGGCAGGCAACAAAAGTGATGCAGACTTGCTACTGCTGGATGTGATTCCGTTGTCGCTTGGCCTAGAAACTATGGGCGGTTTGGTAGAAAAAATCATCCCGCGCAACGCTACTTTGCCGATTGCGCGAGCGCAGGAATTCACCACTTTTAAAGATGGCCAGACCGCCATGAGCATTCATGTGGTGCAGGGCGAACGTGAGTTAGTGAGTGATTGCCGCTCACTCGCCCAATTTGAGTTACGTGACATTCCGCCAATGGTGGCTGGTGCGGCGCGTATTCGCGTGACATTTACTGTAGATGCAGATGGCTTGCTGAGTGTTTCGGCACGCGAAATAGCCAGCAATGTGGAAGCGAATATTGTAGTCAAACCAAGTTATGGTTTAAGTGAAGAACAAATTTTGGCCATGCTAAAAAGCGGCTTTAGCGCGGCAGAGGCTGACAAACAAGCGCGTGCGTTAGCCGAAGCAAAAGTAGACGCAGAAAGTTTGCTGGAAGCGATTAAGAATGCGCTTGAAAAAGACGGCGACTTATTAAATAAGCAAGAAAAACAACAAATTAAAGCTAAAATAGATGCGCTTATAAATTTAACCCAGCAGACCAATATTCCTGGCGATGTTAATACAGACAGCATTATTAAAGCCACAGAAGATTTAAATGCTGCAACCGAGGACTTTGCTGCGAGGCGCATGGATGCTGGCGTGCACCGTGCACTTTCAGGTAAAAATTTAGATTCAATCGAAATATAAAGAACAAGTTAAAGAATAAACTTATGCCACAAATTATTGTATTACCACACGTTGAACTCTGCCCCGATGGTGCTGCCATTGAGGGGAAAACAGGTGACTCAATCTGCGAAACTTTATTAAAGAACGAGATTGATATCGATCACGCCTGCGACATGGCTTGCGCTTGCACCACCTGCCATGTGATCATTCGCGAAGGCTTTAAATCACTGGAAGCATCTGACGACACAGAGGATGACTTACTGGATAAAGCGTGGGGTTTGGAGCCGCAATCACGCTTATCTTGTCAGGCGATTATTGGTACCGAGGACCTTGTAGTGGAAATCCCAAAATACAGTATCAACATGGCTAAAGAAGGCCACCGCTAGAACAGTTTAGAGTAATAAGGTATCTTGCAAGAAATTAACCTGGCCGGTAGATATATTGTAAACGCCGCCAATCAAACCGATTTTCTTTTCGTTCAGCAGGTCTTCAATAATATCGCTACTGTGCATAATCTGCTTGATTTGCACTTTTACATTTAACTCGCACACTTTTGCCACAAAATCTTCATTATTAGAATCGCGCGATTCAAGCACGGTTTTCTCTTGGCGCACCGCGGGTCTAATGTGATTGATGATTTCGCCGATATGCCCTTCCCTGAAGTTATCGCACGCCGCTTTTACCGCGCCGCAACTGGTGTGTCCAAGCACTACGATCAACTTAGAACCCAGATACTTGCTAGCAAACTCTAAACTGCCAATGCCTTTATCGGATGCAATGTTGCCCGCCAAGCGCACGCTAAATACATCACCTAAAGCTTGATCAAACAGCATTTCAACTGGCGCGCGTGAATCGCTGCAGCTTAAAAAAGAGGTAAATGGATGCTGCTTGTCTTTAGTAAGATGGATTAAAGACTCGAAGTCTTTTTTTGAGATTTGATTGTTAACAAAACGTTGATTGCCTTCAACCAAAATATCTAGAGCCTCTTGCGGGGACATTTTATAGCGGTCTAATAATGGGTGTTTGTACATAAAGTGACTTTTAAAATGCTTAACTTTTAGATGACTTGATTATACCTGATTAGTGCTAGACAATAAAAAACCCGCTACTAGAGCGGGTTTTAATCTAAAGAAAATAAGGTCTAAGTTAGAACATCCATTGTGCACGCATAATCACTGCTTTTTCATCATCAACACGTTTATTATTTACGACTACACCACCCGTTGCGCCACCAATCGCATCGCTAAAGTCAGTGTCTACATAATTTAACATTAAGCGGATATTCGAGTTTGGTATAAATTTAATACCCGCAGTCCAAGCTTCTGCTTGAGCAAAGCCTCTTGCCTTCGTCGTAACTAAAGCATCCACACCATTGCCTTGCCCGATACCCGCTGTGTCATAGTCTGACGCATCAAACTCACTATAACGCACACCCAATTCCCACAGACCTCCACTAAATGTGGTTGGATCAAAATCATTTTTTGGTTTTAATCCGCCAAATATGCCGCCTTTGTAGGCATCGGCATAAGCTTCACCTGAAATCGTCCACAATGCTTGCAAATACCAGTTCTCGGTATCCAAATCATAACTACGATTATTAGTTTCAAAGTCATTATTTAATTGCAGCCACTCAGCTTGCACTTTAAATGGTCCATAAGCCACAGCCCCTTCCAAACCTAAGCGACTACGATCAATTTTTTCAAACTGCGTATTTGCAAATACAGGCGCAGTGAAAAAAGTTGCGCCACGTGCTTCTGTTCTACCTGCAACACCAGCTGCACCTTGCGGTAACTCACCTTGTGAATATGAAATACCCGCGTGCATCACCATGTCTTTATTATCCATCATTTCAGCAAAGTTAGCAGTCACACGACCAATGACATCTTTACCATCTTCGCGTATATCACCTTCTGTCGCATTTTGGCCCTGACCGTTGGAGAATGCTAATGCATAAGTAGTGCCTTTAAATGGAGTACCATGAACCATTCCACCAATCTCTTTAGCTGGCGCTAATTGGTTTGCAAAAGAGCGCTCCATAAAATCGATATTGTTAGAGCTAGTCAATTCTTCCAAATTCATAGGCATCTTAAATTGACCAAATCTGAATTGCACTGGCTTCCACCAAGCAATATTTAGATAACCAACATCTAGACTAGTGCCTGTAGTACTTCCTAAGTTGGCAACAACCTCACCTTCATAGTAATCTTTCCAAGCAGCTTTAAAGCCTAATCGTGAACGTCTAATATCACCGGTATCTGTTACGCTATTAGTATTAGCAATCGAGTTTCCAGCACCTACTACGGGAGGATTTCTGTCATTGTCGTTATAATCAAAGAAACGGTAATCAGCATGCACACGACCATTGATTTGTGCTTTAAATTTGCCATCACCGCTTTCAAAACTCAAGCCATCTTTATACTTAGCTGAAACCGCAGATTCTTTTTTCTTTTCTGCTGCTTCTCTTTCACCAGTGCGACCTTTTAACAACAGTGCACCTTCTTCTTCTGTTAACACCCCTTTTGCCATTAACGCATTCACAATATCGTCTGTACTATCGGCTATAGCAGTACCAGCAAAACCCAGTAAAAACGTGCTTGCCAAAGTACTGGCAACCAAACTGCGTAATTTGAAATTCATTTTTAAGTCCCCAAATAAACAATTAATTTAAGTTTTTTCAACACAGGGATTTTGAGACTTTAATATGACAGAATGATGACAAAGACCTACTTAAGGTAATCAACAGTAAGAACGTTGTATTTTTGCGACAACAAAAAACCGCTTGTTACTTACACAAGCGGTTCACGTTTAACAGCCGATTAATTATTCTTTAAATACCTGTAATTGCATGTCCGCAATACTGGTGTGACGCACATCTTTTCCCTGCACCATATACACGACATTTTCAGAAATGTTTTTTGCATGGTCGCCTATACGCTCTACCGCTTTCGCAATAAATAGCACTTCTAGACACACCGAGATAGTGCGTGGATCCTCCAACATAAAAGTGATTAGCTGGCGAATCACAGCTTGATACTGTTCATCTACCTCTGCGTCCATTTGTGCAATTTCAATCACTTTGCTCGCATCCGAGCGTGCGAAAGCATCTAAAGCCTTATGCAGCATATCTTTGGTACTATTTGCCATTGACTTGATCTCTGCGAAACGTGGCGCGGCTAAGCGCTCTGTCTCACTTGCTTTAATAGCAAAGCGGGCGATTTTTGAGGCTTCATCGCCGATGCGTTCGAGGTCGGTAATACTCTTAATCATCATTAACACCATGCGCAAATCCCCCGCTGCAGGTTGCCGGCGCGCAATAATGTGACTGCAATCCTCATCAATTTGCACTTCTAATGCGTTCACTAGTTCATCTTTTTTAATCACGCTTTGTGCCAGTTCAGAACTGTTCTTCAGCAAAGCCTGTAATGCGTCAACTATTTGCTGCTCTACTAAAGCGCCCATTTCCAGGACTTTTGCGCGCACCGCTTCCAGATCGGCGTCGTATTGTTTAGATATATGTTCAGATTGCATGGTAGTTCCCTATTAATCCTAATACTTCAATGAAAATCAGACGGATGGGTAAGCATTTAAATTAGCCAAATTTTCCAGTGATGTAGTCTTCGGTTTCTTTACGGCTAGGGTTAGTAAAAATGGTATTGGTGTCGTCATATTCCATCAGCTCACCCAAATACATATAGGCGGTGTAATCCGATACGCGTGCCGCCTGCTGCATATTGTGGGTAACGACCAAGATGGTGAGCTTTTGCTTAAGCTCAGACATCAGCTCTTCGATATTTGCCGTGGCAATCGGGTCTAGTGCGCTGGTTGGCTCGTCAAATAACATGATTTCCGGGTCGGTAGCTAATGCGCGTGCGATGCATAGACGCTGCTGCTGACCGCCCGATAAATTAAATGCTAAGTCTTGTTGACGGTCTTTTACTTCGTTCCATAAAGCGGCACCTTTTAATGCCTCTTCTACTTTGTCATCTAACATACGCTTATTGCTTTCGCCACGGACTCTTAAGCCGTAGGCCACGTTTTCATAAATAGACTTTGGAAACGGATTAGGCTTTTGAAAGACCATACTAATACGCATGCGCACTTCAATTGGGTCAACGCCATCTTCCAACACATTGGTATTGTCTGGATGCATCAAGATTTCGCCTTGGTATTTATTGCCTGGGTACAAGTCATGCATGCGATTAAAACAGCGTAAAAATGTGGATTTTCCACAGCCTGAAGGCCCAATCAAGGCAGTAATTTTATTTTCATACAATGGCATATTCACATTTTTGAGCGCTTGCATGCCGTTGCTATAGAAAAAGTTGAGGTCGCGGGATTCTGCTTTAATTGCTGATGTCGAATTATTCATAATATTCCAAATAGGTTTTTACCATTTAATGTTTTTGCGAATTTTGTAGCGTAAGTAGATTGCTGTTCCGTTCATTAACAAGGTCACTATAATAATGAGGGCGCCAGTTGCCGCCGCGTTAATGTGAAAGGCATGATCCGGGCGCGACAGCCAGTTAAACATCTGGATAGGCAATACCGTAAAGCCCGAGCTTAACCATTCAAAATTAATAAATGGTGCGACCTCTGTGACTGGTGATGGCGGCAAGAAAGCGATGAAAGTCAGTGCACCAATGGTAATAATAGGGGCAGTTTCACCTAACGCGCGTGCCATACCAATAATCACTCCAGTGAGGATGCCGCCATATGAATATTTCAACACATGGTCGTAAACCACTTGCCATTTAGTGGCGCCAACCGCGTAAGCCGCCTCGCGGATTGCCACAGGAATGGCACGTATAGACTCACGTGTTGAAACGATGACAATAGGCAGAATCAGTAAACCAAGGGTTAAACCGGCGGTTAAAATGCTTTGGCCTAACCCTAAGATATACACAAATAAACCCAGTGCTAATAGCCCGTACACAATTGATGGCACACCAGCAAGATTGGTCACATTGATTTCAATCAGGTCGGAGAACCAGTTCTTAGGTGCGTACTCTTCAAGGTAGAGCCCTGCTGCCACGCCCATCGGCACTGCCACCAAAAATGTGACCAGCATCACCAATGCAGACCCTACCCAAGCGGAGAGCAAACCTGCATTAGCAGCGCGACGTGATGGAAACTCACTTAAGAACTGCAAATTAAAACGCTCAAAGCCATCCATCACCAAATCGCCAAACAGAATCAATAAGGTAAGTAGCGAAAATATAAGCGCGAGCAAACCAATGCCGGCAAAAATATAATCATTGAGCTTATGGCGCTTAATCATCGCGCGCACGGCATCAAGGTTTTTAAGTACCGAAGCCTCTACTGGCTTTTGGATTGGCGCTTGCGTTGAAGTTTCAGTTGTCATATTGCTGCTCATTTAATAATGCTCACGGTATTTTTTGCGGATCACATGGCCAAGTATATTGAAGCACAGGGTAATGACCATTAGCACCAAGCCAGCGGCAAAAATACTTTGGTATCCAATACTGCCGTGCGGCAAATCACCCAATGCCACTTGCACGATATAAGCGGTAATAGTGGCTGCACTTTCCATTGGGTTAAAACTGACAATTGGCTGTTGACCTGCAGCTACGGCCACCACCATGGTCTCGCCCACTGCCCGCGAAATGCCTAAAATATAGGCCGCAACGATGCCGGAAATTGCCGCTGGAGTGACAACTCGGATGGCGGTTTGAAAACGTGTTGCACCCATGGCATAACTGCCTTCACGCATGCTCATGGGCACTGCGCGCATCGCATCTTCAGCCAGCGATGCAATATAAGGCACAATCATAATCCCCATGACAATACCTGCGCTAAGCATATTAAAACCAGGTAAATCTGGAAAAAACTTTTGCAAGATAGGGGTTAAAAACAGCAACGCAAAATAGCCAAACACAATGGTAGGCACCCCCACCAACAACTCTAAAAGCGGCTTAACAATTTCACGCGTTTTATGCGATGCAAATTCAGACAGGTAAATCGCACAAATGGTACCAATTGGAATAGCGACTGCAAGTGCAACCGCAGAAGTAGTGAGCGTCCCGGATACTAGTGGAAGAATGCCGTAGTGTGCATCCTCAAATAGCGGCGTCCATTGTGTATCAGTAAAAAAATCTACTAGAGAAACCGTTTTGAAAAAGCTTAAAGATTCATAAAGCAAAATAGCTACAATCGACAATGTGGTTGCCACTGCAGAAAGCGCAGCCAACATTAAAATAAATTCAATGATGCGCTCTTTGATGTTTCTGCGCACATTTTTAGCCAAGCGTGGACTAATGGTTAAATCAACTGGTTGATTAAGCATTTGGGTAGCCGTATTCATAAAATGGGACTTTCATTGTAGCTAATAATATAAACGTATTAACAACTGGTTAAAGTTCTACTGTAAAAAAGGAGCGAACTTTCGCCCCTTTTTTAACAGCATAGTGACAGCAATGATTACTCAATTTTACTGAGCAAATCTTTAACCTTAATACCCACTTCATTTTTACCACCAAAGCCTGTACCAGGTTTGTTTGCTTTAAAATGCGCCTTAACTGCTGCGTAATCTTCTGCTGGCAATGGTACATATTTAACTTCTTTAACCAATGTCGGTGCATTGTCTAAATAAAAATTCACGAATGCTTTCACCTCTGGCTTAAACGCAGCAGCCGTGGCGTTGACATAGATAAAGATAGGACGGGCTAATGGCTGGTAGGTACCATCTTCAACCGTTTGCACGGATGGCAAAACTGCTGGTGAACCGGCTTTTACTGCCACTGGAATTGCGCGTAATTTGTCTTTATTTTCTTCATAGTACGCCATGCCAAAATAAGCCATACCACCCGCGTCACCCGTTACACCTTTTACCAACACGTTGTCATCTTCTGATGGTGTGTAATCGGTACGATGCGCTTTTGACTTTCCGTTAATCGCTTCGCTGAAATAATCAAAAGTGCCAGAGGCGGTACCAGGACCATATAGGCCTAGCTTTTTGTCAGGATAAGCAGGGTTCACTTGTTTCCAGCTTTTAACGCTAGAGCCTGGGCCCCATATTTTTTTCAATTCTTCAACAGTAATACTTTTTACCCAGTCATTTTTGTTGTTAACGACAACCGTGAGCGCATCGAATGCGATGGGTAACTCGATAAATTGAATACCCGCTTCTTTACAAGCGTCGATTTCTTTTTGTGAAATTGGGCGTGAAGCATTTGAAATATCAGTCTCACCACGGCAGAATTTTTTGAAGCCACCACCAGTACCAGATTCACCGACTGTCACTTTTACTTTTTGTGCTTTTTGAAATTCTTCGGCTACGGCTTCGGTAATTGGATACACCGTGCTAGAACCGTCAATCTTGATGATTTTATCAGCCGCTTCTACTAAGCCGCTTGTAAATGCCGTTGCAATTAATGCCGCAATACTTAAACTCTTTAACATCATTTTTTCCCTTATTGACCTGATTAACTTGTGCTAATAATAAAAAGGAAATATGACAGTATTGTGACAAATAATAAAAAACCACCTATTGCTAGGTGGTTTTTATATAAGGCTAATTAAGCTTAAGCTTCAGGTCGCATATGCGGGAACAGGATCACATCACGAATACTTGGGCTATCGGTAATCAACATCACTAAACGATCAATACCAATGCCACAGCCACCTGTTGGTGGCATGCCATATTCTAATGCGCGTATAAAATCGGCATCGTAATACATTGCTTCTCCGTCGCCCGCTTCTTTGGCTTTCATCTGTGCAGTAAAGCGCTCTGCCTGATCTTCTGCGTCATTTAACTCACTAAAACCATTGGCCATTTCACGCCCGGTAATAAAAAGCTCAAAGCGTTCGGTGATTTCCGGGTTTTTGTCGCTGGCACGGGCAAGCGGTGAAACCTCTACGGGATAGTCAATAATATAGGTCGGATGCCACAATTGGCTTTCGGCTGTTTCTTCAAATAGTGCCAATTGCAGCGCGCCCAAGCCGGCGTGGTCAAATGGTTTTGCACCAAGTTTTAGAATTTCGGCGCGTAAGAATGCAGCATCATTCAATTGTTCTAAGGTGTATCGCGGCGCATATTTTTGTATCGCGCCAATAATCGTTAAGCGCTCAAACGGTTTGCTTAAATCGACCTCTTTGCCATCGTAATTCAGCACTGCGGTACCGCGCGCAGCTATAGCCGCAGCACGGATGGTTGCCTCGGTAAAATCCATTAACCAGTGGTAATCGGTGTACGCCGCATAAAATTCCATCATGGTAAATTCTGGGTTATGCCGGACGCTCAAACCTTCGTTTCTAAAATTGCGGTTCATCTCAAACACACGCTGAAACCCACCCACAATCAATCTTTTCAGGTACAACTCTGGTGCAATACGCATGAACATTTGCATGTCTAACGCATTGTGGTGTGTCATAAATGGCTTGGCCGATGCGCCGCCTGGAATGGGATGCAACATCGGTGTTTCCACTTCTAAAAACTCATTTTGAATCATAAAGTCGCGAATGGCCGACACCACTTTACTGCGTGCAATAAAGGTGGCGCGCGCTTCTTCACTGGTAATTAAGTCAACATATCTTTGCCGATATTTAGTCTCTTGGTCGCTCAAACCATGATATTTTTCAGGTAATGGGCGTAGCGATTTGGTGAGTAACTTAATCTCACTGACATGAATCGATAACTCTCCCGTTTTGGTTTTAAACAAGCGGCCTGTGGCACCCAAAATATCGCCTAAATCCCAATGTTTAAAGCTTTCGTATAGCGCCTCGCCAATTTCATCGCGCGCTACATACAGCTGAATACGTGCACCTGCATGCTCACCGCTGCCATCTTGAATAGTGGCAAAACTGGCTTTACCCATCACCCGTTTTAGCACCATACGACCTGCCACAGTGGCAGGAATGCTTTGCGGATCTAGCGTTTCTTTATCTTGCGTAGCATAAGTTTTTTGTAGGCTATCCGCTTTATCTTTTGGCTTAAAATCATTTGGGAAAGCTGCACTATTGCCAGCTTTTGCGGCTTCACGTAGTGCTTTTAATTTCTCGCGTCGTTCTGCAATGACGTGATTTTCATCTACATGGCTTTCGTCAATAGATACTATATTTTCTTGCTCGCTCACGCTTAAACTCCCTGTTTCAAACTCTCTTGTATAAATGGATCAAGGTCGCCATCGAGCACGCCTTGTGTATTGCCTATCTCCACATTGGTACGTAAATCTTTAATACGGCCTTGGTCTAGCACATAACTGCGAATTTGATGGCCCCAGCCAATATCTGTTTTGGCATCTTCTATCGCCTGTTTGTCGGCATTACGCTTGTTCAGTTCTAAATTGTACAACGCACCCTTCAGCATGTTCATCGCCTCTTCGCGGTTACGGTGTTGACTACGGTCATTTTGGCATTGCACGACGACATTAGTGGGCAAATGGGTGATGCGCACGGCAGAATCGGTTTTGTTGATGTGCTGGCCGCCTGCGCCACTAGCGCGATACGTATCAATACGCAAATCAGCAGGGTTAATGTCAATTTGAATCGAATCATCTACTTCAGGAAATATCTGCACACTGGCAAAAGAAGTATGGCGTTTAGCGTTGCTGTCAAATGGAGACTTACGCACTAAGCGATGTACGCCATTTTCGGTGCGTAACGTCCCGTAAGCATAATCGCCATTGACCTTAACGCTAGCACCTTTAATACCCGCCACATCGCCGTCCGAAAGCTCTAACACCTCTACTTTAAAGCCTTTGCGCTCACAATAGCGTAAATACATGCGCAACAGCATATTGCACCAATCTTGCGCTTCAGTACCGCCACTACCTGATTGAAATTCGATAAAACAGTTGGCGCCATCTAGCTCGCCAGAGAACATGCGCTTAAATTCCATGTCGGCGATTTTTGTTTCTATTTCTTGGCTGTCCGCATCCACGCTCAACAATGTTTCGTCGTCGTTCTCTTCGCGCGCCATCTCAAATAGCTCTTGGCTGTCTTTAATACTGGCTTCTAAATTTTGTAAATTAACTACTACCAGCTCTAATGCACGTTTTTCTTTACCAAGTTTTTGCGCCTTTTCGGCGTTGTCCCATACTTTGGGGTCTTCCAGCAGGCCGTTTACTTCCTCTAACTTTTGCGCTTTATTGTCAAAGTCAAAGATACCCCCTGAGCGCAAGATGACGCGCACTTAGATCGGTCAGACGGTTGGCGATTTGGTTGAGTTGTTCGGCTTCCATAGGGTTCTTTAGTGACTTAATTCTTTAACTTGGGCTTAATTTTTAAAAGCGTCATTATAGCGCTTTTAAGCCTTAGCCTGCCTTTACAATTTCACCGTCCTCTTTTACAAAGTCGCCAATGTGTGGATTATCTAAAATCTCTAAAACAATTTCAGAAGGTCGACACAGCTTGGTGCCTTTGCTTGTCACTACAATTGGCCGATTGATTAAAATAGGGTGTGCTAGCATGGCGTCTACCAGCGCATCATCACTCAAACTTGCATCATCTAAACCAAGTTCATCGTATGGTGTGCCCTTCTTTCTAAGCAGCGCCCTGCAACCCTCTCCAATATTGGCTATCAATTCAGTTAATTTCTCGCGCGTCGGAGGTGTCTTTAAATATTGGATAATTTCTGGCTCCACACCACTGGCGCGTATCATTGCCAAAGTGTTTCGTGACGTGCCGCAGGCCGGGTTGTGATAGATAGTGACTTCACTCATGTTTTTTCTAACTTCCTCGCAATAAAAATGATGATAATCGCTGCCAGCAATTGTGCCGTAATAAATCCCAACACATCCGCAGGTGCAATGCCGACAAATGTATTACTTAAACTTCTCGCGATAGTGACAGCGGGATTGGCAAAAAAGGTACTTGAAGTAAACCAATAACCACCTGTCACTGTCAACGCGACCAGCATAGCTATTTTATCTTTCGCGACTTTAACGCCCAAATAAATCACGCCCAACAAAACCAAAGTGGAAACCAGCTCACTGGCCAATATACCTACACCATTTCTAGCATTATCTGATTGTTGCAAAATTGGAACACCAAACATTAAATGTGTTAACCAAACGCCTGCAATAGCCCCTGAGAGTTGTGCACACAAATAGACAATAAGCATGCGTAAATCCAGTGTGCCCATGCGCCAAAACATCAGGCTGACCACAGGATTAAAATGTGCACCTGAGATTGGCCCCAGCAGTGAAATCAGCACATACAAACCACAGCCAGTTGCAATACTGTTGCCCAACAAAGCTAAAGCAGCATTGCCCGCGGCCAGACTTTCGCCCATGATGCCGGAACCAGTGACCACTGCCAGCAATAAGGCTGTGCCAATAAACTCGCTGATAAGTTGAAGCTTAAGTGTATTTTTTAAATTATTTGTCATATTTTTGTCATGTTTTCTTTGATTTAAGCTCGCGGTCATGAGTGTAAGAAGTTAAACTTACGCATATTATAAATGTAGTTGAAAACAAACTAAAATTGGGAGAAACAAATTATGTCGAGCGGCTTTTTTTCACGCTTAATGGGCTCTATCACGCCAAAAAGTGATAATTATTTCATCTTGTTTAACAACCTTGCCGATTGTGCAGTGCGTGCCTCTAAAGTGCTCGCCATGATGGCGGCGGTCAGCGATGAAGATAAATTTGAACAACATTTTGCCGAAATCAGGGCGATTGAATCTGAGGCGGATGAATACACCAAGGAAATTTTACTCTCACTGCACAAAACATTTATTACCCCTTTCGATAGACGCGAGATTCGCGAATTAGCCATGGCGCTAGACGACATTATTGATTACATGGAAGATATTCCACAAAGTGCAAAGATTTATGGCCACAGCAGCTTTACCCCGGAAATGGTCGCACTAGGACAGATTTTATTGCGTGCATCTGAAAAAGTACGTGAAACTGTGCACATGCTGTCTGACATGAAAGACGCTGCACGCATTTTACGTAATTGCGAGGAAATTAGCGCCATTGAGGGCGAAGCAGATCACGTGATGCGCGCTGGTATGCAACGTCTATTCAGGGAAGAGTCGGATGCGCGTACGCTGATTCGCTCGCGCGAGTTGTATGATTTGTTTGAAGATGCAGTGGATAGCTGTGAAGATGTTGCAGATGTGATTCATGGCGTCGTACTAGAGCGTATCTAAGGGGCTTAATTCATGGAACACGCAATTGTCGTCATGGCGTTGCTCGTGGTAGTTGCCCTCATATTCGACTTTATGAATGGCTTTCACGATGCAGCAAACTCAATCGCTTTAATGGTTTCTACGCGTCTGCTCACACCACAAGCAGCGGTGATGTGGGCCGCATTTTTTAACTTTATTGCTTTTTTAGTATTTGGTACTGCAGTGGCAAAAATGGTCGGCAAAGGCCTGATTGACCCCGATATTGTTAATAATGCCGTAATATTTGGCGCGCTATGTGGCGCGATTACCTGGAACATCATCACCTGGTGGCTCGGCATACCGTCCTCATCATCTCACGCATTGGTGGGTGGCTTAGTGGGTGCAGGCGTCGCAAAAGGCGGCACTAGTGCCATCATTGCCGGTGGCCTCATTAAAACTTCTGTGTTTATTATTATTTCACCGATGTTTGGCATGTTGGTGGCGTTGTTGTTAATGGTATTGGTGTTGTGGATTGTTGAAAAACGCTCACCCTACCCCACCGAGCGCGTATTTAATAAACTACAATTTGTGTCATCCTCACTTTACAGCCTGGGACATGGCGGCAATGATGCACAAAAAACCATGGGGATTATTACTGTATTATTAGTCGCGAATGGCTACCAACAAGGCTTTGACATTCAATTCTGGGTGATTATAGCCTGCCATTTAGCCATGGCAATGGGCACACTATTTGGAGGCTGGCGTATTGTACGCACCATGGGCATGGGCATCACACGTATTCGTCCCAGCGGCGCGTTTTGCGCCCAGACTTCTGGCGCGATTGCACTGTTTCTAGCAACATGGCTCGGCATCCCGGTTTCTACAACTCACACCATAACGGGCGCCATTGTTGGCGTGGGCATGTCACGCCGTGTTTCTGCGGTACGCTGGGGCCTAGCTTCACGTATTGTGTGGGCGTGGGTACTCACCATTCCTTGCTCAGGTTTAATTGCGGCAACCGCTTATTATTTTGGCCGTAATTTTATGTAAGTTTATTATGTAGGCTGCTTTATATCGGTTTTTTTGAGCGGCATTAATTCTGCCGCTTGTTAAACCCTATCTAAATCATGCTTAGATTGTAAGGACCGATAAAAATTGAGCATTTCGTCTGCTTTCGCACTGGCAGACCAATGCTTTAGTGCGTAAGCTCTGCCAGCCTCACCTAATATATTTCGTGCCAACGTGTTGCCAAGCAAGTCGTTAATTTTTTGCGCAAATACAGTCTCGTCCTCCGTGCTGATGTGCGCGCCTTGCCCTTCAACCAATATAGAGGCGGTTCCCAGCTCAGCAATGGCCACCACGGGCGTGCCTTGCGCCATTGCCTCCAGCAACACTAAGCCTTGTGTTTCACTTTTGGATGCAAATACAAAAATATCAGCCGCTTTGTAGCAGGTATTTAGCTCGGTATTGCGATCCAAATAACCAATAAACTGCACATGTTTTTCGATGCCCAACCTTTGCACTTGCTGATGCAAACTTTGTTCTGCCGGACCCTCACCGGTAATCACCAATAACACGTCTGGCCGCTGCAGGGCTAACAATTTCACCACCCTAATGATTAAACCAATATTTTTTTCATGTGCCACACGCCCTACATATAGCAGCATCTGTTTATCCAGCGGAATTTGATACTTAATTCTAAACTTGTCACCATCGGCCTCGACAAAACTGCTCGCCTGCAAACCCGTCGCAATCACCTCGGCTGGAGCGGTTACACCATAGCTGCGTAATACATCCAACATGGGTTTAGATGGGGCTATCAATGCATCTAACTGATTACACTGTTTCTTCGATATAAACCTAGCCAAGCTTTTTGCCACACCTTTGGGTATCCATGGCAAATAATGGTGCAGGTAGTCCTCAAAAAAAGTGTGGTAGGTTTCCAGTACTGGTAGCGCTAGTTTTTGGGCAATTTTTAAGCCGGTAAAATGTGCAATAAATGGCGTGTGGATATGCACCAAATCAAAATTTTTACTTTTGAGTATCGGTATTAAACGCCATACCTCGCTATATTTCATCAGCTTATCTTCTGGGTCGAAAAAAATGTTGCGTGCTGGCACACGTGTAATCCACGCCTCATCTTCAGTGGCAATGCCATAGTCTGGCGCAATTAAATGCACACTGTGACCTAATTTTTGCAATTGCTCGCTAAAGGTACGAATTGAGGTAGAGACCCCATTCACTCGTGGAAAGTAAACATCTGAAATAAGTAATATATTCATAAAGTTAGATCTTTTAAAGAATGAATAAATACTAACTTTTGAATATGACATTTATGTGAAAGTAATGCATAAATTTTTCATGAAAATGTCATCAATAAATCACACTACATTCATAGTGCCCTTCAATAATGCGCTACATGAAAATACCTTATTTTAGAAAACTTGCTTGGGCTATTCCGCTTAGTTTTTATGCCTTAGATGCCAATGCATGGGGCTTGTATACGCATATTTATTTTTCGCAATATTTGCTACTGGCAGTGCCAATAGTAGGTAATAAGCAGCTTCACGCAAAAATTCAACAGGCTGTAGAAAAATTCCCAAAGTTGGTGTTGGCAGGTGCCTGCTTGCCAGATTTGGCCATTGTTTCAAAAGCCTTTAATACAACGCACCAATGGCGCATTTCAGAGCACATGTTGGCTGCCGCGCGCACCGAGCAAGAAATCGCAATCGCAGTGGGCTATACCAGCCACTTATTTGTAGATGTGATTGCGCACAATCATTTTGTACCTGCGCACGAAGCCAAGTGGGAAAATAAAAACATATTGACGCATCTTGCATCAGAATGGGCGATGGATGCCTATGTTGCCAAGCAACTCAACCATACGCCGCATCGGCTTATTCGGCAGCATTTAACGCTGCTAACTGAGTTTGTGGCACCTGTTTTTAAGGTATCTCCTGGAACAACCAAAGCCAACTTAAAACGCTTGGCTTTCTTGGATCAATTGCTGCGCACCAGCAAGTTATCGTCCATGCTGTTGTGGCTGTTAAAGAGAAACGACATGGATTTTATTAAAAACCTCAACTATTACTTAGGCAAGACCGAGCACGCTTTAAGTCATTTTCACTATACACTGCAAGGCAAACGCCCCAACTGGGAGCCAGAGCTGACTCACCTGAATGTGACAGAGTTAATTGACTGGCGCGGGCAATGTTTGGGGGATTTGCGTTTACACATGCCGAACCCAGTTGATTATTACCACGCTCACCAAAAAATTACAGCAAGCAACGGGGTTTAGTTCTTAAGATTAAACCTACAAAGTTAAGCCAGGTAAATGGCTAAATTAATTGAAATAGCGGCAATTAAATAGCCAATCGCTGCACCAGCTAATACATCACTAGGATAATGCAAGCCAAGAATCACGCGCGACATTGCCACCATCACGATAAATGGAATCAATATCACGGCCAGCAACGGGAAATAAAAAAGGGCCACCAAACCAAACGCTACCGCATGTAAGGTATGCCCAGAGGGGAAGCTAAAACGATCGAGCGGATTACCCGTGACAAATACATCTTGGTGCACTTGGTAAGGCCGCGGACGGTGCGTTTTGTGTTTTAACCATTTATAAATGAGCGTACCACTCAGCCCAGCCGCTAGCATGTGCAGTACAGGTATAACACCAGCGCCCTGCTGCAATGCCAAAATTCCCAGCATTAACCCATACCAAAATACGCCATCTCCCAAGCGGCTGATGATACGGAACCAGGCACGGATCATGCGGTATTGACTGGTGTGACTTACCGATACACACAGGGCGCTATCCCACGCCTGCATCCGATTTAGCATTTGGTTCATGCGCATTTTTTGTACTCGCAGTTATTCATGAGGCGAGTTTGCCTGCGAATGATGACAGTTTGATTTAGGTTAGATGAAGTATTTGTGACTTACCTTACTGATAAGTTATTGTTAGATAATAGTTTATACTGTTTTTTTAATTGTGCGCCAAATAGTAAGTTATAACTAGGCACTAACTTTTATGTTTTAATTTTAAGCCTAGTACCGTACACGCTAACAACAACGTGACAATGTTAGCCAACAACAATGGCCAACTGCCAATATTAAAGCCATAAATAATCCAGCCCAATACACCAGCGGTAAACAAACTGTACATCGGCAGCGAAATGCCCGACAAATCGCGAGTTTTCCATGAATGATACGCCTGTGGCACAAAAGCAAACGTAGTTAAAAATGCCGAGAAATAGCCAATAAAATCAATGGTATTCATATGTATGTATCTTTTTAGTTATGAAAAGCAATCCAGTCGGTATGTATCTTATCCCAATCTTGTAGCGCCAAGCCATGCTTATTAAACAATTCGCGAATTTGCACAGAATCCCACTTTAATACATCTTCCAAAATCGGCACCAGCACACTTACTGCGTTGTCACTTAACACTGTCCTGTTAGCAATGCGGCCGATTGACTTGGTCTCAGACACCGCAATAGTATGCCCATCGCGGCTATTCACATCGTGCATCACATATAGGTCAGAGCTACCATCGCCTATGTAAATCACGCGGTCAGAACTTATTTGTAATTTTAGCTCTATTGTTTCCAGCACTGCAACTTTGCCATTGCCAGCCGGTACATGGTTAATCGCACAAATCTCACCGCTATCAGCATCAAACTCTAGTTCAGAGCCAAAGATATGTTCTGGCGGCACGATATTTTCTAACGCAGAGCGCACCACCAGCGCAGGCCCAGCTGAAATCACATAAAAATCAAAGCGGTAGCCATCTATGCCTTCACTCAAAATTTCAGTGAGCAGCTTTACATTGTCTTTAAGCCTTACACACTTGCCAGCCTCTACCAAGTGCTCACGTCTTACACCACGAAACGCAGGATCATGCCGAAGCAAATACGCCAGCTCAGCGCCCTGCTTCACTAGATTAGTGCGCGCTAACCCAGCAACTTTATCTTCAAAATGGCTTATTCCCAACATCTCGGCCAAAACATGGCCAGAATCATTAAAACTCAAGGTTTGGTCAAAATCACTGGCAACTAAATAATCAACCGTTGCCTCTGTCCTAGTACTCGTCATCTTCATTAATTGCGCCTATAACATGCGACATTTACTAACACGCATAACTCATGCCAGTTTGAATTTAATCGCTCAATCTATTGCAAACACCTTATAGATACTAGCTTGCAGACAAGTTTAATGACAAAATTTGACCAATTGATGACAGCGACAATTGTATCGAAATGAGTTAAAACGGTGCATTTAAAGAAGATACAATGGGTGTAATGATAAGATAGCCAAAATGCTAAAAGCTACATCCCAATTTATACAGGCTTTAATGTGCATGCTTTTCTGCCTATGTGCGGCATGTAGCCGTGCAGAACCAGTTGAGCCCAAAAAACCACAGGCAAGCCAGCGCAGCATCGGCTGCGGCATCGCTCAAACAGGTACTGGAAGTTTCGTACAGATGAAAATGCGTGTGCTTGATCTAGACCGCAGCTATCAGCTACGCGTACCACGCACATACGACCCGAACCGCCAATATCCCCTCATTTTTCGTTGGCATGGTGCGGGTGGCAACAGTTTAAGTGGTGGCTTAGGTATTGAATCCAGCGCTAAGGATGACGCCATTATCGTAAGTGGTGAAGGATTAAATAGTTTTTGGGATGTCTACACAGCCGACTCAGTGGATTTACGCTTTTTCGACACGATGCTTAAGGCAATCTCAAGCCAATATTGTATTGATCGTGAACGTATTTTTAGCTATGGTTTTAGTGTTGGCGGCACCTTAAGTAACTCCCTTGCCTGCCGGCGCAGTGATGTGTTGCGGGCAAGTGCCGCAGTTGCCAGCGGCCTATTCATCAACAACTGCCAGGGCAACGTCGCCACCTGGTTACTGCACGACATTAATGACGATGTAGTAGCAATAGCGAAGGGTAAGTCCGTGCGTGATCGGGCTGTTGCAAGAAATGGTTGCTCTACCAATACGGTAGATGAGGGAAACGGTTGCGTACGCTATCGAGGCTGCGACGCCGCGCCGGTGGTTTGGTGTGAATCAAAAGGGTTGGGGCACAATATTCGTGGAGACTTTGCACCAGCACAAGCCTGGAAGTTTTTTCAAAGTTTGAAATGATGTTGCGCAGTGAAATTGACACATTGTTACATCTTTAATTACTAAAAATCATTGGCCTGCAGACCAATATCCATGCAGGTTGCAGGGCATATATTTTTAGAAACGCAACCCAATATTTAACGCATCAATTTAATACCACCACCGTCATCAACATGGAGGAATGCTTTCGCGCTTTGCGGGTACGTAATGCTTAGGTTCGTTGTCCGATGGATTGCCCACCATGAACTGAAGTTGTGCAGCATTCATAGCCCGTCTGCCATATTGTGAGTATTTATCATATTCATCCATAGTCATTAGGCTGTATCGCACCTTGGGTGCGTTCTCTCTATCCTTGACTTCATATAAAGGCATAGGCTTTTCATGTGCCAGTAACATAAATATTGGAGCTCTTCCAAGCTGATTTTCCCTATCTTCTTCTGATAATGAACTCATCCACGGCGTATATTTGTTTTTGCTAATTTCTTTCGGTAATTTAAACCAAAATTTGCGTAACCCCCCACTCCCTTCTCCAGGCGGCATAACCATCACTGCGAGAATATCTTCTGGTCTATGGCTGAGATTACCAAAAAATACTGGCTGATTTTTTTCAGTACTATCGTTTAGGTATCCTCCTGTCACACCAGTCTCGCTCATATTACCTTTGACATTATTTACATGGGTAGCAACAATCCAGCTTCGAGGAAAGTCACTAGAATTTACAGGTTTGCGCCACAGTCTAGCTGTTTGATATTCCCTATTGGTGGAATCAGACCTATAAGAATTTGTAAATCCTTCTCCAGCCTTGTAGGCCACAGCATCTTGAAATAGTTTTTGAATTTGCAGGCGTGATAAGTTTGCAGGAAGGTCTGTCACGTCAACATTCAAGGTGTCAAAGTAAGCAGTCTTGTTTGGGATACATATTTGTGCAATGACTCTTAATGCTTTAGGGTCATTATTATATTTCACAAACTCATCTACTATTGTAGATGTCGAAGCACAACCCGACGTGGCAGATAATAAAATAAAGACTAGTTTGTAAATAATTTTTTTGTTCAACTCTTGTTTCACAATTGGAAATCTTAAACTAATTAAGGGTCAGCATCGTAATTAATCGCTTGCTCTATTCTGCTACTTTTTTAACTACTTCCGTAATTTCTTCCGCCAGTTTTTGCACCAATTTTGCATCTTGGCCTTCTACCATCACGCGAATTTTTGGCTCAGTGCCTGATGCACGCAGTAACACACGGCCTGTGCCCTTTAACTCTGCCTCAGCACTTTTAACTGCATTTTGCAGTTGTGGCATATTCAAATCTAGTTTTGCTTGGTTTGCTTTAGGTTGGTATGTCACGTTAATCAGCACTTGCGGATACAACACAAGCTCTGCACGCATTTGCGTGAGAGTTTTACCGCTTTGTTTTATTGCATGCAGCACTTGCAATGCGGCAATAATTGCATCGCCACTAGTGTGTTTATCTAGCGTGAGGATATGCCCAGAATTTTCGCCACCCAATTTCCAATTTTTTTCATTCAACAGTTCTAGCACATACCGATCACCGACGTTGGCACGTGCAAATGGAATCTGGTGTTTTGCCAACGCGTGCTCTAGCGCTAAGTTGGTCATGAGTGTGCCCGCTACGCCGCCTTTAAGCTTGCCTTTGGCATATAAACTCAGCGCAATAATATACAAAAGCTGATCACCATCCAGCAGATTACCGCCTGCATCCACCATCATCACGCGATCGCCATCGCCATCAAAGGCAATGCCTAAATCGGCTTGATGTTCCACTACCGCTTTTTGTAAAGCTTGCGGATGTGTAGAACCCACTTGTTCGTTAATATTCAAGCCATCTGGCTTGTTACCAATGGCAATCACCTCTGCGCCCAGCTCATGGAATACAGGTGGCGCGACATGATAGGTGGCACCATGCGCACAATCCAGCACGATTTTTAGGCCATGCAAATCTAAATGACTGGGGAAGGTGCTTTTACAAAACTCTATATAGCGTCCAGCTGCGTCATCGATACGTCTCGCCTTACCTAGCTTGGCCGATTCCATTACCTGCATCGGTTTATCTAACTCTGCCTCAATCGCATGCTCAATCGCATCCGGCAATTTTGCACCTTCGGCCGAGAAAAACTTGATACCGTTATCATAATACGGGTTGTGTGAAGCTGAAATCACGATGCCTGCTTGCGCGCGCAGGGCGCGTGTCAGGTAGGCCACCGCTGGCGTTGGCATTGGCCCTACCAGCAATACATCAACACCCGCAGCCGACAAACCCGCTTCTAGTGCTGCCTCAAACATATAGCCTGAAATACGCGTATCTTTCCCTATTAGCACCGCTGGACGTTTCGTTTTTGAATCTGCCGTAGCTAGCACACGGCCTGCCGCGTAACCCAAACGCATCACGAAATCTGGCGTGATTGGGTGCTCGCCCACTTTGCCGCGAATGCCATCGGTACCGAAATATTGTTTGCTCATAATCTGCCTGGTTATATTTATTTATTTTTGTTTATTGAATAGCTGTGACTACTTTTAGGGCCTCAACAGTCGCTTTTACATCATGCACCCGCAGTATTTTAGCACCCTTCATCGCGGCTATCACACTGGCCGCAATGCTGGCGTAAAGCCGTGCGTCTACATCATTTCCAGTCACTTGCCCTAATACCGATTTTCGCGATAGCCCTACCAGCAACGGCTGGCACAAATCTGCAAAACTTTCCAAGTTTTGCAGCAAGGTAATATTTTGCTCACGCGTTTTTCCAAAGCCAAACCCTGGGTCAAGTAAGATGTTAGCAGGCTTGCAACCTGCTTGGAGACAAGCTTGCAAGCGTGTATTTAAGAAGGTTTTTATATCATCTACCACATCATCATATTGCGGATTTTGCTGCATGGTTTGCGGTGTGCCCTGCATATGCATGAGGCATAAGCCCACATTAGACTTTGCAATAACTTCTAGAGCGCCATGCTCCTGCAAAGCACGCACATCATTCACCATGCTGGCGCCCGCAGCTATCGCAGCTTGCATCACAGCTGGCTTGTAAGTGTCGATGGAAATGGGAATATTGACCTGATTAACCAGTACTTCTATTACTGGAATCACGCGATCCAGCTCTTCTTGCAGACCGACTGGGGTGGCATTGGGGCGCGTGGACTCTCCGCCGATATCTAAAATGCTGGCACCCTCTTCTGCCAGTTTAACTGCATGCGCAATGGCTAAATTGGTTTGTGAAAACTTGCCGCCATCAGAAAATGAATCTGGTGTGACATTCACAATACCCATCACTTTAGGCTGGCTTAAATCCAGCTGGAAATTCCCACAGTTAAATATCATAGCTAATAAAAAATAAGGGCTAATAAATCAGCCCTTATCTTAACACCTTTTCAATAACGTCTTTTTAGCTAGCTTTTTGCAGTTGGTTGCGGCACTGGTGTAGCGCTATTGCCAGGGGAGCCAGTATCGCCCGGCTTAATCTTAGGCTGGCGGGGTTTAGGCGCGCGCACTGGAAGACTGGCCATGATATCGTTGATTTGATCTGCATCAATAGTTTCATATTCCATTAATGCAGCAGTCATCGCTTCTACTTTATCACGGTTATCTTCTAGCAATTTACGTGCAATCGCATATTGCTCATCCAGAATACGGCGAATTTCACCGTCTACTTTTTGCTGCGTCGCTTCGGATACCGTTTTAGAACTCATGTTGCCAAAAAATGAATCTTGTTCGCTACCTGCATACACCATGGTACCAAGTGCATCACTCATGCCATATTTAGTCACCATATCACGCGCCAATTTAGTGGCACGTTCAAAGTCGTTTGATGCACCAGTACTCATTTGATGCATAAAGATTTCTTCAGCGATACGACCACCGAATAGAATCGAGATTTCTTCCAACATCTTGTCTTTGTAGTTACTGATGCGATCAAACTCAGGTAGTTGCCAAGTTAAACCCAATGCCCAGCCACGTGGCATGATCGTGACTTTATGCACGGGGTCTGCCTTGGGTAGCAGTTTAGCCACTACCGCATGCCCACTTTCATGATAGGCAGTATTGCGGCGCTCTTCTTCGCGCATCACCATGGATTTACGTTCAGGGCCCATGTAGATTTTGTCTTTTGCATCCTCAAAATCTTCCATATCCACCGTGCGTTTATTGCGACGCGCGGCAAACAAAGCGGCTTCATTCACCAAATTAGCTAAATCTGCACCGCTAAAACCAGGCGTACCACGCGCGATAATATCGGCTTTGACATCGGGGTCAATTGGCACTTTACGCATATGGACAAGTAAGATTTGTTCGCGACCTTTGATATCGGGCAAGCCCACCATGACTTGGCGGTCAAAACGGCCTGGACGCAATAAAGCCTTATCTAACACGTCAGCTCTGTTGGTTGCAGCAATAATAATGACGCCAGAGCTGGCTTCAAAACCATCCATTTCTACCAATAACTGGTTCAATGTTTGCTCACGCTCATCGTTACCACCACCAGTACCTGCACCACGGCTACGACCTACTGCATCAATTTCATCAATAAATATAATGCAAGGTGAGTTCTTTTTGGCAGTTTCAAACATATCACGTACGCGCGCTGCACCCACGCCTACAAACATCTCGACGAAATCAGAACCTGAGATAGAGAAGAATGGCACTTTCGCTTCACCCGCAATTGCACGCGCCAACAAAGTTTTACCAGTACCTGGTGGGCCAACCAGCAAAACTCCGCGTGGAATGCGACCACCTAATTTCTGGAATTTAGTCGGCTCTTTCAAGAAGTCGACTAATTCAGTGACTTCCTCTTTGGCTTCATCACAACCTGCCACATCGGCAAAAGTCGTTTGATTTGAACTTTCGTCTAGCTGGCGCGCTTTACTCTTGCCGAAGGAAAATGGACCACCGCCCTTACCACCGCCCTGCATTTGACGCATAAAGAATATCCACACGCCAATCAGTAATATCATCGGGAACCATGACATGAAAATATCCATCAGCAATGAACGCTGCTGCTCTGGCTTAGCTTCTACTTGCACATTGTATTTGAGCAAGTCGTTTACCATCCATAGATCATTTGGTGCGTAGGTGCTGAACTCTTTGCCTTCTTGCGTTTTGCCGCGCACCACACGACCATCAATTTGCACACTGGCAATTCGGCCATCTTTTACTTCTTGCATAAATTGTGAGTATTTAACCTGGCTGTCTGCTTTACCTTGACCAGAAAACTGGTTAAACACAGTCATCAGCACTAATGCGACCACCAACCAAATTGCAATACTTTTTGCGATGTTGTTCAAAGCCTATTCCTTATAAAACACAATTGTTTTACTGCTTACTTATTACTCTAATTTTAGTTACTTTAATTCTAAACCTATTCCGACTTACTATTACAGATTTATTTTTCCATCAATTTTTAACTACTTTTTACCTATGCCAAGCAAATAAACTTCACTACTACGGTCGCGCGAGGCTTTCGGCTTGCGTGTGACAACTTTAGCAAACTGCTGTCGCATCACTTTTACCATGTCATCAAAACCAGCACCGATGAACACCTTGACCAAAAAATTACCATTTGGTTTCAACCACTGCTGGCTAAACGCTAATGCCAATTCCGTTAAATACATGGCGCCAGCTTGGTCTACGTCACTGATACCACTTATGTTGGGTGCCATATCGGCGATTACAAGGTCTACCGACTTATTATTTAATTTGGCCTCTAACTGTTTAAGCACCGTTTCTTCGCGAAAATCTCCTTGAATAAACTCCACGCCTGCAATCGGTTGCATCTCCAAAATATCCAGCGCAATGACTTTACCTTGACCCTTAAGACGCTGCACTGCAACTTGGCACCAACTGCCAGGTGTAGAGCCCAAATCGACAATGGTCATACCTGGTTTGATGAGCTTGTCTTTGTCGTCAATCTCAGTCAGCTTATAAGCGGCGCGTGCACGATAGCCTTCTTTTTGCGCGCGTTTCACAAATTCGTCATTTAGATGCTCTTGCATCCAGGCCTTGCTGGTTTTGCTTACTTTCATGCTGCTTTCATATCGCTTTCATATTAGCAAGGCGGGCTTCATGTTAAAATGCGTCCATTATTAAGGATGACCATGAAATTAACGAATAAACAAATTGCGCATTTACGCGGCTTAGCGCACAGCTTAAACCCTGTGGTGATGATAGGCAACAACGGGCTGACCGACAATATTATCAAGGAAATTGAGCTTAATTTAAACGCGCATGAGTTGATTAAAATTCAGGTGGCGGGCGATGACCGCGACGCACGTAAAGCCATCTATGTTGAAATTTGCAGCAAAACGAATGCAGTAGCGGTACATCACATTGGTAAGCAGCTGGTAATTTATCGCGCCAGTGAAACAGTGAAAGAAAAAGCAAAAATTCACATTCCAAAACTATAAAAGCGATGCCCTATAGGGCATCGATTGTCATTGTTACCTTACCCTGAGTACAAGCACAAAACCGAGCAAACACTGCACCAAATAAGCCACGCTCGCCACGCCATGCCAAGTTTTAAATCGGCTGGCAAATACGCTTTGCATGACGCCGTTCGGCAGTGCATCCGTTTTTAATTGTGCCAACAAGGGCTGAATACCAAAATGGCCCGCCAAAATCAGTAGCAACATAAAAAACACCGCCCAAAAAAAGCCTTGCTTCAAGCTAGCGGTGCCGTAATCCAACAGGCGCTGAATCAGCAAATATAACGCACTGACTGCGCCAATATAACTGACAATAGTGAATAGTTTTCCCGCTAGGTTGCCTGCTAATTGTTTATCCTGCAACGTGTCGAATAATACATAGGCTGTCAGTCCTGTCATCCACAGCGCACCTACCCATAGCGTAACGACGATTAAATTTAAGCGCACTAGCATGGTTTAGATATAGCTGACTTCGAGCACTTCTAGCTCTTTAATGCCGCCTGGCGATTGCACTTCGGCAATTTCGCCTTCCGATTTACCGATTAAAGCACGTGCGATTGGCGAGCCAACTGAAACCTTACCACCTTTAATATCCGCTTCATCTTCACCCACAATCTGATAGGTTTTGGCTTCGCCTGAGTCTAAATCTTCAAATCTAACCGTCGCACCAAACACCACACGGCCTTCCGCGTTTAAAGTGGCGGGATCGATTACTTGCAAGTTAGAAAGTTTCGATTCCAATTCTGCAATACGACCTTCAATAAAGCTTTGCTTTTCTTTAGCCGCTTCATATTCTGCATTTTCAGATAAATCGCCCTGTGCACGTGCCTCAGCAATCGCCAAAATAACACTGGGCCTATCTTCACTGCGCAAGCGTTGTAGCTCTAGCTTGAGCATTTCTGCGCCTTTAACGGTAACGGGGATTTGTATTAATGCCATACTTTTATTGCCAATCTTTAAAGTAAAAAAAATAAACCACACCCAGTTGAGCGTGGTTTTTTATAAGTTATTGATGAGTTTATTTTATGTCAGCTTTTTATGCAAGTCTTGCAGTGACTCAACTTGTAACTCTTGCATATGCGCCATGCCGATGCAGGCAGCCTTAGCCCCTGCCAGCGTTGTGTAATAAGTTACTTTATTTTGCAATGCGCTGCGGCGAATTTCGTAACTGTCTGCCACTGCTTTTTTGTCTTCAGTCACGTTAACGATAAAACTGATTTCGTTATTCTTAATCATGTCGACGACATGTGGGCGACCTTCGGCTACTTTATTCACGGGCGTTACCGTTAAGCCATGACCCATCAATGCCTTAGCAGTACCTTTGGTGGCCACTAGAGTAAACCCTAGTTTATCTAAATCCTGCGCAATATCCACCACTTTTTGGTGATCTTCATTGCGCACACTGATAAATGCGCGACCACCTTTAGGTAATTTTTCAGATGCGCCAAGCTGCGCTTTAACAAACGCTTCTGCAAACGTCGCGCCAACGCCCATCACTTCACCTGTCGATTTCATTTCAGGGCCAAGTATCGTATCAACACCTGGGAACTTAATAAATGGAAACACCGCTTCTTTGACAGAAAAATAAGGCGGAATCACCTCTTTGGTGACACCTTGCGATTTTAGACTTTGCCCTGCCATACAACGCGCTGCGATTTTTGCCAGCTGTAAACCACAAGCTTTTGACACAAACGGCACCGTCCTTGATGCGCGCGGATTCACTTCTAGCACATAAACAGTCGTGCCTTGAATCGCAAACTGCACATTCATCAAGCCTTTAACGCCAAGCGCCAAGGCCATTTTCACGGTTTGCTCGCGCAACTCATCTTGCAGCTCTTTACTTAAACTATACGGCGGTAACGAACAAGCTGAGTCACCTGAGTGAACACCCGCCTGCTCTACGTGCTGCATAATGCCGCCGATGAGCACATCTTCGCCATCACAAATCGCATCCACGTCAATTTCTAGTGCGTCATTTAAGAAACGGTCTAACAATACTGGTGAATCGTTTGATACTTTTACCGCTTCGCGCATATAGCGCTCCAATTGGCTCTGCTCATGCACAATTTCCATGGCACGACCGCCTAGTACATAACTTGGACGTACAACAAGTGGATAACCAATTTCATTGGCTGCAATCAATGCAGCCTCTGGCGTACGTGCGGTGCGGTTAGGTGGTTGTTTTAAGCCTAAATCCTGCAACATTTTTTGGAAACGTTCACGGTCTTCAGCACGGTCAATCGCATCTGGTGTGGTACCAATGATAGGCACGCCGGCTTTTTCTAAACCTCTCGCCAATTTAAGCGGGGTTTGACCACCATATTGAACAATCACACCAACTGGCTTTTCGATGTGCACGATTTCCAGCACGTCTTCCAGCGTCACCGGCTCAAAATACAACCTATCAGAAGTATCGTAATCGGTTGAAACGGTTTCCGGATTACAGTTAACCATAATCGTTTCGTAACCGTCATCACGCATAGCAAACGCGGCATGCACGCAGCAATAATCAAACTCAATACCTTGGCCTATCCTATTTGGACCGCCACCCAGCACCATGATTTTTTTCTTATCTGTTGGCGCAGCTTCGCATACTTGCTCGTAGCTGGAATACATATACGCCGTGTTAGTAGAAAACTCTGCCGCGCAGGTATCCACGCGCTTATACACGGGACGAATATTGTGTGCTTGGCGATACGCACGCACCGCGTGTTGATCGGTTTCGAGCAGTGTGGCCAAACGTCTGTCGCTAAAGCCGCGACGTTTTAACTGGAACAACGCATCCCTATCTAGGTCCGCGATATGCTTACCTTTGAGTGCGGTTTCACGGTCAATAATATCTTTAATCTGTGCCAAAAACCAAGGATCAATTTTGCTGATATTAAATATCTGCTCAATGCTCATGCCTAATCTAAAAGCATCGCCCACATACCAAATGCGCTCAGGCCCTGGCTCGCCCATTTCTTTGATAATGCGGTCAATATCGTTACTGACTTCATCTAGCCCATCAACACCAACTTCAAGTCCACGCAAGGCTTTTTGAAATGATTCTTGAAAGGTACGGCCAATCGCCATCACTTCGCCCACCGACTTCATTTGCGTGGTAAGGCGTGAATCGGCTTGCGGGAATTTTTCAAAGGCGAATCTAGGTATTTTAGTGACCACGTAGTCAATGCTAGGCTCAAAGCTGGCGGGAGTTGCGCCACCCGTAATATCATTCTTCAACTCATCTAATGTAAAGCCCACCGCCAACTTAGCTGCTACTTTAGCAATGGGAAAGCCAGTGGCTTTTGATGCCAAGGCAGATGAACGCGACACACGCGGATTCATCTCGATCACAATCATGCGGCCATCGTCCGGGTTTATGGCAAACTGCACGTTAGAACCGCCTGTATCGACACCGATCTCACGCAACACTGCCAAACTGGCATTACGCATGATTTGATACTCTTTGTCCGTTAAAGTCTGTGCTGGCGCGACAGTGATTGAGTCGCCAGTGTGTACGCCCATCGGGTCCAGGTTTTCAATCGAGCAAATGATGATGCAATTGTCCGCTTTATCGCGCACCACTTCCATCTCATATTCTTTCCAGCCCAGCATCGACTCTTCGATCAATAATTCTTTGGTGGGTGATGCATCTAAACCACGCTCACAAATCGTGATGAACTCTTCACGGTTATAAGCAATGCCACCGCCACTGCCGCCCATGGTGAATGACGGGCGAATAATCGCAGGGTAGCCAATACTGGCTTGCACTTGCAGCGCCTCTTCCATGCTGTGGGCAATACTAGAACGCGCTGAACCCAAACCAATTTTGGTCATGGCTTCTTTAAATTTCTGGCGGTCTTCAGCTTTATCGATGGCCTCTTTTGAAGCACCAATCATCTCCACATTGTATTTAGCCAACACACCGTGCTTATCTAAATCTAGCGCACAGTTGAGGGCAGTTTGGCCGCCCATGGTTGGCAACAGGGCATCTGGGCGTTCTTTGGCAATGATTTTTTCAACCACTTTCCAAGTAATTGGCTCAATGTAAGTCGCATCCGCCATTTCTGGGTCAGTCATAATGGTGGCTGGGTTTGAGTTCACTAAAATTACACGATAACCCTCTTCGCGCAACGCTTTACAGGCTTGCGCACCCGAGTAATCAAACTCGCAGGCTTGGCCGATAACGATAGGCCCTGCGCCAATAATGAGAATGGACTTAATATCCGTACGCTTGCCCATTAACTCGCCTTCCTTTGCTTCATCATTTCAATAAACTGGTCAAACAACTCACTCATTTCGGTAGGTCCTGGACTTGCTTCTGGGTGGCCCTGAAAGCTAAATGCGGGTTTATCAGTAAGCGCAATGCCTTGTAGGCTGCCATCAAATAAAGACACATGGGTGATTTTTACATTACTGGGCAAGGTGGCAGCATCGGCCGCAAAGCCATGGTTTTGGCTGGTAATGAACACACGCTTGCTAGCCACCTCTTGTACGGGATGATTCGCGCCATGGTGGCCGAATTTCATCTTGAGCGTTTTGGCACCTGACGCCAGCGCCAACAACTGATGTCCCAAACAAATACCAAATGTTGGGATGCCAGTTTCCACCAATGTTTTAATGGCACTAATGGCATAATCGCAAGGCTCTGGATCGCCTGGGCCGTTGGAAAGAAAAATGCCGTCTGGCTTGTAGCTTAACGCTGTCTGTGCACTTGCTTGCGCAGGAAGTACGGTCACTTTGCAGCCGCGCGATACCAGCATGCGTAAAATATTGCGCTTGACGCCGTAATCGTAAGCAACCACATGATATTGTTGTGCGGGTGCTGCGGTAAAACCCTTGCCTAGCGTCCATTCCCCTTCAGCGAATTCGTAAGCAGTTTTACAACTCACCACTTTGGCTAAATCCATGCCACTTAATCCTGGAAATGCTTGGGCATTTTGTAAAGCAATCTTTTCATCAACATCACCCGCCATGATGCAGCCTGCCTGTGCACCTTTTTCGCACAAATGCCGTGTGAGCGCGCGCGTATCAATATCGGCAATGGCAACAATTTGATTGGTTTTTAAATAATCATTTAGGTTTTGCGTGCTGCGGAAATTACTTTCAAGCAAAGGCAAGTCGCGAATGATTAAGCCTGCGGCATAGACTTTGCCAGACTCAACATCTTCGGGATTTGTCCCATAATTACCGATATGAGGATAAGTGAGCGTGACAATCTGTTCGGTATAGGATGGGTCAGTCAGAATTTCTTGATAACCGGTCATGCTGGTATTAAACACCACTTCACCAACAGTATGGCCAGAAGCGCCAATGGCAGTGCCTTTAAAAACAGTTCCATCTGATAAAACTAACACTGCTGGAATTGCTTTTGGCACAGATTGTAACACTGGTTTACTCCTTAATTTTCGATGCGACGCACATGGTTTAATAGACAAAACCAGATGTGCAAAACGGGAGGAGCTTATTGGACTCTTCCCGTTTCAGAATTGCCGAATTATAGCGGAATTTAGCCTAAGGTTCAAGCTGGCTTTGTAGATTTAACAACTGTTTGTCGTGTAAATCTTTTAACAAAACCTGCGCAGAAATCGCACCAATCAAAGCCAATAGCATGTCCCACTGCGTATCCCATACATCGCCCTGCGTGCCCAGAAAATCCTGCGAAGCTGCGCCAGCAGCCACTGCTACCCACCATTCGATAAACTCATAACAAGCGCTAATGCTTAAGCAAATACAGCACACCACGAAAAACAACCAAGCACCAGTTTTAACGACAAAATTCCTGATTAAAATTTCGCGCGCAATGATAGCTGGCACGAAACCCTGTGCAAAATGCCCAATGCGGTCGTAATAATTCCTATCTAAATCAAAGGCATCTTTAAGCCAACTGAATACAGGCAGATCATTGATTGGTACTTGGGCATAGGTGTAATGACCGCCAATCATCAGAATAATGGCGTGGATGAGGATTAGGATGTACAACAAGGGGGTGAGCGGAAATTTTTGATACGTAAAAAACAAAATTGGCAGCGCAATGATGACGGGCAATACTTCTAGAAGCCAAGTGAAAAAATCATGTGGCTTAATGACTGACCACAAAAACACCGCGCCAAATATGGTCAATAAGCTAATAAAGAATGTCTTTTTATTAGCCAAACCTTAATGCTCTGCCATCGCAGACTCCACTTAACTACTCTAAATTTAAGACATCGCGCATATCAAACAAGCCAGTCGCGTGACTTTGTAAAAACTTGGCCGCACGCAAAGCGCCAAGCGCAAAGGTTGCACGACTGCTGGCTTTGTGCGTGATTTCTACCCGCTCACCAACGCCAGCAAATACCACCGTATGGTCACCCACCACATCGCCACCGCGTAACGTGGCAAAACCAATTTTGCCCGCTTCGCGCTCACCCGTCACACCTTCACGCGCATAGACAGCGCAATCTTTCAGATCTTGTCCTAATCCAGCAGCCGCAGCCTCACCTAATCTTAAGGCTGTACCTGAGGGTGCATCTACTTTATGGCGATGGTGCATTTCTACCACTTCAATATCGTAAGTATCACCAAGTACTTTAGCGGCCTGCTCAACCAAGTCCAGCAGCAAGGTTACGCCAACGCTCATATTGGGCGCAAACACGATAGCCGTTTTCTTCGCGGCGGCTTCTATTTTGGCTTTTTGCTCTACTGTAAATCCTGTCGTACCAATGACCTGTTTTACTTGGTATTGCTGGCAAATCTCTAAGTAATCCAAGCTCGCCTCTGGCCGTGTAAAATCAATCAGCACATCTGCGCCATGCAGTGTTTCGGCTGCGTCGTCGCTGATATACACGCCTGAGTTTTTGCCCATCGGTTCACCCGCATCGCGACCAATACTCGGACTGCCTGTACGATCAAGCGCACCAAACAATTGCAACTCAGCGTCGTTAAATACGCCTTGTATTAATGTTTGCCCCATGCGCCCACTGGCGCCCGCGATTACAATTTTAATTGTCATATTATGTTTACTTGAATTTTTAACTTAAGTTTTACTTGAAAACCATTCTTTTAGTTACCACATCACATCGCCTTGCGATATGAGCGTTCTCTGAAAGATAGGATTTTAGCTATCGCTAAAATCCTATCTTTTCTAACATACGCTCAAAGTAGCCCGGCGCTTCTTCTTCAGGCAATGGCGGCTCCTCTTTTTTAGGTTTAGCCACTGGCGCACCTTTACTTTCAACTCTCGGTGCTGGCGCCTCTTCTACCGGAGCTTGTAGATTATTCAAATCCAGTTTTTTATCCATTCTAAAAATCATACGATCGTCTGCTTTGCCCGCTGGCATAGGTGCTTTAGTTGGCTCATGAGCCGGCTCTACTGTAGGTCCAGGTCCAGGTGCTGGCGCTTCCGTTTTTGCTGGCTCTGTGGGTTTTACAGCCTCAACTGGTGGCGTTTCAACCATGGGAGATTCTTCCACTGGAGCTGTTACCGCTGGCGCTTCCGATGCAGGCGTTTCTGCAGGCGGAACACTCACAACTGGTCTTTCTGCCGCGGGCGCTTCTGTCGCAGGCGCATCTGGCGCTAGCACACCACCAATAGGCACCGCTAACATAGAAGGACCATCTGTCGTGGACTCAGTAGCGGGGGCTTCTTCAGCCGTTTGGTCTGTACTCGCCGATGGAGTAGCAGCAGGTGCTTGCTTACTGGTTTCTGGGGCATCCATTTTTTCCGTGGTACCAGATGGCTTCTCTGTTTCTTTTACCGGCTCGTCACTTTTCCAGAATTTCAGTTTATCGGCCCAACCTTTTTCCTGCTTTGGTTTGGGTGGCACAGTGATGGTTTTTGATACACTCGATTCATCGCCAATAGCAGCGCCTGCCGTTCCTTGTGGCACGACATCGCCGCGCACTTTAGTCAGCAATTCATTTTCAAAATCTAAAATCACGCGGCGCTGTTCGACAATTTTACCCGCTTGTCGTAGCTGATAAAAATAATCCCAACGGTTTTTATGAAAGCTATCCACGATCAGTGGCGAGCCCATAATAAATTTGACTTGCGACTTGGTCATCCCAGGGCGCAATTGCAATAACATTTTAGAAGTGACGACATTGCCTTGCTGAATATCCATTTTAAACGGTTTTATTGTGGGAATCGTTGAACCGCAGCCAGCAAGAAAGGCCAAAAGGAAAATTAAAAAATAGCGCATGTATTTATGGAGTTAAAGACTTATTAGGAAATTGGCGTTAATATAACACGTCATGAGTTTGGCTAAAACCTTAAAAGCTGTTTTGCCTGACTTTACACCAGAATCCAATAGTGAAAACGAGTAAATTATTCATGATCAAAAAGATTTAAAAAATGCCGGGCTGAAGGCGACTTTGCCACGCTTAAAAATTTTAGAGCTATTTGAAACCAGCAAAGAGCGACACCTATCAGCCGAAGATGTGTACAAAATCCTAATCACCACCGGTGAGGATGTTGGGTTGGCAACCGTGTACCGCGTGTTAACACAATTTGAAGAAGCAGGCCTATTATCGCGCCATCACTTTGAAAGTGGCAAAGCGGTGTTCGAGCTTAACGAAGGCACTCACCATGATCATATCGTGTGCGTAAAATGTGGCCGTGTAGAAGAGTTTTACGACGAGGAAATTGAAAAACGCCAAAAAATGGCAGCTGAATCACGTGGCTTTGTGATGCAAGAACACTCTCTGATGATTTATGGTATTTGTAAAGAGCAGCCTTGTGGAAAGAAAAGGCAATAACTAAGAAATTGGGTTTATTAAAGTATGCTTTTGTTATAGATAATGCGTTATAAAAACCAGCCTTTAGGTCAATGGTTTTAGTTTAAAGCTAGCCAACCCTAAAGTAATAAAAGTTCTCATTTTGAGGGGATTAACATGCTTAATCTATATTCTTCCCTGGTAAGCAAAGCCGTCAAATATTTTTTACCCCTGGTGTTAGCGCTGGGCGTCACCGACTGCGGCACTAATCCTGTCACCAAGAAAAAAGAATTTCAATTCGTTTCCCAGGAAAAAGAAATTGCTATTGGCAAAGATAACTACTCACCTGCGCGTCAATCCCAAGGCGGTGACTATATTATCGATCCTGAACTCACCGCCTATGTGCAAGGCATCGGCAAGCGCTTAGGCGCTGTATCCGATCGTCCCGATTTACCTTATGAATTTGTGGTCATAAACGACTCTGTGCCCAATGCCTGGGCGATGCCGGGTGGAAAAATTGCGTTTAATCGCGGCCTGCTGTACGAGCTGAATAGTGAAGCGGAACTAGCTGCAGTCATGGGGCACGAGATTGTGCATGCCGCTGCACGTCACGGCGCCAAAAGCATGGAGCGTGGCATATTTATGCAAGGTGCGATGATTGCTGTGGGCATTGGTACGGCAAACACTGATTACGCTAATCTGGCAGTGGGGGCATCACAGTTGGGCGCGCAGTTAATTGGTAGCAAATACGGCCGCGATGCTGAAAGCGAATCAGATTATTACGGCATGCTATACATGAAAAAAGCTGGTTATGACCCTGCCGCCGCGGTGACCTTGCAAGAAACCTTTGTGCGCTTGAGCAAAGACCGTAAAAGTGACTTTATCACCGGTTTATTTGCCAGCCACCCTCCCTCTCAAGAACGTGTAGATGCCAACAAAGTCACCTTAGCAAAACTGGGAGCTGGCGGCGAGATGGGCAAAGAAGCTTATGCGCAAAAAGTGGGTAAACTCAAAGCCAGCCAACCAGCCTACAAAGCTTATGACGATGCGATTGCCGCGCTGAAGAAAAATGACACCGCTACCGCCACCACCTTGGCACAAAAAGCCATTGCGGGTGAACCACGCGAACCCCGCTTTCAAGAGCTGTTGGGTGATATTGCGCTGAGCCAAAAGAAAAACCAAGAGTCGCTGGCATATTACGATAAGGCCATTAAAATGCAGCCTGACTACTTTAAACCGCATGTACAAAGCGGCATTGCGCTGTATAACATGGGTAAAAAAGCTGAGGCCGAGCCATTTCTAAAACGTGCCAATGAGCTGCTACCTACCGCGCCTGGTCACGCACTGCTGGGTGATATTGCAGAAGGTCGTGGCGATATTGATGGCGCATTGCAACACTATCAAATCGCTGCCACTTCCAATTCTGAGATTGGGAAACAAGCGGCCGAGCATGCGGTAAAACTAGATTTACCACGTAATCCAGCCAAATACATCCGCAGCGGCGCACAGGCTGATAATGGTGGTAATTTATATGCGGTAGTCGAAAATGGAACCAGTCTGCCTGTTGGGCGTGTGCAAGTGCGCGTGGTGAAATACGATGCACAAACGGGTCGTGCCGTTGGCCAAAGCCAGCCGATGATTATTAACGGCGTACAACCTGGCAAGCGCAACCAAATAGCGGTGGGTGAACGTGTAAAAACCGCGCAAGAAGCGCAGCTGTATAAAGTGGTAGTCGAAGCAGCGGAATTGGCGAAGTAGCCACTGGAAGGCAATAAATTGGATTTAAAATCGTTAAAAAAAGCAGCTCGCTCAATTAAAAACCCTATTGAGCGAGCGGAAGCAATACAAGAAGTTCAAATCTTTGAGGATCAAATCCTTACCCATCAAAGAGAAGCTGAGAAATTAAAGGCAGCAATAAGCACGCCTTACCACGCAAACATCAAAAAACCAACTTGGATTAAAATGTTCTTCATAACAATTTTGTTTGGGTTGATGGCATATTGTTTGGGGGAAATGGCACTTAAACCAATTCTAGTATCTGAAAGCTATACAGAACGCTCAACAAGACTTCTAATAACACTGGCTTCAAATCCAATCAAATATTGGTTTGCAGTTGCTTTTTTTGCTATAGGTACTGTATTTATGTCGCTAATAACTTTAGGGTGCATCATAGCTCTTATTACATATCCAGTTCAGCTATACAAAGAGCATATCGAGAAGGCTAAGGCCAAAACTTTGTAAACACGCACATGGCAATAACTGCAAGGCGCTGCGCCGAATTCCCCTTGCCGCGCCTTCGGCTTGAGTGGCAGATGGTAGGCGGCGAGGACTGTTTGAGTGCTGAAAGCGCGAGTTCCGCAGCCGACACTCAGGTGCGGCGCTAAGACCGAAGGATAAAGCGGCAGCGGGGTGTGATTTTCTTTGGTTACTTTCTTTTGCACAAACAAAAGAAAGTAATTAGCCGTCGGGCTACCCCCGACAAAAAACCACTGGATTCCGTATCGCGCTACGCTTGTACGGAATGACGGTTGTAGTTAAACGCCTAACATCTCTTTCGCATGCTCACGCGTGGTTTCGGTAATTTGAATACCCCCCAACATACGTGCGATTTCTTCCACCCGTTCGGTTTGGCTTAAAGGTTGAATATGACTTAAGGTTGCGCCATTGGCTTGCGTTTTGCTAACTTGTAAATGCTGTGCCGCTTGCGCGGCCACTTGTGGTAAATGGGTAATCACCAATACTTGGCGCTCTGCACCAAGTTGTTTCAGCAGCTGCCCCACCACTTCTGCTACACCGCCGCCAATGCCCACATCCACTTCATCAAAAATCATACAAGGCACACTGCCTTGAGATGCTGTTGTCACATGCAGCGCCAAACTGATTCTTGAGAGTTCGCCGCCAGAAGCCACTTTATTCAAGGCGCGCGGCTCGACCCCTGCATGGCCAGCCACTAAAAACTCCACCGTTTCTAAACCATAGCTAGTAGGCTCGCAAGCAGTTAAAGCCACATCAAACTTGCCTCCACTTAAAGAAAGGCGCTGCATCTCGGCACTGATTTTTTGGCTTAATGTTTTGGCCGCTTGTTGGCGGTTAATGCTTAATTGTTTAGCTGTAGTCTGATAAGCCGCAAAGGCTTCTGCCTCTAGCTTTGCCAGTACACCATCGTTGGCAAACGTTTCCAGCAGTGCCATGCGCGCTACATCTGCGCTTAATAAATCGGGTAATTCTTCTGGCTTGCTACGGTACTTTCTCGCCGTGTTGTGCACGGCTTGAATGCGATTTTCGACTTCGTTTAATCGCGCTGGGTCTAGCTCTGCGCGCTGTAGATAGCGGTTTAAACTGCGAGAGGCTTCTTCTAACTGGATGATTGCAGAATCCACTTCATCGGCAGCTTCTTTTAATTGACTATCAAACTCTACCAAGCCAACAAGCTTGCTTTGCACTTGCGCCAGCATACTAATGACAGCAGGTTCATTGTCATCTAAAGCGGCAATACAAGATTCCAACCCAGAAAGCAAAGAAGCGCCATTGGCCAGCTTATGATGCTCAGCCTGTAAATCTTCCCATTCGCTAATCTCAAAATTGAGTTGTTTTAGCTCGAGCGTCTTATCGCGCAATTCGGCTAACTCATCCGCGTAAGCTGCTGCGTTTTTTTCAACCTCTACGCGCTGACGATGTAAATCTACCCAAGTTTTATATTGCTTGGAAACTTGGTTGACCAAATCAACATGTTGCGCATATTCATCTAAAATTTGCCGCTGCGTGGCAGCTTTAAGCAGCGAGTGATGTGCGTTTTGGCTATAAATATCTACCAATAACTCGCCCAGCTCATTTAGCTGGCCGATGGTGACGGCGACACCATTGATAAAGCCACGGCTACGGCCATCTGCATAAATAACACGCCTGAGAACCAATACTGGAGCGGCTTCCAGAGCAATGTTCTCTAGCCAATTTAAAGCAGATTGATTACTTGAAAACGTCGCGCTGATATCTGCGCGTTCTGCACCTGCGCGAATCACTGCGCCATCGTTGCGCTCACCCAAAGCGAGTGATAACGCATCAATCAGGATAGATTTACCAGCACCAGTCTCGCCAGTAAGCGTAGTAAAACCGACCGAAAATTCTAAATCGAGCGCTTCTACAATGATGAAATCACGGATGGAGAGGGATTGCAGCACGAACTAACCCCAGTTTAATTTATTGCGCAACATTTCGAAGTAGCAATATTCGCTTGGATGCAGCAACGAAATATTTTTGGCCGCACGTTGGATGATGATCTTGTCTCCTACTTCTAAATCTAACTGAAACTGCCCATCATAGCTCACTTGTGCAGTATCAATCTGCACTAAACTGATTTCAATTTTACTATCACTATTTAACGCAATCGGGCGATTGCTCAGTGTGTGTGGGCTAATAGGCACCAACGTAATTGCATCTACATTGGGGTGCAAAATCGGCCCACCTGCTGAGAGCGAGTAAGCGGTAGTTCCGGTAGGTGTACATAAGATAAGGCCATCTGAGCGCTGCTTATGCACAAACTTGCCATCTACTTTCACCTCTAGCTCAATCAACCTAAGCCCGCTTTTCACTACCACGTCATTCAAAGCGATGCCTTGGTATATTTGCTTGTTGGCACGATAAACACTTGCCTCAAGTAACATGCGTTTTTCAATTTGATAAGCACCATTTAAAATATCATCAATGGCTGCCAGCATCTCCTCTGCGCGCAAATCGGTTAAAAAACCAAAACGTCCGCGATTAATACCGACCAAAGGAATATTATCGCCAATCAGGCTACGCGCTACACTTAGCATGGTGCCATCGCCTCCCATCACGATGGCTAAATCTATTTTTTTGCCAATATCTTCTAAACTGGCTGTGTGAAAACCAGTGAGTTCCGCATATTGTGCAGTATTTTGCTCTAGCCAAATTTCAATGTTTTTAGCACGTAAATGACGCACCAAATCAGCTAGGTCCGACTGCATTTGCAGCAAGGCCGATGGATTCATGTATTTGCCGATGATGCCGATTGAAGAAAAGGCGGTCGAGGTTGTTTGCACGGTTGTTTGCACAGTTGTTTTAATGGTTGAATTAAATCACAGATGCGCTAAGGTGAGAAGCAAATCCAGCTATTCTGTCCGCACTAATTCAGGCAAAATAGCGTCATACTTATTTCACGCATTAACAATCTTAATTAACGCCCTAAATACCTGATGGATAAACGCGCGCAAATCCTGCTTAAAACCCTGGTAGAACATTACATCAGTGATGGTCAACCCATAGGCTCGCGCACGCTTTTACAGCACAGCGGCTTGGATGTAAGCCCAGCGACCATCCGCAATGTAATGAGCGATTTAGAACAGCTGGGTTTTATAGCCAGTCCCCACACATCGGCTGGCCGCATACCCACCCAAAAAGGTTACCGCTTATTTGTAGATACTTTACTGACGGTGCAGCCCTTAGAAACCAAAGCTTTTAACCAACTGAAAAGCGGCTTAAGCTCACCCAACCAAAACGAGCTGATTAACAGCGCCGCCGATATGCTGTCGCAACTGACGCAGTTTGCTGGTTTGGTGATGATTCCGAAGCGGAAAACGCTAAGTTTTAAGCATTTAGAGTTTCTTCCCCTGACCGAAAAAAGAATATTAGTCATTATCGTCACAAGTGATGGCAACGTGCAGAACCGCATTATCCTCAGTGAAAAACCGTATTCAGCCAGCGAACTTACCCAAGCAAGCAATTATTTCAATGCCAATTTTTCTGGCCAAACTTTTGAAGAAGTGCAGCAAAAACTTCATGCCGAACTCAAACAGATGCAAACCGATATGAACGTGCTGATGAACGCTGCCCTACAGGCCAATACCAATGCGGCAGCTGGCGAGGGTGTAGTGATTGCTGGTGAACGCAACTTACTGAATATAGATGAACTTTCTACCAATGTGAATAGCCTACGTAAGTTGTTCGAGGTTTTTGAACGCAGGACTTCATTGATGCAACTTTTGGATAATAGCCAGCATGCAGAGGGTATTCAAATTTTCATTGGCGGCGAGAGTGGCTACCTACCTTTAGATGAGTGTAGTGTGGTTACCGCGCCGTATGAGGCAGACGGCCAAGTCGTCGGCACGCTGGGTGTTATCGGGCCAACAAGGATGGCTTATGAGCGTGTGATACCAATTGTGGATGTGACTGCAAAACTGTTATCTAACGCACTTTCCAATAATTAATAGAAAAGTACATGGCTTACTACAACCCGGAACCAAAATACGAACACGGCGACCAACTTAAAGTCGGCATTTTACTGGCCAACTTGGGCACTCCAGATGCGCCTACTGCAAAGGCATTACGCCCTTATTTAAAACAATTTTTAAGCGATACCCGTGTGGTGGAAATTCCACGTGCCATTTGGTGGTTTATCTTAAATGGCATTATTTTGGTGATTCGCCCAAAAAAATCAGCTGCTAAATATGCGCAAGTATGGATGCCTGATGGTTCGCCATTAATGGTGTACGCACAACGCCAAACAAAAATGCTGCAGGGCTATTTAGGCCAAAAAATCAAGTCACCATTTGCGGTGGAATTGGGTATGAGCTATGGCAACCCCAGCATGAAGTCGGCTATTGAAAAATTAAAAGCACAACACTGCGACCGTATTTTGGTGTTGCCATTATTTCCGCAATACGCTGCCAGCAGTACTGGTTCTGCTTATGACGCAGTATGGAAAGTGCTGCTGAAAATGCGCAATGTGCCAGGTATCCGCACCGTGCGCGGTTACCACGACCACCCTGCCTATATTGCCGCGCTAGAAAAAAGCGTACTAAAACACTGGGAAATAAATGGCAGACCTGACTTTTCCGCAGGTGAAAAATTAGTGATGAGCTTTCATGGTGTGCCGAAAGTACATTTAACTAAAGGTGACCCTTACCACTGCACCTGCCACAAAACTGCACGTTTGCTGGCGGAAAGCCTGGGTTTAAGCAAGGGACAGTATTTAGTGGCGTTTCAATCCCGCTTTGGTAAACAGGAATGGTTAAAGCCTTATCTGGCGAATACTCTGCAAGATTTAGGCAAAGCGAAAACAAAACGTATCGATATCATTTGCCCCGGGTTTAGCAGCGATTGCCTGGAAACATTGGAAGAAATTGCCATGGAAGGTAAGCATATCTTTAAAAGCAATGGCGGCGGTGATTACCAGTACATTCCTGCACTTAATGACAATGACGCATGGATACATGCACTCACGCAAATTGCACTCGAAAACTTAAACGGCTGGGTAAGTGTCGAATGGAGCGCAGAGCAGGCAAAAAAAGATGCCGAACAAACCAAAACGCTCGCAGCAAAACTTCAATAAACCCAATGCCAATAAAAAAGCACCTTACTTTAGCGATTGCTTGCCTATCATTAACTGCCTGCGCAGCTTTGGATGAACTCGCCAAAAAATTCAATCCTAGCCAAACCTTAGCTGAAACTAAACCACCAGCCACTTGGCAAGCACCATTGCCGCATGATGGTGAAATCAATAATCTACTGGAATTTTGGCAGCGCTACCCAGACCCGGTATTGCTGGATTTAATCAACACGGCACAGTTACAAGCACCTACACTAGCGACAGCAGTGGCAAACCTTGCAGAGGCACGCGCCAATCGCGTACGCACCAACGCTGCGCGCCAGCCAAAGCTCGATGCGAACGCCAGCGCACAACGCAGCTTGCAACAACCCGAAGATAGTAGTTTTGGCAGTGGAATTAATCAGCAAACAATCGGAGGCGGTGATTTTGGTGTAAACGAGCCACAGGATATCTTGCAGACAGGCTTGCAAGCCGCATGGGAACTAGATTTATACGGCGCACATAAAGCCGTCGCCGAAGCCGCAGATAGACAAGAAAAAGCGGCTAAAGCAGCTTGGCATGAAGCGAGGGTAGTAGTAGCGGCAGAAGTAGCGACCAGCTATTTCAATTATTTGCTGTGCACGCAACAATCGGTCATGCAAACTGCCATAGCAAACTCCAGCACAGAAAGCGCACGCTTAAACAACATTGCATTTGATGCCGGCTTTACCGATGTCAGTAAAAAAACCATCGCACATGCCAATGCCGCAGATGATAAGCAACAAGCACGTTATCAAGCATTGCAATGCGAGCTCGAGGTGAAAAACCTGACTGCGCTCACCTATTTACCAGAGCCAGAAGTGCGCGAGAAACTGAGCGCTGCGCAAAGCAGTAAGCCTGATATCAATTTAAAGATGTTGTTTATTATTAATGAGGTACCTGCGCAGGTGATAGCTCAGCGGCCAGATGTTTATCGTGCTGAGGCCGACTTAATAACAGCTGCTGCCAATGTAAAAGATGCTGCCGCTGAGCGCTATCCCAAAGTCACACTGAACGGCTCGATTGGCTGGATGCGCATTTCAAGTGACAGCTTTGTAAGCAGCGGCCGTGTGTGGTCGTTGGGGCCCGTGTCGGTTACCCTGCCGATTTTTGATGGCGGTACATTAAAAGCGAATCAAGACGTGGCTGAGGCGCGCTATACCGAAGCTGCAGCTAAGTATCGCAGCACGGTGCAAACGGCTGTAAAAGAAGTTGAAAATGCGCTTATCAATTTACATAACAATGGTGAGCGCGATGTCGATGTACAACAAGCACTACAAAGCTTACAAGACAATCTAGTGGCGATTGAAACCAAGCAAAAGGCTGGTTTTGCCAACATGATTGATGTGGAAGACGCCAGACGCAGCCTCATGCAAACGAAAAAATCTGCGCTCACCCTGCAACAAGACCGCGCCAATGCATGGCTTAACCTGTATCGCGCAGCAGGCGGCGGCTGGCAGGTAGGTACGCCGATTGAAAGTGCAGAAATCACTCAAAACACCAAAAAGCGGTTCTATAACCGCAAGGGAAAGACATGAAAGACATTAATGATAAATAACAAAAATACTCGATACGCATTATTGATCGGCGCGACTTTACTCGGCCTGTGGTGGCTATCTACGCTAATCGGCTCAGAGAAAACCGTTCCAGAAACACCTGCAGAAGCCGCCTCTAACCATGTTAGCAAACCCGCACTTACTGTGAATACGGTAAAACCGGTTCGTGCGATGTTAAATCAAAACGTTGCCGCCAACGGTAGTATCGCCGCTTGGCAAGAGGCCATTATCGGCGCAGAAACTAGCGGGTTAGCCTTGAAAGAAGTCTTGGTTAACGTTGGCGACCATGTAAAGCGTGGACAAGTATTGGCGCGCTTTAACGACAGCACCATACAGGCTGATTTAGCACAGGCAACCGCCAACGTAGCAGAAACCAAAGCCGCCGCCTTGGAAGCTGCCGGCAACGCCAGTCGCGCGCGCAGTATCCAGGATACTGGCGCAATCAGCAAACAACAAGTTGAACAGCTATTGAGCCTGGAAGCCACTACACAAGCGCGTTTGCAGGCAATGCAAGCGGCCATTCAAACACAACAGGTACGCCTAAAGCAAACTGTGCTGACTGCGCCAGATAGCGGCATTATCTCCACCCGTAGCGCCACTGTAGGCGCCGTGGCTTCATCCGGGCAGGAGCTCTTTCGCTTGATTCGCCAAGGTCGCTTAGAGTGGCGTGCAGAGCTGACCTCCAGTGATGTGAGCAAAATAAAGCCTGGTATGACTGCAAATTTCACGTTGCCAGATGGCACAAATCTCATTGGTAAAGTACGCACTACCTCCCCGATTGTGGATAGCCAAACCCGCAACGCGATTGTATTTGTGGATTTTGCCAATTCAGCGAATCAAGCCAAAGTGGGCATGTATGCACGAGGCAGATTTGTCATAGGTGCGAAGGAAGCTTTAGTGTTGCCCGCCACGGCGGTAGTCATGAAAGATGGTTTTGCCTACGTCATGCAAGTGGATGCGCAAAAGAAAGTACGCCAAATTAAAGTACAAACGGGTAACCGCGAGGAAGGCAATGTAGAAATTATCGGTCTAGATGAGCATGAGAATAGCCAATTTGTGGCGACTGGCGGTGCATTCTTAGCCGATGGTGATAGCGTGAATGTTGTGCAATCAAATCCAAAAACAGCAGACTGACTCAAATGAATATCTCTAGTTGGTCGATTAAAAATCCTGTTCCCGCGCTTATCCTATTTATTCTATTGAGCTTAGCAGGCTTCCAAAGTTTTAATGCCATGAAAATACAAAATTTTCCTGACATTGAGCTGCCAACCATTAGCGTCGTTGCTGCGCTCCCTGGCGCCTCGCCTTCCCAGCTAGAAAATGAAGTGGCGCGCAAGCTTGAAAACTCCATCGCCAAACTACAAGGCATTAAGCATATTTACGCCAAAATCACGGATGGCAGCGTAACGATTACCGCTGAATTTAACTTAGAAAAGCCCACACAAGAAGCGTTAGATGAAGTGCGTTCCGCGGTATCTGAAGTGCGCGCGGATATGCCTGCGGATTTGCGCGACCCAGTCGTCTCAAAAATAAACGTTGCTGGCTCGCCTATCTTGGCATTTACCATCAGTTCGACCCGTAAAGATGACGAAGCGCTTTCCTGGTTTGTAGATGACACATTAACCAAAACATTACTTGGCGTAACAGGCGTGGGCGGGGTTAACCGGGTTGGAGGCGTCAATCGTCAAATCTGGGTATCTCTGGACACGGCTAAATTACAATCATTAAATGCGACTGCCGCTGACATTTCGCGTCAATTGCGTAGCTCCCAGCTTGAGATTGCAGGCGGTACAACCAAAATTGGCGGTAGCGACCAACCCATCCGTACGCTTGCCAACGCACGATCTGCCGACGAACTGGCGCATATGGAAATCTCGCTCAGCGATGGCCGCAGTATCCGCTTAAACCAGGTAGCCAACGTCATGGATACCATTGCAGAACCCAAATCACTGGCTCTGCTTAATGGCAAAAGCGTAGTGGGTTTTGACATCAGCCGCACCAAGGGTGCCAGTGAAATCGAAGTGGGCGCTGGCGTCGAGCAGGCTTTAGAAACACTTAAGCAAGAGCATCCCGACATTACGATTACTGAAGCGTTTAATTTTGTAAAACCTGTACAAGAAGAATTCGATGCTTCTATGACGTTATTGTACGAAGGTGCCCTGCTCGCTGTACTGGTGGTATGGCTTTTCCTAAAAGATATCCGTGCAACATTTGTAACGGCTGTGGCCTTACCTCTGTCTGTTATCCCCACGTTTATCGGCATGCATTACCTGGGCTTTTCTATCAATGTCGTCACTTTGCTCGCCCTGTCTTTCGTGGTGGGAATTTTAGTGGATGATGCCATTGTGGAAGTGGAAAATATTGTGCGTCATTCGCGGATGGGTAAAACACCGTTTGAAGCAGCGATGGAAGCCACAGAAGAGATTGGTTTAGCCGTGGTGGCTACCACATTCACTTTGGTAG